>NZ_FPCE01000004.1:0-493321 GCF_900116845.1 Pseudomonas sp. OV546 | reverse complement strand
AACTGGATTCGGCCTCATCAATTCAACGATGGGTTGGCACCAGCGCAGGCCGAGGAAAAACTTAACGTCGTGTCCGGGATTAGTTGACCACTACATGAGTGACCCAACACTACCTGGAAAATGCTTCGCACAAGTCTCGGCACTCCCGCGAGTGATAGCAACAAGATGAAAGTGCACCCTCGAAATGTCGGGAATCTGCACAGGAAGAGGCCGGGTGCATTTTGAGTCCAAAAAGATCCTTTGAGGAAACCTCTCAAGCCAGCTTTTTGCACCGTACAACTGTTTCGCAGAGCTCGATACAGCACGTTTGTACCACCGTTTCCACGCAACGGAGGTGTCGACTTCGGATTGGTAGATAATGTGCTTGTCTGAAAAAATTACAACATCATCTCCAAACACCACCATTACGTCTGCGAATTCCTTCGCGCTACCTTTTCCATCGCGCATATCTTGGTCGGTGTGCAGGTTGGCATGGGCCCACAAACTCAAGAATGACTTCCGACACAGTCTCATCAGCAACCGTTCGGACTCGTTGACCCCTTCTGCATCCGATATATCGAAAACACCTAATCTTTCCGAGCTAGACATTGCCATCCTCCTTACCTGTTAAGAAAAATCTAACAGAATTAGCGACGTGGAGTAATGGCAATTTGTCGCACCGACGAAACTGAAGACAGCCCGTTGAGGGTGGTCTTCGACAAAACCAAGGGAGACTCAGCTAGTAGAGAGTAATCATTCGTAGAAGGCGATCATCAGGCTTGTATTCAAGAGCAACATTCATGCGGGCCGGTTGACCTGGAACGGACCGCGGAACCTCAAGCACGACATTGAATGTCTTCACATCGTGATCCTTCATGTAGCGAAGATTGTAAATGTAACTAGCTTCAATTTTTGATCGAATTAAATTTACCAATTGTTCTTTTTCGGCCCCAACGAGTCCTCCCTTAATTAGCTTACCTGCTTTTAGTAAGTAATCGTACTTGGCGTCCTCTATGAGGATGTCCATGCCAGCCAGCGGTGATACCGTACTCGCAATTGCATTAAGAGAAAAATGCGTATCTGTCTCAAATTCAGGAAAAGTTGGTCGTTCGATTTTGTAGCTAAGGAAGTGGCTAAAATCATGTAATTGGATACTTCGTATCTGAAAACCGAGGTCCTCAAATGGATATAAGGTTATGTTGATGTCCTCATCATTGGACCGATCATCCTCATGAGCGAGAAGTATCACGCTCTCACGCTTTATACAAAGATTGACTAAAATAGTAGAAAGGTAAGACTTTGCTGTTGAGGTATAAGTGGTCGGAATAAAACCTAAATACGCAGGAAACGATTTAAGCCCTTCATGGATTCGCTTTAGAGAAGTGTCGGTGATATTCGTTAAATATACGCAAAAGAGAAGATTGCTATGTTGATACTCAAATGATCTGACTAGAATTAAATTCTCTTGAAGAAGATTGAAGACGAACTCTTGCTTTTCACTGTCCGCAACTAGATCTCCAGCGAGGATACTTTGAGTGCTTTTAGGATCCAGCAAAGGTAGAATTTGATGCATTACCTCACGACCATAGCTGCTAGATTCTATCGCAGTAGAATTGAAGATAAAACCTGCTTCGTTGCGATCCAGCGATGGAACCAGTGCAGTTTTTAGTTTTGTATAGTCTACCCCGCTCTTGCCAAGATCACGAACGGTACTACGAAACATTGACTGAATTTCAGCCATCATTCTTGGCTGAGAAATATTAAAGCTTTCGCTAACCACCTCAAGAAAAACATTACCTCTAGCATTCAGCGTGAAAATAGTGTCCATATAATAAAGACTCGTTGAAAGCGGGATTGACGCTCGTACCTTAAAGGCAGAGTAATTTCAGTAACGACCTATCGCTCCTGATACTATCATAGGCAACGATATCTAACTCTGGCTGGAAACGGACTTTTTACGAGCACAATAATAGTATTGTGCTCGTCGGCAGGACATGTCGTGGGTATTTTCTCACGATCCAAATTGCATTTTTTTGGAATTTTAGATTTTCCGCACCAACAACACTCGTTGCGACGTAAACTCATATGAAGTTAATCTGTATATTTTTTAGAGGTGTTTTTTTCAATATGATATTTTAATCACTCCCAGTTTCGTAGATGTCTCTAATAGTAGTTTATGGATCTGGCCGCGTGAGTTTCCTCGTTAGCTACATAGGTATTGGTAATTCTGTTTAGGTCGCGTAGGTATATAAATACCTGGGAAGAGCAAGCTCTTCCGGTATATGCTCCAGAGCAGGTTTAATTCACCCTCACGGAATAAATAGCGCCTTATTTCTTACTGGCTCCTAAGGTTGGGATTACCAATTCTTTTATGATTTTCTCGGCCTGATCAATCTGGCCGGTGGAGGGTAATGGATCAAGTCCATTTTCAGCGGCGTCTATCTTATTCATCCAATCGGAATACTCTTCGTCAGTAAAATCCTTGGCGAGTTTACCTTGGTGTTTTTCAATAAAAACTATGAGTTTTTTGGTTAGTGCCTTCACTTCCTCACCAAGCTCTGCTTGTGGATAATCGTCAAAAATATCTTTTTGATAGTCATCATGTACAGATTGCTTTAAGTATCGGCTCAAATAATAAAATGCCGATCGAGCTTCAGGTAAGGGAGTATTTAAAACTAACGACTTAAGCTCATTCATTTTAGCCAATCCTGATTATGTCAAATGCTGACTGAGGGAGATCTGAAAGTATATATTCATATGATAGTGGGTTTGCACGCTCTTTAACATCGACCTTTTTGTAGAATGGTACCGCTTCTAAACGCGATATTACGCAGAGCAATGGCTTGAACTGTTGATCTGTCGCCCTCTTAGAGATAGTAACAATTTCATCGTGAACCTCCTGTGTTATCTTTCCTAACCTTAGCATAATGCCCGCGCCATTTCTGATACCACGACGGTTTAGCTTTATTTTGGTATTGTGCAAATCTGCCCCGGCAATCTCTTTTTGCAACGTGTTGTAGATCTCAAGAGGAGACGAGCTTGGAGGAACAGTGAAGTGTGGAGACTGAAAATCCGAGCCGAAATAAGGCGTGCACCACATGTAATGTTTATCATCGTAGTATTTTTTATTAATATTGTACGCTAGCGCAGTCATGGTTGAATACAATATTGGATTTTGTATGTTGCTAAGTGACATGAGCTCTCCATAATAATTGTTTTGATAACAAGTCGTGCGCTTGAGCGAAGCTTTTCGGTTAAACGTAGATAGCGAAAATTGTTTCGTCTTGGCTATCTCCATAGAGCCCGGCAGCTAGCTCTTGACGACGTCAAGGGTAGCGTGGCACTCAGCAAAGATTCAATCGAGATAGTATTTTAGTCCAATGGTCTGGGGGACACTGCGGCCCGCTTCGGAGCGAAGGCGAGCCGTCTCGAACGCCAGCGTCCGGCCGGAAGTGACCTGGTGCGAACGCCCACAGCCGTTTTCTGACCTTCGTTTAGCGGTTGAACTGCCAGGGTTTTCCTAGACGATGAGTGAGTAATTGCATGGTCAGCAAATAGTAATAGCGCGTCGATTCGGTGCGCTGGTTTAGATGGTGATTCAAAAACCACGCAAGGTGTTTTCTCTGCCAAGTCCATGGATTGTCGCGTTGCCAGCGCTCAGCGATTGCTGTTTGGATAGCTTTCGCCTGACGAAGGTGGCGCTGGCGGGTGGTATGCGACCCCGTCAGGACGCCTGACAGGAACAGCTCCATATCGAATGCCTTGCTCATGTTCGACCGCCAATGTAAGCCGACACCACGACGATACGACCGTGCCCCAGCTCGCAGCTGACTTGGACTCGGGCCTCCTGATCAAGGCGTCGGTCGAACTGGTAGCAGTTGCCGCCATTGATGGGCGCGAGATGTCGAGTGATTTGCTCATAGCGTTCGCATGCATAGGCAGCCCGCAATTCGTGGAAACTTTTGAGGTTGTGCATATGGAGGATGTCCCGTGCGGGACGGACGATTCCCTGCACAAAATCGAGGTAGCTTTCGTTCGGTGCAAGCAGGTTGCGGCTACCGTCGGGCGAGACCTTTTCGGCAAACTTTAGGGCGTCACGAATATGATCATCTACCCTGATCCAGCGAGGTGCCGACGCACCTGAGCGGCCCCCTTTGGTGCCATCCTGGATGTTGATCTTGCCGTAGTGTTCGGCCTCACGTTTTAGACGCGGTAGGTCGGCCAAAATGGCCTCGCGTAAGCGCATACCGGTGGCTCGCGTCAAATGCGCGATGGCGGCGGCGCGCGCCTGCTGGTGTTCGCAAAGCACCTCTACGATCCGTTTCACCTGTTCGCGGTCTTGGCCTTGCGGCACTGAACGACGAACACTGGTGCGCCGCATTCCCAATGCCTTGCTCGGACTCACGACCTTCACATGCAGATCACCGCGAAGCGCAGCCATGGTCCGATTCACGCTGGACAACCGGTTTTGCGCGGTGGCGATGGCGAGCTCACCTTGTTCAACTTGCTCGCGCAGATGTCCGGCGTAGTCCAGCAAGGTCTGCCGATCAATTTTTCGCGCATCGTTAAACCCCGGCCCAGCCTCCGACCGACACCAGCGTACAAACGCCAGCCAGCGATCACTGTGTGCCTTGACCGTGCCGTAATGCCCGCCGCCAAACCGATCACGTAGCGCCTGTGGCCCGGCATAACTCAGTTGCCGTCCATAGCCAAAATTGCGCCCGTCACGTTTACCTACCAGTGCCATGATCAAACTCCTCTCGAAGCTAACCCTTAAAACCCTCCCCACGTCATCCCGCCAAGAATGTTGAGTGTTATCAGGGATCAAGGCCCCTGCGACCTGTGAGGGTTGTCCATTAACGCGGGACTGACGGCTCCTTACGACCGGGAGCTTGGGCATCTCATGATCTGGCCTCCTGAACACTTCGGCGGAAGTGGGCGGGTGGAGGCTACGCTGGCTGACGAGACCGGCGCCGCGAGATCCTGAGTTAGGTGAAGGCAGTGAGGCGATGACCGGGGCATGCCTGACTGTCAGTCAGGTGCAGTCCATTCCTTGGGCTGCGGCACCATCATCTGCATCGCTGTTGCTGGTGACTTCGGTGTTTGTCACGCCGATTGTCACGAGGGGGAATGCCGCAAAGCCTTGTACGAGTTGGGCTGCAGCAGTGGTAGGAGCGCCCGTCTCTTTCCGGGAGAAAGAGACGGGCGCAGGTTGGCGCACGGGAATGGCCAAGCGGATAGGTTGCTGCAGGGCAGCTATGAAAGGGGATGAGTTGCCGCAGTGGGCACTCGGGTAGAAGTAGGCATCCATCACATCGCTGTGACCGTGCGAGCCGCCGGACGCTAATCGCACTTTGGGAGAACCACCACGGTGTGGCGTAGCCTTAAAGGTTCTGGCTACCTGGGTTGCTGTCAACGACAGCGCTTTGCCCGATCTTTTCTACGCCTGTGGATAATTTGGGTCAAGGCTCGAATTTTCGGGAATTCTGCGGCTGTGGATGAAATTATCCACCGGTGGAAATCTATGGTTTTCCACAGACAATTCGCGTGGGCTTTAGATTTTTTAAATGAGGTCCATCCAAGCAGGGCGGCTTTGCAGCCCCGCTTGGATGGACCCGCGTGGAAGGGCGGACTGCGGTGATCTTATTGGCTTACCCACGTTTGGATGCGCCGCGGCTATTTTGTAGGGCGGTAATGTTGTCGCCGACCGGGTGAGCGAATTCGTGGGGAGTCACATGCCCATGGCGGTTGGCGTCGATGTAGTTGCTCCACCACGCCATGATCAGCCTGCGCTGTTCGAGGAATTCGGCCTTGTGGATATACGCGGCGCGCACGCGGTTGCGTTCCTTGTGGCTCATTTGTCTTTCGATGGCTGCGTCGGTCCATAACCCTGATTCCAGCAGGGCGCTACAGGCCATGGTCCTGAAGCCGTGACCGCACACGTCCTTGCTGGTGTCATAGCCGACGTTACGGAGCATGGTGTTCACGGTGTTCTCGGACATGGGCTTCCAGTACTTGTGGTCGCCCGGTAGCACTAACTCTGAAAAGCGACTGAGGCTGCGCAGGCGCTCCAGTACTTCGATGACCTGCGGCGACAGCGGGACCATTTGAATGTCGCCGTTCATCTTGGTCCCGCGTGTGGAGTTGCGTACCCCTTCAATCGGTGCGCGCGTATCGGGGATTTCCCACATGGCGCGTTGGAAGTCGAACTCACTCCATCGAGCGAAGCGCAACTCGCTGGAGCGGACGAACACATGCAGAGTCAGCAGCACGGCAAGGCGCGTCAGCTCGCGGCCGTTGTAGTTGTCGATTCGGTGTAGCAGTTCGGGTAGGCGGTTGAGGGAGAGGGCCGGGCGATGGATTGTGCGCGGCGCGTGAATCGAGCCCGCCAGATCCAGTGCAGGGTTCATGGTGATCTGCCGAGCCCTTTTGGCCCCGCGCATGATGGTGGATAAGTAGTTCTGTACCCTTAACGCCACATCCATGGTGCCGCGTTCCTTGATGCGCTGGGTGATCTCTAGCAGGTCGTGGGTATCGAGTTCGGCGATGGGGCGTTGGCCGATCAGCGGGAAGACGTGGGTGCGCAGTCGGCTCATTACGGTTTTTGCGTGGCCTTCGGTCCAGCGACGGGACATGTCGGCGTGCCACTCCAGAGCAACGGTTTCGAAAAGCAGTGCCGCCCGCTGGGCTACGATCTTGGCCTTCTTCTTTTCTTCCATTGGGTCGAGATTGTCGAGCAGCAATGCCTTGGCTTCGTCTCGCTTACGCCGTGCGACGGAAAGGGTAACGATGGGGTAATTGCCGATAATGAGCGTACCTTCCTTGCCGTTGGGCTTGGTGTACTTCAAGCGCCAGGTCTTCACGCCATTGGGTTTGACGAAAAGGTACATGCCGCCGCCGTCGAACAGTTTGTAGGCGCGTTCGCGGGTTTTGGCCGTGCGGCATTGCAGGTCGCTGAGAGGGATCGCTAGACGTGGCATAGGGGTACGCGCTCCTGACCGGAAAATCGCAGTACCCCTAACATACCCTCGGGGAAGGGGGATTTTGTTGGATCCCGACAGAGGGTCCTGGAACGAAAAAACCCGCCAAAGGGCGGGTTTTCGGGGCTTCCAGAGCATTCGGTGGAATGCAATGGAGCCTAATGTGGTGCCGGCACCAGGAGTCGAACCCGGGACCTACTGATTACAAGGAAGGTGCTTCTAACATATAAATCAATAGGTTACGGTACTATTTGTTACGTGCAGGCACGCCAATACCCGCTTAAATGGCGAGCTTTGGGCGGCTTGTTACGTTGATTTTGCTCAGTCGGACGAAGGTAAAACGGGAGAATGCTCAAGTCGCAAGCGTCCATCATTCAGACTGTGCTGAGCGGTACTAGCTCCCAACAAGGCCGATAACTGACATGCCCGCATAGATCTCTACTACAGGAGACCCTAATCGACAGGGGGCAGGGCAAAGGTGAGCGAACCCTCTCGATCAGCATGGGATGCTGCGAATGAGGGCTCGATAGACTCATGTGGAATGGGAAACGGAAAGGCTAACTGCGCGTGATGCTTAACTTGATATCGGCGGACTTCAGACTGCGGCCCGAGCAAACAATTTAAGCTCTTCCACCAGTTCCTTTTTTGGCTGATTAACTACATCATCTTGCATTTGACAAATCATATTCTTGAAGAGCTCAGTCCGACTTAGCTTAGTCGCGGTTTGGAGCGTCAGCAGCTCGTCGGCGATATATGCGTTTAACTTCAGCGAAAGGCGTTTACTTTGCTCTCTCAGTTCCGGCGCCGCCCTAACAATGACCTGGTGCCCAACATTGCCTTTATGGCTGTTAGGATCTGATTGCTTCCAACTGCAGACTACTGCCTTACCTGCTCTTTCTTGTCTTGCAAGGAAATCAATGTAGACGCTTAAAAACATCTTGCGGTGCTTCGTGGCTGCTGCTGCACTGATCGCATTCATCGCATAATCCAAGCGATCCAAATATGACGCTGGAAGCCTTGTTTCTACTGAAACAACGGCTAACTCTCTGGCAGCCTTAATGGCAGGAGTCGATTGTGCGGGTACAGCGACGACACGGTCGCAAATATCGCATACGGCGACCAAAACGTTTTCTACTTCGCCGACCCCGTCATCGAACGGAACATTCCTACGCTGGAATGTGGTGTGAACCACGCTTTCGCAATCCTCGCAGATAGCCTGGCTCTTATCTCCTTCTTTATAAAATGTCATTGTCGTTGTCTCACTGATGAACGCTTATGAACATAACATTTGGAGTGATAATGTAAAATTTGACGTACCAACCTTCAAATTCGATCACGTGAACATCTATGTTCTTGATACTGTGGTGGCTTGAGCAGGAATGATGGGATCCTTTGCATCGCCCAATTATGGAAAGCACGTCGGCAGCGGTTACCGCGCCAGTAGAAAGCAGGTTTTTCGTGCTGATATTCACTCGCGATTGATGCTGAAAATTACCTGTCTGTAGCGCTGTGATTAGCGCTTTTTTTGCATCCTTAAATCCCATGCGGCACCCTTACTCCATGTCCTTTGTACGAAATCCATCGTACAAAATCAAGTGTTCAATGAAATACCCGACGGTAGGCGCTAGCGCGCACCGCAATTTGAAGGTCTGTAACCCCGGCTTTGCGAAAACTGAATTGATTCGGCCTAAGATCTGTAAGCCAGCCATCTCATTGTTTGTAGCTTATTACGTCTCGCGCACAAGAAAAGACCTGAATCGCCGGCAAGATTTCTGCGACACCAGGAGTGCACCCCTAGGACTCACAAAATTACGCGGTGGCTGCTCAAATTTCTACAATCATTGGCTTACATAATTCTTTGTAAGATTAGGGCGCGCCTAAGCCCCCATAGATAGGGGGCCTGGCCTATATGTTCGGGGTATTGATCAGTCTGCGGAAGGGGATACCGTGGGGATGCTCAGGTCGTAAACGTCCATCATCTTGGGGTCACGGTGGCCGCTGGCTTCCTGCTTGTCCGCCCGAGTGCCCACAGTGTCAGTGATGCCACGCCGTTTCAGGTCGTGAAGGGCAAACCGCTGTTCTTGCGTGATGAACTTGTCCGCCAGTGCAAGGGTGATGAAGCGTTGCCAGGCCGTGTCCAGGCTGGTTTTGCGAAGTGGGCCACCATGGCTGGCCACGATGATGTTTCTGCGTGACGGCATGATCGGAATTGCCGTTTTGCGCTTGACCCATACCTTGGCCCGATAGGCTTTAGCGTTGTCCCAAGCTTTGCGCAGACGTGGCGTCCAACGCACGATGTTGTCCCTACTGCCTTTGCGGCGGTTGGTCAGTATTCCGCTTTCCAGCTCGTTTTCGTCGGTGAGCGTCACAACCTCAATGCCGCGCAACCTGCAGAGGTAGGCCAGTTCCATGACGTAGCCAAGGTATTCGGGACAGCCACCTTTCTCGTTGCGCTGCAGCAAACCTCTGGCAATTGCCCGGTCGATGAGAGCGTCCATGACCTGGTGGTTCGGCAGGCGGCGCTGCTTGCGCTCCACGGGCGCCTCAATACCCAGGGCTGGGTTCACCTCGAGGAAGCCGCGATTACGGCCCCACTGCAGCACACGGCGTAGGTAGCGTAAAGCGTGAGCTGCCTTCGATGGCGTGCCTTCGTCCGCTAGTCGGTCAACAATCCGCTGCACCAGCGCAGAAGTGAATTTCCGAACAGCCAGATCCCCCAGCGGTTTGCCCAGCTTGGTGGGAATGTTTAGAAGAACATCGCGGGAATAGCAGTAGTCGTCGTGGGTTTTCGAACTGAGCTTCTTGTACCGATCGCAATCGTGAAACTGGGCGCATACGTAGCGAAGCGTTCCCCGGTCGACGTTGGAAGCCTCGTCCATGATTTGGTGCAACTCTGCCAGCGAAACGCTAGCCGGTGCAATGTTGCGCCGGCGCTGTGTGCCCGTTTCGTCACGATGCAGGCTGTACCACACGCCTTCGTTTCGCTGATCAAAGTAAACGGCCGCTGGGAGAGCGGCCTGGTCAATGTGAGCGGGAATGTGCGGATTATGCTTCCGCTTCCTTGCTTTCCTCATAGGATGTCGGCGTCGTATCGCTCTGCAGTTGCGGGCGTCATACCTGCGGCTTGGTTGATAAGGTCCAGCGTTGTCCAAGGTCCTGTACGACCACGGAAAAGGCGAATGCCCTGGTCGATCAGCGAGCGTTCAACATCAGATCGGCGTTGATAACCGGTGATGCGCTGCAGGTCGGTGAATACCAGAACATTGTCCGATCGGGAGTTCATTACTAGCCCTCTGAAAGCTGGTGCGCCCCGGGCAGTCTAGCGCTGGCGCCGGGGCATGATTGTTAGAAGTTGGGATGCAAACTGCTGGAACTATTGGTTGGCCAGCAACTGGGACACAAATGCCCTTTCACCTGCAGTAAGGTCGCCTTGCAGGTGGGCCATGGTGGTGACCGCCTCGAGGCGGATCCGCGCGTCGGGCGTCTTGTGGACCTGGTAATCGAAAAGCGCGGTACCGACGATGCGGATGGCCATCAGGTGCCGCGCCGCTTGCGGTCCTTCTGCCGGCACTGTGATAGCCTTCGGATCGCTGCTGCTTTGGTGCTCTGCTTGCATGGTGTTGCCCTCAGTGGTGGTTGGTACCGGGGAGCTGTAACTCCTCGGTGCCCTTCATTTGCCGGCGTAGCCGGTGTCCGGTCCGGTTCTTAGGCTCATGCCTTTCGTACCAGGTGAATAACCAGGTCTTCAAACTCCTGTTCGTCGTTGCAGGACTGCCACTCCAGCACTGCCTGCACTTGTTCTCGGGAGCAGTCCATAACGAAAATCTCGCTCTGGCCACCGGTGGCCCGAACCTCAAGGATCTGGACGAGGCCGTCAGCGCCGTAGGCTTCTGCAAACACGGTTCTGCCCTCGTAACCCAGTTGAACCATTACCGCGTGGATCCGGCGGATCTCCTCGGCTGCGTTGTTCTGTTCCCGCTCAACAATCAGTTGGATGTGCATGGCGGTCACTCACGGAAGATGAAGCAACGCATGGTCGACGGGATGTGAGCAGTCGGAGCCATATCCTGCTGACGTGCTCGAATCGCGCTTTCCACGCGTTTCTGAGTGTCCAAGCAATGGTGAGCACGGCAGTCTTTGAGCAGTCGGCGCAGTACTGCCAGGTCCGGAATGCGCTGGCGGTGCTCCAGGGCGACCTCGGCGAACTGGTTAAGGTTGATGGCGATCAAGCCAGGCTTTTTGCTGTGGTTGACCATCGGGGCAGAGGGCAGCGATTCCAGGTAATCAAACACCTGCCAAAACTCGTTCACTTCCTTCGGATCGGTGCTGATCGCCGCCTGGCGCTCGTTGGCTGCTTTCAGAAGGTATTTGCGGCAGGCCTGGACCATGTGGTCCGGGATTGCGATGACGAGCTGCAGGCAGTCCAGCAGGGCCAGCATCATGCTGTGGTTCTTGATGACCCGATCGGATGCCAGATTACGGCTGGCCCAAAGCTCGGCGCGGTATTGGGGATACAGTTCCGCGAAGCGCTTGAGCACCAGCGGCTCGGCGCGCATTGCCTTCACCATGAAGTGGCTGACGTGCTCCAGCTCGGTCTGAACAATTGCATCAGCAGCCTTGCGGCTCTTGTCGGTGATCACCGGCTTGAGAAACGGCAAGCGGACGATACGGCTGATGATCGCTTCGTGGCCGGTAACGATGGCGTTCTGAGCGATAACGATGGACGCGCGAAACGGCGGCTCGTAGGTATCGTTGCTGTTGGACTTGACGCCCCGGGTACGCAGGGTGCCGCCGCCATAGAAGTCTTTGAACTGGTCCCACTCGAAGGCTTTGGTATTGTCCTCGTTGGTGTTCCGGTCAGCCTCAAGAAGGACCAATGGCAGGTTGGCCACCTGGCCCATTGCTCGGCTCAAGCCTGAGAACGAACTTTTGGCCGGATCGAAACCCTCGTAGGTCCGCCCGAACAGCTTCCAGATGAACTTGATCAGCGTGGTTTTGCCCGAATCGGGCTCACCCGACATTTCCAGGAACGGAAAGCTTTCATGTTCGGCCCGGATCTGCTCGGCGAACAGCGAGCCAAACCAATAGGTGAGGGCGAGAACGCCATTCTCGCCAAAGACAGTCCATAGGTTCGGCAGCCAGTCTTCGCGATAGCCCTTACTGTCCAAGGCCATTTTGATTTTTACCGACTTCATGAGGCATTTGACCCGCTGCTTTCCGAACTCGAAATAGTCCTCGTCGTTGGCCTTGTAAATAGACCCGCCGTGGATAGCGATGTCGTTGAAGATGTACGCCTTGTGATCGCGGCTGTAGCCCAGGAAGTCGATGGTTTCGACGGTTTTCAGGCGTTCGGTTTGACGGATAATGATCTGGTCCAGATGCTTTTGCGTGCCCAGCCAAGTCGCGCCCGAATACATCAAGCGGGTCTTAAACTCGCTGCTTGAGGAGATTTGCTTCGGCGTGAACGTGTAATTCTCGCCATGGTCGTCGTGGATCCCCAACACCTGGAAGTAAAACCACGCCTCGTTGGTGACGTCGTTCACCTGCTTGTACAGCGCCTCAAAACGGCAGTTGGCCAAGAGCTTCAAGCTGCAGACGTTCTGCAGCACCTTGCGGCGTGCAGCCTTGTCGTTGAGCTGTTGATCCTCGTGGTCTTCGCTGGTTGCCAGTGCCTTTTGTTCTTCCTCGAGCTTCGACAAATCGAACTTGGCCCAGTAGGTTTGGTTGCCGAAGTCAAAAGCGAACTCTGGGAAACCTTCCTCCCAGGTGTACATCAGCAGCGCCTTTTCTTTCGGCGAGGGGGCCAGCAGCAAGTCACCCTCATGGCGCGCGGCATCCAGGTCACGCTTGCGCTTGTCATTGCGCGCTTTACCTTCTTCTTCGAACTGCCAGCGTTGGTGCAGGTCGTTCCAGTCGACTTTCTTATCCCGCTGGGGAATCAGCGCCGCCTTACAGGTGAAGCCCATTTCACGTGCCTGTTTGACCCAGCGCAGCAGGTAGCCGCGAGCAGTTGGCTCGTTGTCCAGGGCCCAGACCAAAGTGGGCAGGTTGCCCGGGCGCTGCTCGACCAGACGTTTCAACGCTTCTACTGGGAAGTTCACACTCGACATGGCCGACACCGCGTCGACGTCGTTTTGCACCAGGGCGGTGGCGTCGAAGATGCCCTCGACAATCCACAGCTCTTTCACCTTGGCCAGGTCCACGCTCGGCGGGCACCACAACTCACCCTGGGCGCTGTATTGGGGCTTGAAACGGGCTTTCATCTTGCCGAAGCGGGAGGGGCGATCGATCAGGCGTTCCCAGTAGCCACCGTTCGGCAGGGGGAATCGAATCGTGGCACTAGACTCTTTCGTTTCGTAGTTGACGTAGTTCTCTTGGGTGAACCAGCCGGTCATAGCTCCGGCATTTAAACCACGGGCGAATTCCAAGTAAGCACGTGCGGTTACGGTCGGATCGTTGTCAGTAGCCGGCGCGCGCTTGCTCCAGTCCTCAAACAGGTCCTCATAGATTTCTTTGACGTGCTCGATATGGCCGCAGCGCTCCGGCCGGCCGCAGCGGATCTGCCATGGTTTGTCGTGGCGGGCATAAAGCTCTTTCTTGTTGCAGGCAGGGCAAACCCCGCCCCGCATGTAGTTCGTGCCTACACGTAGCTTCAGGCCGAAGTCATCTTCCAGCCGCTGAAGTAGTTGGGTGCGGATATCTTCATTCATCATTGACATTATTTCGCTGCTTTTAAGCTGTGAGAGAGCGCGGCCATCAGGCGTTTTTGTGCTGCCATTACCGGGACGTGGGCGAGGATGGCGCCGTGGCGAAGACCGTCCGTTACAAAGCGGAATTGGTCGTCGTACCAATGTTCATTGAGGCTCAAGCGGTACTGTTCACGCAGCGCGGCCAGCAACGCTTCGGCCTCGGCCGGGGGTAGTTGAGTGGTGACAATTACGGCGTTTACCATCGTGAAACCTCGACTTCGGGCGCAGCTCACCCAAACCCATGAGATGTGGGGCCGGAGTTTGGTTGGGTTGGGAGTTACGAGTGGGTGGAGCGCAGACGCACGTTGTCCGGAGTGTTCAGGACACGTTGATAGATCAGGCTGACAGGCACGGACCAGCAGTGCCCTTTAACGGGATCCCGAATCACCACAACGGTGTCGGTGCTGTGGTCCAGAATGAGGCGCTGACGGAAAGCGATTTCCATTAGCTCGATGTGGGCAAGGGAGGTCAGTTTGGTTGCAACCGATTCCGCCACGTGGAAGCTGGTCACCAGGTGGGTGATGGCGCGGTTAAGAAGCGCCGACAGGTCGCCCAGGTGCTCGGCTTGATGGCGCTCAAGGAAAGCCAGCGCGGCGTTCTGCATGCATTCCTGATAGTCCAGGGCATTGGTTTGAGTGGTCATTTGGCTTTCCCCGATTTGGCGCGGTAGAGATCGATCGCGGCATACACTTCGGCGGTGCGTGCGGCCATGTGCAAGGTATGGGCGTTCTGGATCAGCTCGGCCTCAACGTCGGTTATCACCCCGTCATCAAGCGCCTGGGCAATGATCTGGTCGACCGTCCCTTGTTTGGCTGAACTCTGCATGGCCCGTGCGTACATCTCCACGTTATCCAGTCTGTCTGGATGGACCACTGGGACGAACATGCCGCCGTACATTGCTGCGACATAGTTGGGCAAGTGGTGAGTGCCCGTTACCTGCTCCAGCTGGTAGATCTGCGCATCGGTCAATGGGCGGCAGCTGTTGTTTTCATAAGCATGGTTATCAAACTTTTTGAGCGGGAGGCCGATCCGGGCGGCAGCACATTCGCGGCCACCTGAGTAGCTGCAAATGATCGCGCTGACCACTTCCCTACGCGTCTTTAGAACTCGACTTTTCATCTTCTGCTGTTCCCTCAGTGCACTGGCCATTACTGTGCAATCACGCCGTCTTTGATACCGAGCAGTACGGCGGCGCGATGTGCCTCCCCCCGGCGACCTTTGATCCGACCGTTCAATAGGTCGCTGACTAAATTTTTATTCAAATGATGCTGACGGCTGAATTCAGCAATGCTCACTCCCTTGTGATCAAGAGCGGCGCGGGCTTGCTCGGGCGTAATGGTGGCGGGCATCATGTCTACTCTGTTTGTTTGTGGTTAATTCTGTTGGTCTGTGGTGATTCTTGGTCAAATATTTGACCAGGTCAAGTGTGGTGAATAAAAAAATGCTCATAGCTGACGGAGTAGGTGATCGCCTAAGGGAAGAGCGCGAGCGCTTAGGTTTGAATCAAACGGATTTTGGAACGCTTCTTGGAGTTAGTCGCGGAACTCAAAAAAATTATGAATTAGGCGCTAACACGCTGGATCTGCGCTATGTCGCATCCTTGGTGGAGCACAGCGTAGACGCTGGTTACGTGCTTTCTGGCCATCGATCTCCACCACCTGGTCAGGGCCTTGATCCTGTCGAAGCAGATTTGATCGAACAGTTTCGGCGCCTACCTCTGGATGATCAAAAAACTATCCGGAGAATCATTAGGTCGATGGCCGCCGAAGCAGACGGTGCTTCGACTTAACCTGTAACAATTCGTGTCATCCAGTTAAAACAGCTGCTCAGAAAACGCTGCGCCTGCCCCAATACCGTCGATTCAGCAAAATGCATAAACGGAGCAGTTCGCATGTTGGATCGCACAAAACTTGAAAGCAGTTATCGCGAGTCGGTGGGCCATGAATGGCTTGAGTTGACGGATCTGGAGGTTCGCCTTATCAAGCTCTACCGGCAAATTCCTGAAAAAGACCGCAGACAAGTCCGACGTATCGCTGGATATTTTGCTGAACCAACCGAAGTTGAATAGCCAAACGGCTCGATAGTTGAGCCTGTCCTAATCCGCAAACCAAACGTAGGCGCCGGACCATAGTGCCCGGCGTTTTCATGCCTAATCACGCCGCACCTAGTTGGTCAAATAGCTCCCGCTGCTTGGCCCTAGGCATATCCCTCAAACGATCAAACAGCATCCTTTCGTAGGATTGAGCGGAAGGGCTGAGGGTGTGTGAAAACGTCAAATTCGCTACCCACGTGTGCCCGCACGTTGCGTCGAGGCACTGGCAATAGAGCTTGGCAAAATCCCGCGACAGTTCCTCGCGTGAGGCAATCCGGCCCTTGTTCCCGCATTTGCATACAACTCTCATTGTGTCCCTCCCCAGGGCAGCCAATAGCCACTATTTTGCCACAGTTTGTAGTGGTAATAGCTGCTTTAAGACGTTTGAACAGTGTTATCGACTGGTGTTTTGGTTTCCTGCCACGATATTTTCCTGTCTTGCCGAAGCGTGTCGTTCAACTGGTTGAATAGCTGACAGATCGGCCTGATCTCGTTGCTGGTGTACACGCGATCGATCTTCTCGATATCCCCAAACCCCCCGCTGTTTTCCGGGATGATCCCGGCCAAGGCAGGATTCATCCGCCAGGCAGCGATCACGTCGTTACGGGTGATGTTCTTCACCTTTTCCAGCTCGTCCTTGGCTTGGAAGTCCCCCACGGGGATGATCTGGATCGCGTTTTCCTTGCCGTTGGGGATGTTGACGAACATCGAGCGGAAGTTGCCCACGCCCTTACTGGCGCTGATTTGTGCGCGCAGGTTCTCTTCGTCTTCCTCGGTCAGGTCCGGGTCGTTGGTGTAGAAGATGTAACCCGCGTGCGCGCCGTTGCTGTAGTAGCGCCGGCGGAACAGGGTCGCGGCTTCGTTGAGCAAGAGCGCCTGCAGGCCGCCCAGGTAGTCGGGCACGCCATAGATGTTCTGTTCCACGTCGTAGTCCAGGACGTGTTCGATTTCGTCGTGGTCGAAGTCCATGTACTTGCTGTCGGGCAGCAGCATTCGGAACCCGCCGTCGACCTTCACGCGCATGTTGATGGCGGGCAGGTGCTGCATCTCCAGCACTTCGCCAAAGGCGTTGGTGTCGCGATAGAAATACGCTTCGCCAAACACCATGTAATCGAGACTGGCACGGCCCATGGTTTGCGTGCTGCAGCCCTCGGAGGGGATGAACTCACGCAGCAGCAGGTTGCGCTTGAACTTGGGAATGGCGCCGTGGTGCGCGTTGGCGCGCAGCAGTTTGGCTAGGCCCGCCCGCGACACCGGCGGTTTGTATATCTCGCCGTCGTCGCTGAGAAACACCCCCAGGTACTCGCCGATGTTGCCGGACAGCACCTGTTCGGGCTCCCCGAAAGTGAACGCTCGCATGGGCTGCGGCTGTCGCGCCTGTTGGCTGGTTTGGGGCGTTTTGTGTCGTGGCTTGGGCATTGGTTCCGCTCGTGACGTAGCGGCTACGGCGCCGCTTGTTGGTGTTGAGGGGTTCATTGAACAGCGCATGCATGATTGACCAGGCGATGTCGGCATGGCCGGTAGCGTCGGTGCGCGAAGCGCTGTAGGTCACTTGGCCGCTGGTGGTCGTGCCGCGCTTGATGGTCAGGAACGCCTGGGCGATGTCGGTCCAGCCGGCGTCCCACTCGATGCGGCTGCCCTGGATCGTGTCCTGGGCCTTGAGTACCAGCAGGTTCTTGGTCTCAAGGCTGTAATGGATCGGCGTGGCTTTCGGGTAGAAGTCGCGCACCAGGTCGAACACGCCATAGCCC
This sequence comes from Pseudomonas sp. OV546, assembly GCF_900116845.1. Lineage (NCBI taxonomy): Bacteria > Pseudomonadati > Pseudomonadota > Gammaproteobacteria > Pseudomonadales > Pseudomonadaceae > Pseudomonas > Pseudomonas sp. OV546. Next base: position 475,770 of record NZ_FPCE01000004.1, on the reverse strand, counting down.
ACGCCGGTGATGTCGATACCGATGTGTTGCACGTTGAAGCGCTCGGTGAGCTTTTTGACCTGGGCGGCCTGGTAGTTGAACGAATGCCCCCGCCAGCTGTGCTTTTCCAGGATGCGGAATTTCGCCCCAGGCTCCAGCGGCGGGGCGACCACCACGCACGTGGCGTCGTCGCGGGTCCGGCTCGGATCGTAGCCAAGCCACACCGGGCTGTTGCCAAAAGGCCGATCCAGTTCCGGGTTGTAGTCCTCCCACAACGACAGGTCGGAGTAGCAGCGCTCCAGATCCTTGAGCCCGAACGCGCTCTGGCTGCTGTCGATGAACTTGCAGTAAAACAACTGCTGAAATTTGTCTTCGTCGTACTCCAGCTGCAGCTGATCCAGGTCGAACAGATCGCAGCCGCCATCGATCGCGTCCTGGATGGTGATGGTCTTACGCCATTGGCCATCGGGGCACAGGGCGCCCTGGGTGTAGGACGCCTCGGTGGGCCAGGTGCCGCCGGCTTTCTTGCCGCGTTTGCTGTTACGGAATTCCTCGCCCGACCAGAACGGGTACGCCTGGTGCGACACCGCGCTGGGTGTCGAGAAGTAGGTTTTGCGCCACTTCTTGTGGGTGCCCATGGCGCTGGCCACGGTGCTGAGTTTTTCGAAGTCGCGGATCCAGAAGTACTCATCCACGTACACATGGCCATGGTAGCCCTGAGCGGTGCTGCTGTTGGTCGACAGGAAGCGCAGTTCGGCGCCGTTGCTGAGCGTGATCGGGTTGCCGGTTAGCTCGATGTCAAACCACTGCTTGGCGAACTGGATGATGTAGCTGCGGAAAATCTCCGACTGCGAGCGGCTGGCCGACAGGAACACCTGGTTGTCGCCAGTCAGCACCGCGTCCATAAACGCTTCGCCGGCGAAGTAGTAGGTCAGACCGACCTGGCGGCTTTTGAGGATGTTGCGGATCCGGCTTGTCAGCGGGTTTTGCTTGGCGGCAAACAGCTCCTGCTGATAGCGGTACATCTTGCTGATGAACTTATCTAGGAAGTCGATTTCGGTCAGACCGCTGATGTCGTTCTTGGCCTTCTTTTCCTTTTTCCTGTCGCCGCCCTCGCCACGGCTGGAGCGTTCACCACGCGAGCGCTTGCGCGGTTCCTGGGTCTCGCCCATGTCGTCGCCGTTGGATGCCGTCACCGGTGCGGGCTTGGCCGCTTGTTTCAGCAGACGTTCGCGAACGATGGTCAGTCGGTCCAGTTCGTTGAGATCGTCTTTGGACAGGCTGCCCACTTTGTCCAGGAGCAGTGTGATCCGTCGGCCGACGGCCGTTAGCGGCTCTTCGTCCGACAGCATGTCCTCCCACCCGCCCTGGCGGATCCAGTAGTAGACGATCCGGATGTTGGGCAGGTTGAGCTGCGCCTGAATTTCCTTGGCCTTACAGCGGCGCAGAAACAGGCGTTTAGCGGCTTCTTTAACTTCGGTCGAGTAGTACATGGGCCGCAGTCTATGCGGCGAAAACGCTTCAAACGCGGGGTTAAATTCCGTGACTCTCCTAGATATCGAATCTAGGAGAAACGCGCATTTGAACCGTTTGTTTGAGGGCTGACGGCTCCCTATCTTGGCGGCTCATTCAGCGATTGAGCGCAGTTAAACCCATGCCCCGTTCCCTTGTTTCGTTCTGGAAACGTGTCGCCACCAGCGGAGCCACCGTTGATGGGCGCGTAATCCTTCCCCAGGAACTGCGCGATATCGCTGAAACCTACAAACCGTCGTTCTACACGGCGGTGATCTGGTGCGACCACGAACGCTGGCCAGGCTCCCACGGCACCGTCTATGCGGTGCGCCTGGTGGAAGAAGCCGAAGACCTTGAGCCGGGCGAAGTAGCGTTGGAAGCGCAATTGAAGCCCAACGACCGCCTGCTGTACCTGAATGATCAGGGCCAGAAGCTGTTCACCAGCATCGAGATCACCCCTGACTTTCGTGGCAAGGGCAAAGCCTACCTCACTGGCATGGGCGTCACCGATCAGCCGGCCAGTGTGGGCACCCAAGAACTCTACTTCTCCCACAAGAACACCCGCGCTTCGTATTACGCCGCCTCGGTCGAACTCGGCCGTCTGCAGGACGACAGCCAACCCAGCACCGAAACCGGACTGATCAATGCCCTGACCGGCTTTTTCAAGCGTTTCGCCACGGAAGTGCTGCCCACCGAAACCACTCCACCCAACACAGAGAGCAAACCCCCAATGGATGAAGCTACAGCAACGGCTTTGACGGCCCTGGTGGCGCAGCTGCTGGTTGTCGCTGCCGGCCTTCAAGCCGTCATTGAGCCCGCCGCCGCCGATGCGCCTGAACCCGATCAGGACCTGATCGATGACGTCAGCACGGCCGTGGACGACATCGTGGCCACCGCCGAGCAAGAGCGCGAATTCCGCCGCAAGGGCAAGGGCAATCAGTCCGTACTCGCCAAGCTGGATGCGCTGCAGAAGCAATTCACTGCACTGCAGAACACCCCCGCCGGTCGCCATCTGCCGCGCAATCCCGGCCCAGTGACCACCACCAAAAAGCGGGTGCTCTAACATGGCCTACTCCCTGAGCGCCTTTGGCGCCCAAATGTTCGCAGAGCTGCAGGTCGCCATCGCGGAAAGCTATGGCGTCGACCTGGCTACCAAGATGTTCAGCGTCGACCCTACCATTGCCCAGGAACTGAACGACGCCATCACGGCCAAGTCGGACTTCCTGGGGCGTATCAACGTCATTCCGGTGACCGAGATCAAAGGTCAGAAGGTCTTCATTGGCGTGTCGGGCCCGGTCACTGGCCGCACTAACACCAAGACCACCGATCGCGAAGCCAAAGACGCATCATCGTTGGATCAGTCCACCTATGAGCTGTCTTCCACCGAGTCCGATGTTGGCCTGCCGTACGCCAAGATCGATGCCTGGGCCAAGTTCCCGGACTTCCATCAGCGCTACTCCGCAGCTGTGCAGAAACAGATCGCGCTTGACCGCATCATGGTCGGTTTCCACGGTACCCACGCCGCCGTGCAGACTGACATTGCCCAGTACCCAATGCTCCAGGACGTCAACAAAGGCTGGCTGCAACAGGCCCGCGAGCAGATCCCGGCCCAGGTACTCAAGGAAGGCAAGGTCGCCGGTAAAGTCACCCTCGGCGCCGGCGGCGACTATGCCAACCTCGATGCCTTGGTGCACGACACCAAGCAACTGGTGGACGAGCGCCTGCGTGATGCGGGCGACCTGATCGCGATCATCGGCACCGACCTTCTGGCCGCTGACAAGGCCAAGCTGTATTCAAAGCAGGGCGACACCCCGACCGAAAAAGAGCGCATCGAAGAAGCCCAGGTAATCGCTACCTATGGCGGCTTGCCGAGCTTTAGCGTGCCGTTCTTCCCGGTCAACGGTGTGGTCGTCACCAGTTGGGACAACCTGTCGATCTACTTCCAGGACTCCAGCTGGCGTAAGCAGACCATCGACAATCCGAAGCGCTCCCGCGTCGAGGACTTCAACAGCCGCAATGAAGGTTATGTGATCGAGCAGCTGGAAAAGTTCGCCATGACCGAAAACGTGGAGCTGGTCGCGTGAGTCTGGCCCTAGCGCATAAGCGCCGCACCATCGCGCTGGGGGGCGCCGCCGTTGTGGCGGCTGCCGTCTCCGCAGCTTTGCCTTACTCGCCGGCGGAGGCTCTGAGCAGCCCCGCGAATGCGCGCAAGCATTTGCTGCTGCAGGAAGCGGCATTGGACCAAGACCTGGCGCGCCTCAGTGACCTTAAGAACTTGGCCAGCAAACAGTCGCTTAAGCGCGAAGAGCTGCTGCCCAAGTACCAGGAATACGTTCAGCGTTATTGCGAATCGGGGCTGAACTTCCCGAACCGAGTTGCGGTGCAGGTCATGGTTTGGCTGTTCGACACGGCCCAGTTCGATGACGCCCTGGAGCTGGCCGACTTCCTGATGGATCAAGGCCAGCAAATGCCGGAGCGCTTCAAACGCCGGGATATCCAGACGTTTGTGGCTGACGCCGTGTGTGAGTGGGCCTACGCCGAGTACAACGCCCGGCGAAGCCCTGAGCCGTATCTGTCCGATCTGTTGCCGCGTGTTGATGGCGAATGGGATCTGACGGAGCAAATCCCGAGCAAGTACCACAAGTTGATTGGTATGCGCGCCATGGAAGCCGAGCAGTGGGAAACCGCGCTCAAACACTTGGAGCGCTCGACCGAACTGTACGCCCAAGCCGGCAACAACACCCGTATCGATAAGGTCCGCAAGGCCCTGGCAAAACAAGCGGCCGCTAACCCGGCTTCCGAATAACCGACTACCCCCCCCAGCGGGGACCTGTGGAAGTGAGCCGCCCATTTATGGACCGTCCCACTGAAAACAGGCTCCCCGCCCTATTTGAGCGGTCAGCATGAGCTTTTCAGGTAAACCCACCACGCTTGTGGAACTGGCGATCGAGAACGACGGCTTCTGGCCGAACCTCGATGTGGCCGAGTTTCAGAAGGGCTATCGCCTGCCGGCGGAATACCTGGTGGAACTGCTGACCGCTGAGTTGACCACGGCGATGACCGAGGTCAATCGCGACCTGGCGGAGTTAAAAGCGCGATGGCAGGGCCTTGGAGTGTCAAGCGTTGAGTCTGCAGACACCAGGATTCTGCCGGAACGCACCTTTCAATCAGCGACGTACAAGCGCGCCGTTTACTGCAGAGCCAAAGCGAGCCTGCTACCCCAGTTTGTGACCATCGTCCGCCGTGAGAGCGCCGAGAACCTGGGCAAGGAATTGCCCGATCGCCCGGAAACCTTCCTGGCGTTCAGCCAACAGGCCGTGCGCTCGCTGCAGGGCCGTGGCCGCATCACGGCGGCGTTGCTATGAACAAGCTCCGCGCCCTGACCACCTACCTGATCGGCCTCGACCTGGTGCTGCCCGAGCAGATCGACAGCTGGGCCGAGCAGGTCAACCTGGACCTGATCTGGAAAGACACCACCCAGGGCCTGCACATGGGCGATATGCGTTATCGCGCCGTAGTCGTGATCGAGCGATTTGCCGGCAACCCGGCCTTGTTGATGGCGCTCCTGGGCGGCTGGCTGGAAACCAACGATCCCGATCGGGACGACGACCTGCCGGCGCCGACGTTCGCCGTCGACCAGATCACCCCGGACGAAGCAGATCTGGAACTGACCCTGGAGTTTGTCGAGGCACAGCACCTGGCAGAAGACCCCAACGGCAAGGTCGAGGCCTTCGGCAAAACGTGGGGCCTGGTCGACTTCGACCTGTGGATTGCTGAACACGGGGAGGTGCGCGGCGGTGGCGCGTAGCACTTTCGAGCTGGACGTGCGGGGCCACCTGGGCGTTCGCGAACAACTGGCCCTGTTGAGCCTGCCCCCGCAGTTGCGCCGGCGCTTGCTCAACAACGTCACCAAGCGCGTGCGGACCATGAGCCGTAAGCGGATCCGCGAGCAGCGCAACCTGGACGGCTCAGCCTTCGAAGCGCGAAAGGGCGACGGCAAGGGCAAAAAGAAGATGGAAGCCGGCCTGGGCAAGTTGCTCCAGGTCACCAGCGTGAGCGCGGACGCCGCAACCCTGGGATGGCGTAACGGCCTGACCGGCTGGGTCGCCGCGCAGCAACACCACGGCGCGACCGAGCGCCGTACTGCCGCGCAGATGCGCCGCTGGAACAAGGTGCCCGAGGGCTTGGCCGCGACTGACAAACAGGCAAAACGTCTGCGCCGCCTGGGCTTCAAGGTGCGCCAGAAGGGCAAGAAGAGCCTGTCCCGGCCATCCGTGGCATGGATTCAAGAACACGTGAACTACGCCAAGGCGGGCCTGCTGATACGCATCCTGTCCGACGAAAAGGCCGAGGGCAACGGCGCGCAAAGCTGGGAAATCACCCTGCCAAAACGCCAGTTCCTGGGCGTCAGTACCGACCGGGATACCAGCCTGCTGGTTAACCAGGTGCTGGCACAAATCCTCAACTCCCCCAAATAACGAGGCACTGCATGGCACTTGGCAAAGTCAGCGTTAACAATCTCAACCTCGGCCAGGGTGCCGTGACTGAGATCGAGCGCTATTTCCTGTTCATTGGTCCCGGCGCTAAGAGCGTCGGTAGCCTGATCGCTCTGAACACCGACAGTGACCTGGAAGCGGTCCTGGGCCAGCCCATCAGCGACCTGAAAACCCAAGTCGCGGCGGCCAAGGCTAATGGTGGCGACCGCTGGGCGTGCCTAGCGGCTCCGATTGCTGCCGATGGTGACTGGCTTGTCGCACTGGAAAAGGCCCAGCAGCAGGGCTTTTCTGTGGAAGCCGTAGTGATCACCAAACCGGTGACCGCTGCTGCTGAACTCTCGGCCATGCATGACGCCGCGATCGCCGTCAGCAACACCTACGGCCGTCGTGTGTTCGTGATGGCCAGCACCGCCGGCATCACTGCAGAACAGACCTGGTCGGAATACCTGGCCCAGCAAAAGGCGATCACCAAAGACCTGGCGGCACCGCGTGTCCTGGTCGTGCCCCAGTTGCACGGCAATGACCTGGGCGTCCTGGCTGGGCGTCTGGCCAACGCCGCCGTCAGCATTGCTGACAGCCCCATGCGCGTGGCCAGCGGCGCGGTATTGGCCCTGGGCAGCGTTCCCAAAGACAAAGACGGCCTGCCCCTGCCATCGGCGGTCCGATCGGAACTCGACAAGGCGCGTTTCTCGGTTTCGCAAACGTACCCCGACTATCCGGGCGTGTTCTGGGGCGACGGCAACATGCTCGATGCGCCGGCGAGCGACTTCCAGGTGGTTGAGTACCTGCGGTTGGCCGACAAGGCTGCTCGCCAGGTGCGTCCGTTGCTGATCCTGCGCGTTGCCGATCGGCGCCTGAACAACACGGCCAACAGCATGGCGGCCGCTATCAGCGCCTTTATGAAGCCGCTGCGCGTGATGGCCAAGTCCACGACTTTCGCCGGCCAGGTGTTCCCGGGCGAGATCGAGTCCCCCAAGGACGGCGACATCCAACTGGTCTGGCACACCAAAACCAAGGTTGAGGTGTACATCAAGATCAAGCCCCTCAATTGCCCGAAAGACCTCACGGCGAACATCGCCCTGGACCTTTCCAACGACGATTCGGAGTAATCCCCTATGTCCCGTATTGGCGGTAAAAACTTCGACATCAACCTGGGCGATCTGCAGATCCACGTTGAAAGCTGCACCTTGGATATCACCGATAACACTGCCGTGGCGCAATCCCGGGGTGTGCCTAACGGGCACGTCGACGGCGATGTGTCGTGCAGCGGTGAATTTGAATTCGACACCAGCAACTTCAATCTGCTGATCGAGGCCGCACGCACTGCTGGCAGCTTTCGCCAGTTGGAGCCCTTCGACTCGGTGTTCTTCGCCAAGGCCGGCGATGAAGAGCTGCGCATTGAGGCCTTCGGCTGCAAGTTGAAGGTGTCCAGCCTGCTGAGTGTTGACCCCAAGGGCGGCGAGAAGTCCAAGCACAAGGTGCCTTTTGACGTCACCAGCCCGGACTTTATCCGCGTCAACGGCGTGCCGTACCTGGCTGCTGCAGAGATCGAGGGCCTGCGCTAATGGTTTGCCCGTTCGATCGTGCCCAGGCCCTGGAACAACGTCAGCGTGACGCTGCGATCGCGGCCGCACTTGCTGCAGCCCGGCCGAGCGGGCCAAGCCTGACCCACTGCAAAGACTGCGATAAGCCGATCCCGGAAAAGCGCCAGGCCCTGGGCGGAATCATCCGCTGCGTGCCGTGCCAATCCCTTACTGAGCAAGGACAGCGCCGATGACCGCACGCGCCAAGCCCAAAGGCACCCTGGAAAGCCGCTTCGCTGTGCTTGAACACCGCGTCAGCGACCTGGAAGAACGTCACGAAACCGTGCCGACCCGCGTCACGCGGTTGGAAGGTGAGTTCGAACACATGGCTGTGCAGCTCTCGGATCTGAACGATGGCCAGCGCGAGCTGACTGCCACCGTGTCCGATATCGGTACCAAGGTCACCCGTATGCTGGCGGTGCTGACCGTGCTGGGCGTGGTTGCGCAGATGGTCGGGCCGGCATTGCTTCGGGTGCTATTCCCATGAGCCTGCGCGGCAAGCTCGCCGCCGGTGGCATCACGCTCTGCAGCTCCGCACTGGTCGTGTTCCTGGGCACCTGGGAAGGCAACGGCCAAAACACCGTCTATGCCGACAAATTGGCCCAGGGCCTGCCGACCGTGTGTAAAGGGATCACCCGACACACCAGCCCGTATCCGGTGGTTGTTGGTGACTTCTGGTCGGACGCTCGCTGTGACGAGGTGGAGCAGCTGGTGATCCGCAAAGGGCAACTGCAGCTCGCCGACTGCATCACCAATCAGCAGATCGGCCAGAACACCTTCGACGCATTGAGCAGTCATGGCCACAACTTTGGCACCGCCAGCACCTGCGCCAGTCGGGCGGTAGGTCTGATCAATGCCGGCCGTATCAAGGACGGCTGCAAAGCGCTGGCCTGGGCCCCCGACGGCAAAACCCCGGTCTGGGCATTTATCACCACCGCCCAGGGCAAGAAGGTGTTTATCCCTGGGTTGCATGCGCGTCGGCTGGCCGAAGTCGCCTTGTGCGAAGCGGGGTTGTGATGCGCGAGCTTCTGTTTCCCCTGGTGCTGTGCCTGGTCGCATTTGTCGCCTTTGACCTCTTGCAAGGGCAGCGCGACACCGCCCGCCGTGAGCGCGACAACGCCCTGTTCGAAGTGACAGGCCTGCGCGAGGCGGCGCGCATCAGCGGCGAAATGCTGGCCGACCGTGACGCCATCGACCTTAAACGAACCCTGGAGCTGGACCATGAACGCGCTTCAAACCTTGAGCTGCGCCGTGCTGTTGACGGTGGCCGTCAGCGGCTGCGCGTCAACGCCACCTGCAGCGCCGCCAGCACCGAAAAAGCCCGCGCCGGCGGCGTGGCTGATGCAGTCACCGCCGAACTCGCAGCAGACGCTCGACCGGATTATTTCACCCTCAGAGATCAGCTTGCCCGCAGCAAGCAAATGATCCTGGGTCTGCAGGACTACGTGCACCAGGTCTGCCTGCGCTGACCCGAAACACCCCTTAAACCAACCATCGAAACGGACACAAACATGAGCCAGATCCAAGCCCGCGACATCACCCTGGAAGTCGGCGACAAGGAGTTCACCTTCACCCTGACGCCCCAGGACGTGACCAAGTACTTCAACGCCATGACCGCCAATAACAAGGTCGCGCCGTCCTTCAACCTGCTGAGCAGCACCGTGTTGCCCGCTGAAAAGGCCGGCTTGCGCGAGATCTTGGCCAACCCGGTGATGACCATGCAAATCGCCGGTGCGCTCCTCGAAGAGTACGCACCTGACGTCGAGATCATCGTAAAAAAGCCCTTGAGCACGCTGACCGCCTGACCGAAGACGGCCTGGGCCAGTTGTTGGCCCTGACCACCCGATGGCTACCCGGTGCCGAGCCCAGCATTGAAAACATGGGCATGGCCAAGTGGCTGGAAGACGAACACTGGAAACGCATGGCGTTCGCCGTGGCAAACGGTATAGCCCATGCGTTGAACGGATAGGAACCACATGGCCGATCGTAGCGCCCGCCTGGACTTCATCCTGGCCCTGACCGACAAGGTCACCGCGCCCCTGGGCAAGGTGAAGATGGGCTTTTCCGAGCTGACCGAGCAAAGCGAAAAGAACATCAAGACCATGGGCATGGGCCTGGCCGGTGTGACGGGCGCTTTTGTCGGCATCAACGAATCACTGCAGCCCGCGCTGGAGATGAACCGCGCCCTGGGCGAGGTTAAATCCCTGGGCGTGGCCGAAGATGCGCTGAGTGCTTTGAATCAAAAGGCCTTGGAGTTCTCGGTGAACTATGGCGAGAACGCCCGGGATTTTGTGGCGTCGGCATACAGCATCGAGGGCGCAATTAAGGGCCTGACGGGCAGCCAACTGGCGACCTTCACCAATACCAGCAACCTGTTGGCCAAGGCCACCAAGTCGGACGCCGAGACCATGGGCGCCTACGTGGGCACCATGTACAACCTGTTCAAGGGCCAGGCCGACGCCATGGGCAAGGGCGAATGGGTTGAAAAGCTCGGCGGGCAAACCGCTCTGGCGGTGCAGCTGTTCCGCACCGACGGCGCCCAGCTCAAGGATGCTTTCAAGGAAGTGGGCTCGATCGCGACCGCTGCCGGCGTCGATATCGCCGAACAGTTCGCGGTGATCGGCTCGCTGAGCAGCACCATGGAGGGCGGCGACGCCGGCGGGCGCTACAAGGCGTTTTTCGAGAACCTGGGCGCTGCGTCCGAAAAAATGGGGATGAAGTTCACCGACTCCAACGGCAAAGCACTGCCCATGCTGCAGATCATGGACAAGCTGCAGGGCAAATTGGGCGATCTGACCAGTGCGTCGGCCAGCGCCAAGTTGATGGAGGTGTTTGGTGGGGAAGGCGCCCAGGTGATCAGCTCCCTGGCAAAGGACACCGATCGCCTGCGCAGCGGCATGGACAAGCTGGGCAGGGTACGCGGCCTGGAGGATGCGCAGAACATGGCCATGGCCATGGTCGATCCGTGGCAGCAGTTTGGTGCTGCAGTCGAGGCGCTGCGCATTGCCTTCGGCCAGGCGCTGATCCCGATCCTGACACCCCTGATGGCCAAGCTGTCGGGCATTGCCGGCACCATGACTCGCTGGACGCAGATGTTCCCCAACATCACCCGAGTGATCGGCATTGTCACGCTGACGATCCTAGCCCTGATCGCTGTCATGTCCTTGCTGACCTTCGCAGTCGGCGCCGGCCGTATGGCCTGGCTGGCCATGGTGACCGTCTGGAAAGTGGTCCAGATGATCAGCCTGCGGACCACCGCCGTGTTCCTGATACAGAAGCTGGTGATGCTGACCTACATCACGGTGGTGTATGGCCTGACTGCGGTTCTAACCCTGATTCGCGGAGCCATGCTCATGTGGCAGGGCGCGATCTGGCTGGTCAACGCCGCGTTGCTGGCCAACCCGGTCGTGTGGATCGTGATCGGCGTCCTGGCCCTGGTCGCGGCTGTGATTGCTGCAGTCGTGTACTGGGACGAGTGGACGGCCGCGCTGATGAACAGCGAGGCGTTCAAGTGGGTCAGTGACCAGCTCACCGCGCTGTCGGAGTGGTTCGCCTCAATGGGCGGTTGGTCCGGGATGGCCAAGGCCGCATGGGACGGGATCGTGGCGATCTTTCACACGGCGATCAACAGCCTGATCGAGATGCTGAACAAGATCCCTGGCGTCGACATTGAAACCCGCTTTGGCGCCATGCCTGAGGTGCCCGGTACCGATATCGGCGTGAACACCATGGATAGCGCTGCAGCGGCCCAGCGCGCCCAGCAGACCATCAACGCGGCTATTCCAAGCCTGTCGCCGGCGCGCCCTAACGCCGTGCCTCAGGGCGGGCTGCTGACCAGCATCCAGAACAACAACAGCAGCCAGAACAAAGGCATGCACGTGGAGAAAGTCGAGATCCACAACAGCAAGCCTATGACGTCCCTGGAGATGGAAAACATGGTCGCTATGTCGGTGGGCGGATGAGCGAGTACATCGATCTGTTGATTGCCGGCAACGACCTGGTGCTGGACCCGTCGCGTCAGCCGCTGCTGATCGACGACCGGGCCAGCATCGCCCAGGACATCGCCCACATGATCCGCGACAGCGGCCTGCTGGTCACCCTGGTGGCTGAGCGCGATCGGCTCAAGCAACGCGACTGCATCCAGCAATTGGAGCTGCTGGTGGAGGCCGATGAGCGCCTGGTGCCGGGCACGGCGCAGATCACCCAAGTGCAGCCAGGCCAGTACCTAGTCACGGCGACAACTATGAAATTCGGCAACATCGAGGTGGTTTTGTGAGTGACGTAGATTTCAAGCAGGCGCTGGCCGACGCCGGTATCCCGACCACCGAAGCCGGGCTGCTGCAGGCGTGGGAAAAGGAAGTGACCGCCCAGGGCAGCAAGCTGAGTAACACTAGCGCCTATTCGCCGTTCTGGCGCGTGGTGCGTGCGCTGGTGACCAAGCCGGTGCTGTGGATCCTCGATTTTTTCGTGGTCACGGTGCTACCTAACTTTTTCGTCAAGACTGCCGTAGACGCCTGGCTCGACATGCTGGCCTGGGCCGTCAACGTTGAACGCAAGGGCGCGACCAAGGCCAAGGGCTTGTTGTTGTTCACCCGGGAGGCCGCCGGCGGCGCCTTGGAAGTGCCTGCCGGTACGTTCGTGCAGTCCGCATCCATCAACGGCCATATCTACCAGGTGGTGACCACGGCGGCGGGCATCTTCGCTGACGGGCTGATGCAACTGCAGATCCCCGTCGAGGCAGTCGACACCGGCGCCGGTTTCAACCTGGCACCGGGTTATTACGCGATCTTGCCGGTTCCGGTACCGGGCATTGCCCAGGTGGTGAACAGCGACGGTTGGTTGACCACACCAGGTGCAGATCCAGAGCCCAACGACGAGCTGCGCCTGCGTACCCGTAACCAGTTCTCGGCGGTCAACCAGTGGCACACCGACGCGGTGTATCGCGCCATGATCTCGGCCTTCCCGGGCGTGCGCCCCGATGGTGTGTATTTCGAGCACGGCGCACCACGTGGCCCCGGCAGTGCCAATGCCTATGTTTTATTCGAAGCAGACGTACCGGCGGCGACGTACCTGGAGCAAATCAACGCGCATATCCGCGACCTGGGCAACCATGGTCATGGCGATGATCTTTTGGTGATGGTCATGCCGGAGACCCAGCACGCGCTGCAGCTGGAGATCTGGCCGCGCTCCACGCTCACCGCCGAGCAGCGTGAAACCCTAAAAGACAACGCCGCGCTGTTCGTCCGTGCGGCGTTCCGCGACAGCACCGCCACCGACTACCAGCCGACGCTGACTTATCCCCAGTCACGGTTTTCATTCAGCCGCCTGGGGGAAGAGCTTCACCAGCAGTTCGCCGGCATCGAGTCACTGCGCTTTGGCACTGCCGACATCATCAGCGAGCTGAACATCCCGCGGATCCAGAGCTTGGAGGTACAGCTGCATGATTAAGATCGATCTGCCGTTCTGGCTGGACGGCACCGAGCTGGCCAAGCTCAAGGCTGCCGCCCAGTCCTGGTGGGAAAAGGTCGAGGGCTGGCTGCGCTGGCCGCTGCTGCAGATGGATGCCGACACCTGCCACATCACGGTGCTGGACCTGTTGGCCTGGCAGCGCGATATCACCCGCTTCAAGGGTGAACCCGAGGGCTTATATCGGTTGCGGGTTAAGCACGCCTTTATCAACGCGGTTGACGCCGGCAGCACTGCCGGCATGAAACGCATCCTGGAGCGTCTTGGCGTGGGTTATGTCGAGATCGAGGAGCGTCAGCCCGATCGGGATTGGGACGTGGTGCTGCTGCGTTTCTCCGACTCCCAGCTGTCGCAGAACCCCGAGCTATTGCGAGTACTGATCCAGCAATACGGCCGCACCTGCCGGCGCTATGACTTTTCCACCATTACACCGGTGCCGGTGCAGATCGCCCTTGTTCACTTCCACGACGATCAGCAAACGCTGGTCGCCCGCCTTTAGGAGCCCTCATGGGAGCCAGTATTACCCTTGCAGGTGAAAGCCTGATCGCCCAGAAACAAGCCGCCAATGCGGGGCTGAAAGTCAGTCGATTCATTTTTGCCAACGTGCCCGGGTTGAATCCCAACACGCCTGTGGACCGTACGGCGCCGAAGCCGCCGGCGGGCCAGATCGTCAATGTGCACGAGATCCCCACTGAGCATGCCGGCTACGTGAACCCCAACCAGGTGGTGTACAGCGCGCAGATCGGCTCCGATGTAGGTGACTGGGATTTCAACTGGATCGGCCTGGAGACCGTCGAGGGCGTGCTGTTCGCGGTGGCCTATGTGCCGATCCAGCAGAAACGCCGCAACATCCCGCCGCTACAGATCGGCAACAACCTGACCCGTAACTTCCTGGTGGCTTTCGACGGCGCCCTGGCCCTGACGGGTATCACCATTGATGCCAGCACCTGGCAGCACGACTTCACTGTGCGCCTGGCCGGCATCGATGAGCGCGAGCGCCTGAGCAATCGTGATGTCTACGGGCGGGCCTGTTTCTTCGGCAGTTCGCTGCAGTTGGAAAAGGTCGGTAGCACGTACCAGCTCAAGCCTGGCACGGCGTACATCGAAGGGATCCGCCTGGTGCAATCGGCGGCGCTGCCGGTTGTGCCGCCGGCGTTGCCGGCCAAGGCCTGGTTGGATGTCGTGCTACAGCGTGAGCTGAACGACATGGCGGTCAGTTGGACGGTGGTTTTCGGCGCGGAAAAGTCGGACTACACCGACGCCCTGGGCGTGAAACATTACTGTGTGGCGATCGCGGATCTGGCCGCTGCCGGCGTTACCGATCGGCGTCCAGTGGAAGCGATCAACGGTCCCCTGGTGCAGCAATTCGCGTGGCGTACAGGGGATTACGAGCAACTGCGTGCCCGGGCGACCACCAAGGACGACGTAAAGCTGAGCAACATCCCCAATGCTATCAGCGACGATTCAGATACGAACAGCAGCGAGATCCTGGCCACCACCAAGGCGGTAAAGGCGTCGGCGTCGGTGATCTGGACTGCGATCGCCAATATCGTTTCAGGCTCCACGATCGTAGGGAAGGCCGCAAAGTGGGCTGTCGCTCGCAAAATCACGGTTGGCGGCGCGATGACGGGCAACGTGACGCTCGATGGCTCTGCTGATGTGACGCTGACAGTCGCGGCCACTCAAGCCTCCGAGGGCGTCGTGGGTGGCGCAAGGGTCGCGACCCAAGTCCAGACCAACGAAGGGGTCGACGATACGGCCTACATCACAGCGAAAAAGTTGCGTTGGGGCTTCGCAGTGAGCCTGACCCCAAATGGCTACATCGCTTTTCCGTCCTGGCTCAGTGGATTAATCATCCAGTGGGGATTCACCTCGGCCGTGAACTTCGACATCAACGTGGCAACCAGCTTTCCGTTGGCGTTCCCCACCGCCTGCCGTTCTGTCGTACCGCAGGCCAGTAACCCCACAGCAAGTGGCGAGATCGATTCGGGGCCACAGATCATCAGCATCGCTGCCACGACGTTTAACTGCCGCATTCAAAACTATGTCGGCGGCGTTGGTGCCCCCCATGGTTTCTATTGGCTTGCCATCGGGCACTAAGGAAGAGACATGCGCTATTACAGCCAAACCACCGGTTGCACTTACCTGAAAGGCATTAACGACGCGGGCATGCCCGCTGACGCAGTGATCATTTCAGAAGCCTTGTACATGTCCGTGATCGCCGCGCCGGCACCGGGCACCGTGAGAAGCCATGGCCCTGACGGGCTGCCGTTCTTGATCGGCTACCAGATGAGCCCCGAGATTGTTTACCAACAGAAATACGCTGAGATCAACCAGGCGTGTGAACTGGCGATCACATCGGGCTTCACGTCGACGGCGTTGGGTGAGGTGTTCCTCTATAACAGCCAGGTCGAAGATCAGTTGAACCTGTCCGGCATCATCCAGGCAGCGATTGACAGTCCCTATGCGTGCCGTGATGTCCTTGGCGTGAAAGCGTACCGTCTGCATACCGCTGCCCAGTTGCGTGAGGTGGGGAATGATTTCACCGCCTTCAAGCTCCAGCTGCTGCAGCGGAGTCATGATCTCAAGGAGCTGTTGGATCAGGCCCTGGCCGCTGGCGATCTGGCAGCCATTGAAGCCGTCACCTGGGCGAGCGGGCAGCTATGACCTGGGCACCGGTGACAATGCGTTGGCCAGAACAGTCGACCCGATGGATGGTCGACTTGGCAGCGGCACAGGAACTGGCTGGCAGCGAGTTGGCCAACACCAGCCAGCGCCTGGCCGGACTGGATGGCATGGCCAGCACCAACCCGGGGCCGGTGGGTGATGCGGCGAAGGGCGCGATCGAGGCCGGCCGTATGGCACTGGAAGGGCAGATGGGCGAGGCGCCGGCGTGCCTGGCGGTGACCCCATTTCAAAGCGGGGTGGGGCAGGGCCGTGGCCATCAGCGATTTCTGTCAGCCCCCAACTTGCTGCAGCAGTTGGCCGCCAAACTGGTCGATGCCAGCGACAACGGCCGGCCCGCTGGCCCTCAATATGCGTTGTCGCTGATGTTCTTGGGCACACGCCTGGACCAGTTCGCCGAGACCCTGGCGCGCTTTAATGCGTTGCTGCCGATTCCCGACCTGGTGCGCGCTGAACGCCGTGCCCGCAACCTGTCGCGCCTTGAGGCTGAAAAGTGGGAGATCCCCAGCGCCGGGCCTTTGCCACGTTGGTCTGCGCTGCCCCTGGAGCGCTGCACGGTGGTGAAAGCGGCCAAGCAATCCATGGCCGGCCAGATCGCTGTCCTGGAGAGCTACGCGGCTGATAGCTCGCCCATGAGTGACCTGGCGGCGCTGGCCGGGCGCAAGGCTGCCCAGCAGCAGGACCGCGATAAGCAACTGAACGACCTGAAAGCCCTACTGGCCGACGGCAACGCCGATCACAGCATGCGGGCGCGGATCCTGGGCCCCGGCGACAACAACGAACTGCGCCGCGCCCTGCTGCTGGGGGATGCACCTGGTCATGAATGGGTGCTGTGCGCGGGCGTGCTGCTGGTCGGCTCGCTGGACGGTTTGAGCTTTGTTCGGGAGTTGGTCGGCCTATGACGCTATTACTCGACGGCCAACAGATCCTAGGCAAACGCCTGAAAATCACGGCCAACCTGCGCATCGAAAGCGATGATTTGTCCGGGCAGACCAGCAACAGCCAGACCGCGCACAAAGGGTTCAAACCCAAAACCCTAGCGGTCTCGCTGATGATCCCGTTCGTTGACCAGGTGCAGCTGCGCAACCTCATGCGCTTGGCCGAGGCCACTGCCGGCGGTGGGCAACTCAAGATGTACCGCATCGTCAACGACACCGCTGCCGCATTCGGTATCCGTGAGGTGCAGTTCTCCGACGGTGTGAGCGCCCGGGAAGATGACTCGCTGAACGCCTGGCTGGTGCAGTTCACCCTGTCGGAGAAGCTGTCCAACCCAGAGCGGGTGGAGAACCGCCGTGCCGGCAACAAGGTTACGTCGCAGTCCGGCCCGGGTTCGGCTGTCGGCGGCGGCGCTGGAGGTGGCGACGGCACCGGCAATCCCGAGGAACTGAGCGGTTTTGAGCGGACCTTGAAAAAGGTCGATGACTGGCTGGCCCCGACACCATGAAACTGCACAAGGTATTGACGATCGGCGGCACGCCTTACCCGCTGATCAAAGATGAAGTACGTCTGGAGATCAAAAGCCCGGGCCGTGCGACGTTCACCATCCAGGCCGGCGCCCCTGTCAAAGGCCTGGTGATGCTCGATGTCGGTTACAACGACAGCCCGCTGCATCGCCACTTCATTGGCTTTGTTGAACGCTCGACGGCGATCAACAGCGTGCAGCAGATCCTGATCTGTCGGGAATTGGCGGCGATCCTATCGCAGCCTATGCCGCTGAACCTGCGTCACGTCGACCTGCAGGGCGTGCTGGCCGAGGTCAGCGATAAGACCGGCCTGCGTTTCCGTGTGCCGGACAAGGCATACGCCAAGGTCAAGGCGCCGTTTTTCTACAGCCTGGCCGCCGGATACCTGGCCATGGACAGCCTGGCCAGCGTGTTCAACATCCCCGACTTTATCTGGCAGCAGCAGGGCGACGGAGAAGTGTTCGTAGGCAGTTGGGCCGACAGCTTCTTTGGCGTGCGTGCGCCGCTGCAGCTGCCGGTGGAGCTGTTCGACGGCTATCAGGGTAACCAAAGCGCAATGATCGCGGCCCTTCCCGGACTGCGCCCAGGTGCAACTATCAACCAGGGCGAGAGGATCACCAGCGTGACCCTTGCCGGCAACCAAATGGCGATCAAATGGACGACGCAATCCGTCGCAGCGTAGAGCGGCAATTCCCTGAACTCACCGGCGGTTACCACCTGCCACGCTTTGGCCGAGTGGTGGCCGTGCCCGATGCGCCGGCGGCGCCTGGTCTGTGCGATGACTTCCGACCGCGCTTCGGCGTTGATGTGGAAGTATTACTGCCCGATGGCGAGCCAGATCCCGCGCTGCCGATACTCACCGGGCTGCCGTTGCCGGCGCCGATGGGTGGGCAAGAGGCGGGTATGTTCGGCTTTCCGGAGGAGGGCACCACGGTGGTGATCAGCTTTGCGTATGGCTTGCCGCACAAACCCTTCATCACCCAGATCCTGCCCCACGGCCTGAGCCTGCCCCGGGTGCCGAAGGGTGACCAGGTGTGGCAGCACAGCGAAGCGTGTCAGCAGCGCGTCGACGCGGACGGTAACTGGCTGCGCCAAACGGACGGCAAGATCCAGGACAAGGCGATCGAGCGCGAAGTGGAGGCGATGCAGAACACCGAGAGCTTTCAGAGCCACACCAGGACGGTGGACGATCATTCAACCGAGTCGGTGGGCGGGATCAAGACGATCGAGGCTTTGGGTGCGCTCAAGTTGCTGTCGGGCGGATCCGCGAGCCTAGCGGCGGTGGACGACCTGCACCAGGCAACCGGGCGGGACTTGAACCTGGTGGTGGGGCAGAAGCATAACGCCACGGTGGGTGGAGATATGGAGGAAAGGATTCAGGGGATGCGAAAAAGCTTGTCGGCAGACAGCCAACTCATGGTCGCTCCAAGGAGCTGGATCGGATCAGAAAACGTTAATCTGTTTAAGGTGGTGTGCGATGTGCTCGACTTGCTCCAGCAACTGAATGCTCAGTTGGCCGTTCATACTCACGTTTCAGGGGCCGCCCCAAGCCCAGTTGACGCAGCCGCATTCAATGAGAAAGCGGCAAAGGCACTATTATTGTCCGCAGAGGTCAAGGTAATTACTCTTTAGTGTTGGTCTTAATGGTTTTGTCTGATGTACTGGGCAATGTCTAACTTTATATCGTTCACCAATAATTCAATTTCACTCGTTAGCGCTTTCATTCCGTCTGCGGTGTCACCCATGTTTAGTTTTTTGGACTCCTGATACTGATATGTGTCGTAATATTCAGATAGTTTTTCAGAGCCAGCTTCGCTAATTTCTATTTTTTTGTCGTCTGCTTTGCTGATGATTATTTTCATGGCATCTTGCGTCGCCTTGCAGATATCGTGATAATTCTTGTTGTTGAGCTCTATCATGCTCACCATACCTTTCATGCGCATGTACAAGCGTACAAGTTTTGCAGACGTATCTGGATTGATATTCGCTAGGCAAGCCGGAACGGAGTCGTATATCGGGAAAGGGTTATTTCCTATTGGAAAGTTACAGAGATAAGGCTCTGATGCAGCTACTTCGAATAAGTCTTTGGCGTATTCTTCCTGATAGAGATCCCATGCAGTAGAGATCTCAACGCTCAACAGAAGTAGTGTATTTTTTGTTATTCTGGCTTCGTCATGGTCTGATTTTTTTATAGCGTTCCAATGTGCTTCATTTGTGGCTTTTCTTGTTGCTCTAGCGCCCATCCAGGCTGCTATTAATGCAATCATCACTTCTTTTGAAAAAGCAGCGTCTACGGCACTCGCAATTTCATTTAATATGTTTACTAATGTCATATGTGCAATCTCTGAAACTATAATGTTGGATTAGACTGCTGATGAAGAAGCCTCTTCACGATGCCTTATCACTTTTGTTTCTAACAGTACGCGCCTGTAAACAGATATAAATTGGGAGATTAATCCAAATTTTGGAGAAATCGGATCATTTCCTAAGAGAATGGCTATAGTCCAAAGCAGCTCTTTAAAGGTTGAATTGAATCCCTCCTCTAATATATGGGATACCGTTTCGATTCCGGTGATAAACCCTCCATCATTTGCATATAATAGTTGGTTTCTATAATCAGCCCTCTGAGTGACGAACACTTTAAGGCTGAAATTATGAGTGTGCTCAACCTGACTCACTAATTGTTGGTATAGAGAGTCAATTACCTCTTCATTGGACTTGTCGTCCAGACTGAGAAAAATCGATAGGGGATTTAGTGGCAGCATCTCCTTCCCATCGAGGTCGCATATATGGAAAATAACTGTGTCGCTACTTATTTTTGCAGTTACCTTCATTTGGTAATGCTCTAGCCCCTCAAGTGCTAATCCTCCTTGAATCATTGGGCTTACTGTGTGATACATTAAGCTTAATACTGGATAGAACATTAATTTGGCTTGGTGGTTTTTATAAGATCGAACAAGATCTCGATGTTCTGGCATCTTGCTCTCGTTAAGTTTTAGCCACTCAAATATTGCGACTACGAGTTCTTCTTCTGCCGCAATGAGCCGGATTGCCCCCATTTCGTTATCGATATTATCCAGTAGTCTGGCTTTTTCTGCGTGATCCATTGCTTTTAAAATTCGCGACCAAACCTTAGTAGGAGCTTTTTTCTCAATGAAGCTTAAAAGCTCTTCTCCTATGAGCTCGACAAAGTAATCTGTACTGATGCTGCGCTCTACGTGCTCCATAAATTTCCCTAGTTTAAGATTTTCTGAAGTGTACCTTTAGTTTGCTCGCTATTACGCAATTTATATAAATTAGCCCAATCTACACCACCAGGATTGAGCGTAGGCGCACCCGTCTATGTATTCAATTCCACTTAAAACGAAACCGGTGACAGCCATCCCCGAAAGCGTGGCGTCCAGTAGCTGTGGCAGAGGATCCGGTTCAAGAGGCATACCCACATTCAGCCTAGCGACATTGGCACTCCGCCCGAGCTCAGAATTGTTCTCTGAATTCACCATCACGTTTCCCTTGATCGCTGGATACCTCCGCCGTTCTGAGGGGGTAAGAGGAACACCTCTGCATCTCATCGGGGTAACAAGCATGTGCATGCTAGTCCTCCATGCCGCTAATCTGATAGTCCATCAGCGCTTCTACGGCATAGGCCAAAGCGCCATCAGCTTGCTCAAGCAGATCGCTGAGATCGTCACAGCTAATCACCTGAGCTCGGTATAGAGAATGTGCCTTGGAGAGCAGAGCTTTATGATGTGCACCCGGATGGCTCAGCAGAGCGGCCTCATCCCGCAAAAGTTCGTTCCATAACGCGATTCCCCGTGTGCGAACAAGAGATCTTTTATCATTCTCTTCAGTCATAGCTGCCTCCTAATAATAGCTGTATGGATGAACAGTACTTGTTCGGAGCACGCCCGCCTATCGCGGCCCGATGAAATGCGAATGTTTGATTGGCAAGGGCTTCATCGAAAGCTGGCTGGTGAAGAAAAAAAACAAGAAAAAGCACTTATCCCCCTCCCGCCGACGGGGTTTGTGTCCTTTTTTTGTGCAAAGTCGGAAGTAGTGCAAACGAAGCTGCAGCCTAAGCGGGCCGTGGGGCTCTGCGGGCGATCGGCAATTTCACAGATTGCAAAGTTTTGAAGAGAAATGCAGCGCGGCTGCACAACAGTGCGATGGGTGTACTTCAATAGCGGAAAGCTGAAGTCCCCGGCCCCATTGGGCAAAAAAATGAAAAATACCGTTATTCGCGAGTTTTCATTCTCGGATGGGCTCTTTTGAAGGCGCCTCGCTGATCAATGGCCGAACCGCATTTCTGCTCTGGGGCCCCCGAATACTGTGGGCTGTAGCCGATGCGCCCCATTACAGAGAGTTTCACACCGATTCGGAGGCGGCCAAGCGAAGGTGGGGTAGTTCATTCAGCTTCTGCAGGCGTGTGAATTCATGCTTCACAACTGGAATCAGCAGACTTTCCAGCGCGTCACGCAGCTTTGTTGCCTGCTCTTCGGTCAGCTTTTTAACCGAGCCAGTAACGCTGCTGGCGCAGAGGACGTTGGCGGGGAGGATGCCCAACATATCCATGGAACCGTCAATGTATCCGCCCAGGTATTCCTGCCGTTTGAACAGTACCGAGCTTTCGGGGGCTTCCTGGTAATCCCAATGAACCTCCCAAGTCGAACCGTTCTTCTTTATTTCAATGATGGGTTCCGCTGCATGGGACGCTGGCTTACGCATGCTTGCTTCCTTCGATCAGTGTGCGGCGCAGCATTCTGAGCGTGAGCTTCGAGGCGTCCGCATTAATGTTTATTTAGGTTGACCCTCAAATCCCTGTCAGATCACGGATATCTGTCAGCGAGTGCCCTACAGGCCCCGTGTTTACTGGAGTTCAGCTCTGACAGCGGGGTTGGATGTTTGTGTCAGTTTCTCCCTCAAAAATAAAAAACCCTTAAAAATCAAGCGCTTAAAAACATAAAATCTGACAACACTGTTTTGTCAGGTTCTGACAGGTCTCCGACAGCTTTCTGACAGTGATGCAAAACGCTGAAAGGCTTGAAATATAAGGGTTACAGAGTAGAGGAATATAAATCTGACAAATCTGACAGGCTTTTAAGGGGTCAACCTTAATTTTTTCGGGGACGTATATCTCGCTTGTCATCGTATGCGTGTATACAAAGGCGGCTTGTGGGAATCGTCTATCTCACAGCGATATAGGCTTCCCCTCGTATCACTTGCCTCGTCCACTCCGAACTCGACTTGGTAATACGAACAAGAACTGAGCAAGCGCCATTACAAACTCAATGGATCGTTGCGCATCAGTTTCGTCCGGTAGGCCCGCATCCTCATCAGCATGCCGTTGGTCGTTTGCATCTAACCTAACCTCGTGAGCCCATTCCGCCATCTCGTTGGTTATTAAGTGCCCTTCTGCAGCTAACTTGATCCGGCTGTAGAGGTTTCCTTGTGACAATCCAATTTCTTTAAGCATCGCGTCGACAGAGGATGCTGCGAGCATGACCGCACCAGATGGAGCATGGATGCTGTTGATAGCTTGGTTGAGGAATTGCTTCGCGCGATCAGGAACTGAATCATCCACCACCTGAGAGGATGGCCAGATCTTGTGGATGTCTTCCCAGCCGCCATCGGTTTTCCGGGCTACTGTAAGTAGAACCCCACCGCAGGTGCGGCACGAATAGCCTATCCACCGACGAGGATTACGCTGAGCGCTGTCTCGAGTTTCCGCGCCGCAAACTTGGCTTAGGTTGGGTTTCGCGACACTGCAGTGAGGGCAGCGATCTAAGTGAATGTTGGGGTCCTGCCTCATAGCAATCCCTCGGGTTAAAGTCCAGAACTGACGTTCTGACCTCGCTTGTTACGTCGTATGTTACGTAACGTAGACAAAAAAAAGGCCTGCATCGCTGCAAGCCTTTGATTTTAAATGGTGCCGGCACCAGGAGTCGAACCCGGGACCTACTGATTACAAGTCAGTTGCTCTACCAACTGAGCTATACCGGCGTGTTAGGGCGACGATTATAGCGATTGGAAAGGTTCTGTAAACCCCTGAATTCTGACTATTTTTGCAAAACCCAAGCTTTTCTCACACTCGCCCCTTTTTTCGACCAGCAAGGGTAGGATTCTTCTCTTAATGCCGAAGGGTCTATCTCGGCAATCTTGTCCAAACCAAAGGAAGCCCCATATGAAACGGACTCTCTCCCTGTCCCTCGTCCTCCTCACCGCCGCTCTCGGTGCGTGCTCCACCCATCAGTCGGCCAACGACCCCGCGCTGGTTGGCACTTGGAAAGGCTTGCGCACCGAGACCGGTAAATGCCAGTTCCTGTCGTGGACCAATACCCTCAAGCCTGACGGTCGTTTCGTTATTACCTTCTACCGCGATGCGCAGCAGACGCAGGTGATCCAGACCGAGCAAGGTTCGTGGGCGGCGGCCAATGGTAAGAATGAGCTGCGCACAGATGGCGTGCGTTCGCCGGATGTGTACACCTATAAGCTGCTGGACGCAGACACCGTTCATTATGTGAGTGTGGCATCGGACCCCACCAGCGATTGCCAGGACGACTACCAGTTCACCGAGCGCCGTGTCCGCTGACAAGGCAGGTTTGCTTCAAAACCGGGCACTCGGGTGCCCGGCCGTCACAAGTTTCAACTCCCTTGCGCGCACGTGCCCGCACCTTTCTCGTAGTCCAATACCTTTTTTTGCCGGGCGTGAGCATCAGCAGCAAAAGCCTACAGCCTGACTGCGATCAATTTGGTCTAGTTAATGGGGCGTATCTTCCAGGCTCAGCAGGTTTAGCGCTCTGGAGGTGTCGGCCCTGTGTCATTCGGCGTGGGTTTTGCTTCGTCGTCTTGGCTGCCTGCACAGCGATATACGGGCCGTGGCTTTGAGGGCGGTTGCGGATCGACCGCTCGGCAGTTTCGCCCTTGAATACAGGCGAGGTTTCCGTATTCTGTCGCGCGATATAAACCGTCCGTTTAATCGCGGTTGTGTGTAGGCAAATTTTTGAGACAGTGTAGGGCAATCGAATATTTGTTTATGGGTATGTCAGATTAGTGCCGTTTCTGACCACTCAGCCAACAAATAATACGATAAATCAGTGCAAGTTCATGTTCTTACAGCGAATGCATTCTCTCTAAATAATCTGTCATAAAAATGGCGCCACGCCGTTCGTCGGATAAGATTGAGCGAAAAGCATCAAAATACTGACACCATCATTGTGATATCACAGAATGAGCCCGACACCACATAACTAAAAAAATACAAGGTCAGCCTATTGCTGACCTTTTTATCGCCTTTAAAGCGCAAACCAGGTGGGGAGGGGCAGTGAGTGAGTCGAGCAGATGACATTTCAAAACTATTCAACAAGCTGGGTGCCAACCCGAGCGGCTACCGCGAGATCGACTTCGTCCACGAGTTCATCGAGGACGATGTAGAGGTCCTGGAAACCCCGGCGGTCGTTCGAGCCCTGCCTGTGATTGAAGCGCCGTCAGCGCCTTTGCTGCGTCTGTTGGAAGAGCTGAGCCAAGGCGAAGCCGACCACCTGCAGCCGCCCGAAGTGGTGGAGGGGCCAAACGGTGAGGTGTACTCGGAGCATTCCAGCCCCAAAGTCGTGGTGGTTGTCTCGGTAAAAGGCGGCGTTGGCCGCAGCACCCTGACTGCCGCGATTGCCAGTGGTTTGCAGCGTCAGGGGCGCCCGGCACTGGCCCTGGACCTGGACCCGCAAAACGCCCTGCGCCACCACTTGTGCCTGGGCCTCGACATGCCCGGCGTGGGCGCGACCAGCTTGCTCAATGAAAGCTGGGAAGCGCTGCCCGAGCGCGGTTTTGCCGGGTGCCGCCTGGTGGCATTCGGTGCTACCGACCACGAGCAGCAACAGAGCCTGAATCGCTGGCTGGGCCAGGATGACGAATGGCTGAGCAAACGCTTGGCCGGCCTCAAATTGAACGGCCAGGACACCGTGATCATCGACGTCCCGGCCGGCAATACCGTGTACTTCAGCCAAGCCATGTCGGTCGCCGACACAGTGCTGGTAGTGGTGCAGCCGGACGTGGCGTCGTTCAGCACGCTCGATCAGATGGACAGCGTGCTCAAGCCCTCTCTCAATCGCAAAAAACCGCCACAACGCTTCTATGTGATCAACCAACTGGACGGTGCCCACCGCTTCAGCCTGGACATGGCCGAGGTGTTCAAGGCCCGCCTGGGTGCTGCCCTGTTGGGGACGGTCCACCGCGACCCCGCGTTCAGCGAAGCCCAGGCCTACGGGCGTGATCCCCTTGACCCCACCGTCAACAGTATCGGCAGCCAGGACATCCATGCCCTGTGCCGCGCATTGCTCGAACGAATCGACTCGGACCTCCCATGACCGACACTACGTCCTCCACGCCCTTCGTCGAAGGGCGCGCTGAACAGCGCCTAAATGGCGCCATCGCGCGCTTCAATCGGTGGCCTTCGGCGCTGCGTACGGTACTGGTTGTTGCCAGTTGCGTGCTCGGCGCCATGCTGCTGCTGGGCATTATCAGCGCGCCGCTCGACCTTTACAGCCAATGCCTGTTTGCCGCCGTGTGCTTCCTGGCGGTGCTGGTACTGCGCAAGATCCCGGGGCGCCTGGCGATCCTCGCCTTGGTGGTGTTGTCGCTGGTGGCGTCGTTGCGCTACATGTTCTGGCGCCTCACCTCCACCCTCGGCTTTGAAACCTGGGTCGACATGTTCTTCGGCTACGGCCTGGTCGCGGCCGAGTTCTACGCCCTGATCGTGCTGATCTTCGGCTACGTGCAAACCGCGTGGCCGCTGCGCCGCACGCCGGTGTGGCTCAAGACCGAGCCGGAAGAGTGGCCGACGGTCGACGTGTTCATCCCGACGTATAACGAGGCGCTGAGCATCGTAAAGCTGACCATTTTCGCCGCCCAGGCGATGGACTGGCCCAAGAACAAGCTGCGCGTCCACGTGCTCGACGACGGTCGCCGCGACGACTTCCGCGAATTCTGCCGCAAGGTCGGCGTGAACTACATCCGGCGCGACAATAACTTCCACGCCAAGGCCGGTAACCTCAACGAAGCGTTGAAGGTCACCGACGGCGAATACATCGCCCTGTTCGACGCAGACCACGTGCCGACGCGTTCCTTCCTGCAAGTGAGCCTGGGCTGGTTCCTGAAAGATCCGAAGCTGGCGATGCTGCAAACGCCGCACTTCTTCTTCTCGCCGGACCCGTTTGAAAAGAACCTCGACACGTTCCGCGCCGTGCCCAACGAAGGTGAGCTGTTCTACGGCCTGGTGCAGGACGGCAACGACCTGTGGAACGCCACCTTCTTCTGTGGCTCCTGTGCCGTGATTCGCCGTGAGCCGCTGCTGGAAATCGGCGGCGTAGCCGTTGAGACCGTGACCGAAGACGCCCACACCGCGCTCAAGCTCAACCGCCTGGGCTACAACACCGCTTACCTGGCCATCCCGCAAGCCGCGGGCCTGGCCACTGAAAGCCTGTCGCGCCACATCAACCAGCGCATTCGCTGGGCACGGGGCATGGCGCAGATTTTCCGCACCGACAACCCGCTGCTGGGCAAAGGCCTGAAGTGGGGCCAGCGCATCTGTTATGCCAACGCCATGCTGCACTTCTTCTATGGTTTGCCGCGCCTGGTGTTCCTGACCGCGCCGTTGGCCTACCTGATTTTCGGCGCCGAAATCTTCCACGCATCGGCGCTGATGATCGTCGCCTATGTGTTGCCGCACTTGGTGCACTCCAGCCTGACCAACTCGCGGATCCAGGGGCGCTTCCGTCACTCGTTCTGGAACGAGGTGTACGAGACCGTACTGGCCTGGTACATCCTGCCGCCGGTGCTGGTCGCGCTGGTCAATCCCAAGGCGGGTGGCTTCAACGTCACCGACAAGGGCGGCATCATCGACAAGCAGTTCTTCGACTGGAAACTCGCCCGGCCCTACCTGGTGTTGTTGGCGGTCAACCTGATCGGCCTCGGCTTCGGTATCCACCAGTTGATCTGGGGCGATGCGTCCACTGCCGTGACGGTGGCGATCAACCTGACCTGGACCCTATATAACCTGATCATCACCAGTGCCGCCGTGGCCGTGGCCTCGGAAGCACGCCAAGTGCGTTCCGAGCCGCGTGTCAGCGCCAAGCTGCCAGTGAGCATCATTTGCGCCGACGGCCGCGTGCTTGATGGCACCACCCAGGACTTCTCGCAAAACGGCTTCGGTTTGATGCTTTCCGATGGTCACTCGATCACCCAGGGTGAACGCGTGCAATTGGTACTGTCGCGCAACGGCCAGGACAGCCTGTTTGACGCCCGCGTGGTGTTCAGCAAGGGCGCGCAGATCGGCGCCCAGTTCGAAGCCCTCAGCCTGCGCCAGCAAAGCGAACTGGTTCGCCTGACCTTCTCACGCGCCGATACCTGGGCCGCGAGTTGGGGCGCCGGTCAGCCGGATACGCCGCTGGCGGCCCTGCGCGAAGTCGGCTCCATCGGCATCGGCGGCTTGTTCACCCTCGGCCGCGCCACCCTACACGAACTGCGTCTGGCCTTGAGCCGCACCCCCACAAAACCGCTAGATACGCTGATGGACAAGCCATGACCTCGAACATATTCGCTCGCCCTCATCCGCGCCGTGCACTGGCGCTGATGATCGCCTCGCTGATGGGCTTCAACACCCTCGCGCAAGCTGCCGAGCAAGCGGTTGCCACCGTGCCGGTACAAAGTACCGACACCGGCTACAGCCTGACCCTCAAGCAATTGGGGCGTCGCGACACCATGAACCTGCAAGGTGTGGAGTCGTCCGACAGCGTCAACTTTGATATCCGTGCCGATGAAGTGGTGAAGGGCGCGCAACTGTTGCTCAAGTACAGCTACTCGCCGGCGCTGCTGGCCGATCTGTCGCAGATCAACGTGCTGGTCAACGGCGAAGTCGCCGCCAGCCTGCCGCTGCCTAAAGAAGGCGCGGGCACGCCGCAAGAGCAGTTGGTGCAGATCCCGGCGCACTTGATCACCGAGTTCAACCGCCTGAGCCTGCAGTTCATCGGCCACTACACCATGTCTTGCGAAGACCCACTGCACAGCAGCCTGTGGGCCAAGATCAGCAACAGCAGTGAGCTGAAAGTGCAGGTCGAGCCGATCGTGCTCAAAGACGACTTGGCCGTGCTGCCGCTGCCGTTCTTCGACAAGCGTGACGCACGCCAGGTGAGCCTGCCGTTCGTGTTCGCCACCGCTCCCGACAGCGCCGCGCTGGAAGCCGCCGGCGCTCTGTCGTCGTGGATCGGCGGCCTCGCCAGCTACCGCGGCGCGACGTTCCCGACCACCCTCGGTGAGTTGCCGGCCAAAGGCAACGCCATCGTGCTGGTGCAAACTGCCGACGCGATGGACATACACGGTGTTGCCGTTGCCAAGCCGGCCGGCCCGACCCTCACCCTCATCGCCAACCCGAACGACGCCAACGGCAAGCTGCTGATCGTCACCGGCCGTGACGGTGCAGAGCTCAAGCGCGCCGCCAACGCGGTGGTGCTGGGCAACCCGGTATTGGCCGGTAACAGCGTGGTGATCACCAAGCTGGATACCCTCGCACCGCGCCGTCCATACGATGCCCCGAACTGGCTGCCAAGCAACCGCCCGGTCCGCCTGGGCGAGTTGATCGAACAGCAAAAACTCAGCGTGTCGGGCTACAACCCAGGTGCGATCAGCGTCGATATGCGCCTGCCGCCAGACCTGTTCAACTGGCGTGAAGAGGGTGTGCCGCTCAAGCTCAAATACCGCTACACGCCGCAGCAGGTGTCGACCAACTCGTCGCTGCTGATCGGCCTGAATGATCAGTTCATGAAGTCCGTGGCATTGCCGTCGGTGAGCAACCTGGGCGGTGACCAAACCCTGCTCGACCAGTTGAAGAAAGACGAAAGCCTGCCGCGTGAAGTGACGACCCTGTTGCCGATCAGCTCGGCATCGCCCAAGTCCAAGCTGCAAGTGCGCTTCATGTACGACTACATCAAAGAAGGCGAATGCCGCGACATCATCGTCGACAACATGCGCGGTTCGGTCGACCCGGACTCGACCCTCGACGTCACGGGCTACCAGCACTACATCGCCATGCCGAACCTGGGCGTGTTCAACGACTCGGGTTTCCCGTTCACCCGTTTGGCTGACCTGTCGGAGTCGGCCGTGGTCATGCCCGACAATTACGGTACCGACGAGCTGACCGCCTACCTGACGGTGCTTGGCCGTTTTGGCGAAGCCACCGGCTACCCGGCCACTGCGGTAAAAGTAGTGCAGGCCAAAGACGTGCAAAGCGTTGCCGACAAAGACCTGTTGGTGCTCGCTACCGCTGCCAACCAACCGCTGCTCAAGCAGTGGCAGCAATACCTGCCGGCGACCAGCGATGGCGAGCAACACCAGTTCCTGCTGTCTGACCTGCCACGTTATGTGCGCAGCTGGATCAGCCCGGACCCGGCGGCCAACCAACACCCGGCCAACACCGGCATTACCTTCAAGGGCCTGAGCAACAGCACGTGGCTGGCGGGTTTCCAATCGCCGCTCAAGAGCGGTCGCAGCGTGGTGCTGATCGCCAGCAACCAGCCTCAGGGCCTGCTGGAAGCGACCAACGCGCTGATCGGCGGTGACGACTATAAAGACTCGATCCAAGGCAGCCTGGCGGTGGTGCAAGGCACGCAAATCAGCTCGCTGGTAGGCGATGAGCAGTACTACGTCGGCAAGCTCAACTACTTCAAATTCATGCAGTGGCAACTGTCGCAGAACCTGGGTTGGATGCTGTTGATCACCTTCCTCGGCCTGGCCGTGGTCACCAGCCTGATCTACTTGTCGCTGCGTGCCCGTGCAAAACGGCGGTTGGCATGAGCCCGCTTAAGAGCATGGCCCTGGCGGCGCTGGGCGCGGTGATGTTCGTCGGTAGCGCGCAAGCGCAAACCTGCGACTGGCCGTTGTGGCAGAACTACGCCAAGCGCTTCGTGCAGGATGATGGGCGCGTGCTGAACTCGTCCATGAAACCCACCGAGAGCAGCTCGGAAGGCCAATCCTATGCGATGTTCTTTGCCCTGGTCGGCAACGACCGTGCGAGCTTCGACAAGCTGTGGACCTGGACCAAGGCCAACATGTCGGGCGCCGACATCGGCCAGAACCTGCCCGGCTGGTTGTGGGGCAAAAAAGCCGATAACACGTGGGGTGTGATCGACCCGAACTCCGCCAGCGACGCCGACTTGTGGATGGCCTACGCCTTGCTCGAAGCGGCACGCGTGTGGAATGCACCGCAGTACCGTGCCGACGCGCAATTGTTGCTGGCAAACGTTGAACGCAACCTGATCGTGCGTGTGCCTGGCCTCGGCAAGATGCTGTTGCCAGGCCCGGTGGGCTACGTGCACGCCGGTGGCCTGTGGCGCTTCAACCCGAGCTATCAGGTGCTGGCGCAACTGCGTCGCTTCCACAAAGAACGCCCGAATGCCGGCTGGAATGAGGTGGCCGACAGCAACGCCAAGATGCTTGCCGATACGGCCAGCAACCCTCACGGCCTCGCGGCCAACTGGGTCGGTTACCGCGCCACCAGCGCCAACACCGGGCTGTTCGTGGTCGACCCGTTTTCCGATGACTTGGGCAGCTATGACGCGATCCGCACTTACATGTGGGCCGGCATGACCGCCAAGGGCGATCCGCTGGCGGCGCCCATGTTGAAATCCCTGGGCGGCATGACGCGGGCCACCGCAGCATCGGCCACCGGCTACCCACCGGAAAAAATCCATGTACTGACCGGCGAAGTCGAGAAAAACAACGGCTATACGCCGATGGGCTTCTCGGCCTCCACCGTTGCCTTCTTCCAGGCTCGCGGCGAAACCGCACTGGCGCAGTTGCAGAAGGCCAAGGTCGACGACGCGCTCGCCAAAGCCCTGGCCCCTTCGGCGCCGGACACCGCGCAGCCGATCTACTACGACTACATGCTCAGCCTGTTCAGCCAGGGCTTTGCCGATCAGAAGTACCGTTTTGAACAAGACGGTACGGTCAAACTTTCCTGGGAGGCCGCATGCGCCGTCACACGCTAGCCATTGCGATTCTCGCCGCCCTGGCCTCCACCGCCAGCGTCGCTGAAACCAGCGACCCGCAGTCCCTGCTGATTGAGCAGGGCTATTACTGGCAGTCGAAAAAGAACCCCGAACGCGCCCTGGAAACCTGGCAGAAGTTGCTGCGCCTGAGCCCGGATCAACCGGATGCGCTGTACGGGATCGGCCTGATCCAGGTGCAACAGAACCACCCGGCCGAAGCGCAAAAGTACCTGGCCCGTTTGCAAGCGTTGAGCCCGGTGCCGCGCCAGGCCTTGCAACTGGAACAGGACATCACCGTTGCGGTTCCGGACAACGCCAAGTTGCTGGAACAGGCGCGTGAACTGGGCGAGCCGGAGGCCGAGCGTGAACAGGCTGTGGCGTTGTATCGCCAGATTTTCCAGGGCCGTCAGCCTCAAGGCCTGATCGCCCGCGAGTACTACAACACCCTGGGCTTTACCGCCAAAGGCAGCAGCGAGGCCATCGCCGGCCTGCAGCGCCTGACCCGTGAACGCCCGAACGACCCGATCGTTGCGCTGTTCCTGGCCAAGCACCTGGCGCGTAACCCGGCCACCCGGCCTGACGGTATACGGGCCCTGGCTAAACTGGCATCGAACAACGACGTGGGCGGCAACGCTGACGAAACCTGGCGCTTCGCGCTGGTCTGGCTCGGCCCGCCGAAACCGGACCAGGTTTCGCTGTTCCAGCAGTTCCTCACCGTGCACCCGGATGACAGCGAGATCCGCGCGCTGATGAACAAAGGCATCGCCCAAGGTAAAGGCGGTGGCACCTGGCAGCGTGATCCGCAGATGACCAAGGCTTTCAAGGCGTTGGATGACGGCGACCTGAAAACCGCCGAGCCTCTGCTGGCGGCGCGCCTTGCGCAAAAGTCCAATGACGTTGATGCCCTCGGCGGCATGGGCGTGTTGCGTCAACAGCAAGAGCGCTACAGCGAGGCGGAAAACTACCTGGTCCAAGCCACGCGCTTGCCGGGTGGCGCTGCTTGGCAGTCGGCCTTGAATGATGTGCGCTACTGGAATCTGATCAGCCAAAGCCGTGACGCCCAGCGTGCCGGTCGTAGCGCCCAGGCCCGCGACCTGGTGGCCCAGGCCGAACGCCTGAACCCAGGCCAGCCTGGCGCGGCTATTGCGCTGGCGGGCTTCCAGGCCCAGGACAACCAGTTCGACGACGCCGAAGCGGGCTACCGCAAAGTGCTGGCTCGCCACCCTGGCGACCCGGATGCCTTGAGCGGCTTGATCAACGTGCTGTCCCAGTCGGGCCAGCCGGATGAAGCCTTGAAGCTGATCGACTCGGTGTCGCCGGCCCAGCGCGCCAAGTTCGCACCGAGTGTGAAAATCAACGCGTTGCGCGCGACCCAGGTGGGCAAGCTGGCCGAGCAGCGGGGGGATCTGAAGGCCGCGCAAGCCGCCTATCGCCAGGCCCTCGATGCCGACCCGGA
The DNA here is from genome assembly GCF_900116845.1 of Pseudomonas sp. OV546. Lineage (NCBI taxonomy): Bacteria > Pseudomonadati > Pseudomonadota > Gammaproteobacteria > Pseudomonadales > Pseudomonadaceae > Pseudomonas > Pseudomonas sp. OV546. Next base: position 443,097 of record NZ_FPCE01000004.1, on the reverse strand, counting down.
AAACCCCTGGACCCGCTTCGCCTTGGCGCGCATGTACCTGCGCGACGGGCAGATCCGCAACGCGCGAGCCTTGATCGACGGCTTGCTCAAGTCCCAGCCCAACCAACCCGATGCGCTGTACACCAGCACCTTGTTGTCGGCGCAATTGAGCGAGTGGAAGCAAGCCGAGGCCACCTTGGGGCGTATCCCCACGGCACAGCGCACGGCGGACATGAACGAACTGGCAACTGACATCGCGCTGCACCAACAGACCGACATCGCTATCGAAACCGCTCGCCGTGGCCAGCGCCCGGAAGCCTTGGCGTTGCTCGGACGTTCCGAACCGCTGACCCGCAATAAACCCGAGCGTGTGGCCGTGTTGGCCGCCGCCTATGTGGAAGTGGGGGCTGCGCAGTACGGTCTGGACATGATGCAGAAGGTGGTGGAGAACAACCCTAACCCGACGGTCGACCAGAAGCTGCTGTACGCCAACGTGCTGCTCAAGGCCAACAAATACAGTGAGGCGGGTGAGATCCTGCGCGAAGTGCAAGGCCAGCCTTTGACCGAGACCGGCCGCCAGCGCTACGACGATTTGATCTACCTGTATCGGGTCAAGCAGGCCGACGCCCTGCGTGAGAAGAACGACCTGGTGGCGGCTTACGACATGCTGTCCCCGGCCTTGGCCCAGCGCCCGAACGACGCTTTGGGCGTCGGCGCCCTGGCGCGGATGTACGCCGCCAGCGGTAATGGCAAGAAGGCCATGGAGCTGTACGCGCCGTTGATCCAGCAGAACCCCAATAATGCGCGCCTGCAACTGGGCCTGGCGGACATCGCCCTGAAAGGTAATGACCGTGGCTTGGCGCAAAGCGCCAGTGACAAGGCGTTGGCCCTGGAGCCGGGTAACCCGGAGATCCTCACCTCGGCCGCGCGCATCTATCAGGGCCTGGGCAAGAACAGCGAAGCCGCGGAACTGCTGCGCAAGGCCCTGGCGATTGAAAACGCCATGAAGGCCAAGACCCAGGTCGCCCAGGCCAGCGCTCCAGGTACGTCGTATAACCCGTTTGTGGGTTTGCCGGGCCAGCGTCGCCAGGTCACCGACCTGACCGTTGCCGGCGCGGTACCGCCACCGATTGATGCACCGACCAAGTCCGTGACGTCCAACGCGTTTGCGAGTGCCACGTCCAACGACTTGAGCGACCCGTTTGTGCCGCCATCGAGCATTGCGTCGATCGACAGCCCCGAGCTGAGCCCGGCGCGTCGTGCGCTGGACACTATCCTGCGTGACCGTACCGGTTATGTGGTGCAGGGCTTGAGCGTACGCAGCAACAACGGTGAGAAAGGCTTGAGCAAAATCACCGATGTGGAAGCGCCGTTTGAAGCGCGGATGCCGGTGGGGGATAACAATGTGGCGCTGCGGGTGACGCCGGTGCATTTGAGTGCTGGTAGCGTCAAGGCTGAGTCGTTGTCGCGCTTTGGTAAAGGCGGCACAGAGCCGGCGGGCTCTCAGAGCGATAGCGGTGTCGGTTTGGCCGTGGCGTTTGAAAACCCGGATCAAGGCCTCAAGGCTGACGTCGGCGTGAGCCCTCTGGGCTTCCTCTACAACACCCTCGTGGGCGGCGTGAGCGTGTCGCGTCCGTTCGAGGCCAATTCGAACTTCCGCTACGGCGCCAACATCTCGCGGCGCCCGGTCACCGACAGCGTCACTTCCTTTGCCGGCTCCGAAGACGGCGCGGGCAACAAGTGGGGGGGCGTCACCGCCAACGGCGGCCGTGGCGAGCTGAGCTATGACAACCAGAAACTGGGCGTCTACGGCTACGCGTCGTTGCATGAGTTGCTGGGCAACAATGTTGAAGACAACACCCGCCTGGAGTTGGGCAGCGGTATCTACTGGTACCTGCGTAACAACCCGCGCGACACGTTGACGCTGGGTATCAGTGGTTCGGCGATGACCTTCAAGGAAAACCAGGACTTCTACACCTACGGCAACGGCGGTTACTTCAGCCCGCAGCGCTTTTTCTCCCTCGGCGTACCGATTCGTTGGGCGCAAAGCTTTGATCGCTTCAGTTACCAGGTAAAAAGTTCGGTGGGCCTGCAGCATATCGCGCAAGATGGCGCGGATTATTTCCCTGGCGACAGCACGCTTCAAGCCACCAAAAATAATCCAAAGTACGACAGCACCAGCAAGACTGGCGTCGGCTACAGCTTCAACGCCGCCGCCGAATACCGCTTGAGCTCGCGCTTCTACCTGGGCGGCGAAATCGGTCTCGACAACGCCCAGGACTACCGCCAGTACGCCGGTAATGCTTATCTGCGCTACTTGTTCGAAGACCTGAGCGGGCCTATGCCCTTGCCGGTCAGTCCGTACCGTTCCCCTTATTCCAACTGATTAATCGGAGTCATTCATGCCTGTTTCTGCGATTGCCGGCCTAACCATGCTGGTATTGGGCGAAAGTCATATGAGCTTTCCCGATTCGTTGCTCAACCCGCTGCAAGACAACCTCACCAAGCAAGGCGCGGTGGTTCACTCCATCGGTGCGTGCGGTGCCGGTGCGGCGGATTGGGTTGTGCCGAAAAAAGTCGAATGCGGCGGCGAACGCACGCCCACTGGCAAGGCCGTGATCTATGGCAAAAACGCCATGAGCACCACGCCGATCCAGGAGCTGATCGCCAAAGACAAACCCGACGTGGTCGTGTTGATCATCGGCGACACCATGGGCTCCTACACCAACCCGGTGTTCCCTAAAGCCTGGGCCTGGAAAAGCGTGACCTCGCTGACCAAAGCCATCACCGACACCGGCACCAAGTGCGTGTGGGTCGGCCCGCCATGGGGCAAGGTCGGTTCGCAGTACAAGAAAGACGACACCCGCACCAAGCTGATGTCGTCGTTCCTCGCCAGTAACGTGGCGCCGTGCACCTACATCGACTCGCTGACGTTCTCGAAGCCAGGCGAGTGGATCACCACCGACGGCCAGCACTTCACCATCGACGGCTACCAGAAGTGGGCCAAGGCCATCGGTACAGCCTTGGGTGACCTGCCGCCATCGGCCTACGGTAAAGGAAGCAAATAATGAAACGGATGACCCTGGGCCTGGCGACCTTGCTCGCCAGTGTCAGCGCCTACAGTGCCGACATCCCGCTGTACCCGACCGGCCCGGAGCAAGACGCAGCATTCCTGCGTTTTGCCAACGGCACCCCTGGCGAATTGAAGCTGGTGGCGGACGGTTCCAAGGCCAGCCTGGTGTTGAGCGGCGACAAACCCGTGTCGGCGTTCCTGCCGGTTGTCGGCGGCGACAAGCCGATCAAAGGCGTATTGAGCAGCGGCGGCAAAAACGCTGATTTCTCAGTGAAAGTGGCGCCGGGCGAATTCGCCACGGTGGTTGCACTCGTCGATGCCAAGGGCGCCACGCGCCAATTGGTGGTGCGTGAAGTGCCGGACGACTTCAATGCGCTCAAAGCCTCACTGGCGTTCATCAACGCCGACGCCACCTGCGCCGACGCCAGCCTGGAAGCCGTGGCGCAAAAGGCCGAACTGTTCAAGAAGGTCGCTGAAGGTGCCGTGCAGCGGCGCATGATCAACCCGGTGGAATTGTCGGTGCAGCTCAAATGCGCCGGCTCGCCGGTGGGCCAGCCGTTGACGTTCACTCTCAAGGCGGGCGAGCGCTACAGCGTATTGGCCGTTCCTTCAGACACAGGCTCGAAGTTGCTGTTCGCCTCTGACGCACTCGCTAACTGATCGGGCCCGACACCACTATGGTCTTTGCCTCACTCGAATTCCTCACGCTGTTCCTGCCGGCCTTCCTGTTGATCTATGCCCTGGCTCGTCCGAGCTGGCGCAACGTGATCCTGTTGATCGGCAGCTGGTTGTTCTACGGCTGGTTGAGCCCGTTGTTCCTGTTCCTGCACATGGTGTTGACCGTGGTGGCATGGGTCGGCGGCTTGCTGGTGGACCGCTCCCGTGAGGACGGCAAAGGCCGGGTGCGCCTGTTGATCGCGTTGATCGTGTTCAACACGGCCGTGCTGTGTTGGTACAAGTACGCCAACATCGTCGCTGGCACGGTGAGCGAGGTGATCACCTGGTACGGTGCGATGCCGCTGGACTGGCAGCGCGTGGCCTTGCCGGCGGGCTTGTCGTTCATCGTGTTGCAGGCGATTTCCTACCTGGTGGATGTGCACCGTCATACGGTGCCGGTGGAACGCAGCTTCATTAACTACGCCACCTATATCTCGATGTTCGGGCACTCGATTGCGGGCCCGATCATCCGTTACGACTGGGTCCGCCGTGAGCTGAACCAGCGGTATTTCAACTGGGCGAATTTCTCCCTGGGCGCACGGCGCTTCATGATCGGCATGGGCATGAAAGTGCTGGTGGCCGACACCTTGTCGCCGCTGGTGGACATTGCCTTCCACCTGGAAAACCCCAGCCTGGTGGACGCCTGGATCGGTTGCTTGGCGTATTCGCTGCAACTGTTTTTCGACTTCGCCGGCTACAGCGCCATGGCCATCGGCTTGGGCTTGATGCTGGGCTTCCACTTCCCGGAAAACTTCAACCGGCCGTACCTGGCCAGCAGCATCCAGGACTTCTGGCGGCGTTGGCACTTGTCGTTGTCCAGCTGGCTGCGCGACTACCTGTACATCGCGCTGGGCGGTAACCGTGACGGCGTCTGGCGCACCTACCGCAACCTGTTCCTGACCATGGCGATTGCCGGGTTGTGGCACGGCGGCGACAGCTGGAACTACCTGCTGTGGGGTTCGGCCCACGGCGTGGCGCTGTGTGTTGACCGCGCATGGTCGCGGTCGAGCTTGCCGAGCATTCCGCCGGTGCTGTCGCACGTTCTCACGCTGCTGTTTGTGTGCCTGGCCTGGACGTTGTTCCGCGCGCCGGACTTCCATTCGGCACTGACCATGTACGCCGGCCAGTTCGGTCTGCACGGCATGGCCTTGGGTGACGCGATGGCCGTGGCCATGCGCCCGGCCCATGGCATGGCGGCGTTGCTGGGGCTGGTGTGCATCATCGCGCCGATCTGGCAGGTGCGTTGCGAACAGCGCTTCGGCACCCAGCCGTGGTTTGTGGTGGCGGCCTCGCTGTGGCCGGTGGCCGGGTTTGTGTTGTCGTTCGCGCTGATTGCCAGCCGCGACGCCGTACCGTTTCTGTACTTTCAGTTCTAAGGACGCCCGACCATGCCTGCTCCTACCGCGCCGACTCCACCGAGCGACTTGGCCGTTCGCACCAGCCCCTTGGCGGCCTGGGTGCTGGTGCCCTTTTTGGCGGCGGGGCTGCTGTCCTGCGTTTGGCTGATGGTGAAGGGGCCGATCAGTTATGTGCCGGCCAAGGTCGACAGCGACATGTTGCTGCACGGTGACCTGACCCATCGGTTTGCCAAGGAACTGGCCAAGGCGCCGATGGCGATCCAGGCCGCCCACCTGGAGCGCGGCGGCAGCTGGCTGGCGTTTGGCGACACCGGGCCGCGCGTACGTCCGGGTTGCCCCGGCTGGCTGTTTATCAGCGATGAGCTGCGCATCAACCGGCATGCCGAGGCCAATGCCCAGACCAAGGCCCAGGCGGTGATCGACCTGCAAAAACAACTGGGTCAAAAAGGTATCGACCTGCAAGTGGTGGTGGTGCCGGACAAGAGCCGCATCGCCGCCGCCCAACGCTGTGGCCTGTACCGCCCGGCGGTGCTCGATAACCGGGTGCGGGATTGGACCGCCATGTTGCAGGCCGCCGGCGTTTCCGCGTTGGACCTCACCGAAACATTGAAACCGCTGGGCGCCGAAGCCTACCTGCGCACCGACACCCACTGGAGCGAAATCGGCTCCAACGCGGGGGCCAAGGCCGTGGCGCAGCGTACCCAGCAGCGCGGCATCAAGGCCACGCCGGAGCAAACCTTCGACATCACCCAGGCGCCGCTCGCCGTGCGTCCGGGCGACTTGGTGCGCCTGGCCGGTCTCGACTGGTTGCCGCCCACGTTGCAGCCGCCAGGGGAATCGGTCGCGGCCAGCACGACCCATGAAACCGGTGGTGCGACCAGTAATGCCGACGATCTGTTTGGCGATGCCGGCCTGCCCAATGTGGCGCTGATCGGCACGTCGTTCTCGCGTAACTCCAACTTTGTCGGCTTCCTGCAAAAGGCCCTGAATGCGCCTGTGGGCAATTTCAGCAAGGACGGCGGCGAATTCTCCGGTGCGGCCAAGGCGTACTTCGACAGCCCGGCGTTCAAGCAAACCCCGCCTAAGTTGTTGATTTGGGAGATTCCAGAGCGCGATTTGCAAACGCCATACGATGTCATCACGATTGGCCAGTAATTTGACGATTGTCCGTTTGTCTAAAAAATAAACAGCACAAGCATCAAAATAATGACACTTTTGTGAGCTTGAAGCAGACTGCCTGCACAAGGGCGACGACAAAAAGACCTGCGGTAAGCAGCCGGATGAGCTGGCCTTTTCACGTCGTTAAGCTTCGCCGTGATGAGGAATCCGCTATGAGCTTTACAGATGGTCTTCTCGTTCTGCTGGGCAAAGACGTCAGCCGTGATGCCCAAGGGCTGGATGCGCGGCTGCATTTTTTTGGCAGCATTCCCGTGGATGACGGCACCCCGTTTCCCCCTCAAACCCCCAGTGCGCAGGCGCAGTCCCAGTCCGTGGATAAGGGGGTACGACGTCCGTGTGTGGTGGCGTTGGTGTCGGTCAATGGCGGCGTGGGGCGCAGTACCTTGGCGACGGCCTTGAGCAGCGGTTTGCAGCGCCTGGGTGAGTCGGTGGTCGCCGTGGACCTGGACCCACAGAACGCCCTGCAGATGCACTTCGGTGTCAGCCCCGCCTCGCCGGGTATCGGCCCGACGAGCCTGCGCAATGCGCAGTGGGACAATATCCAGCAGCCAGGCTTTGTCGGCAGTCGGGTGATCACCTTTGGCGACACCGATATGCGCCAGCAGGACGACCTGCAACGTTGGCTCAAACATGAACCGGACTGGTTGGCGCAGCGTCTGTCTGCATTGGGCCTGAGCGCCCGTCATACCGTGATCATCGATACCCCCGCCGGCAATAACGTCTACTTCCATCAAGCCTTGAGCGTGGCCGACGTGGTGCTGGTGATTGCCCAAGCCGACGCGGCCTCCCTGGGCACACTGGACCAACTCGACGGGCTGTTGGCACCGCACCTTCAGCGCGAACGCCCACCGCACGTGCACTTTGTGATCAACCAACTGGATGAGGACAACGCCTTCAGCCTGGATATGGTGGAGGCGTTCAAGCAGCGCCTGGGCACCAGAGAGCCTCTGGAGGTGCACCGCGATATGGCGATCAGCGAGGCCCTGGCGTTTGGTATCGACCCATTGGATAGCCAGGCATTGAGCTTGGCGGGGGACGATATCACCGAGCTTTGCCGGCTGCTGATTGCACGTAAAAAACGGCTTTAAATTGCGCTTTATTCGCTTAACGCCAGATGCTTATGCACAATCGGTTGGAGGGCAATGTCACGAAACAGCCGTTGTGTGGAGGCGTTCTCATCACGCCGCAACTGCCTGTTTTGAGTGCGTTTTATTTTGTGAACAAAAAATGACCAGCCTGGCTTTTGGCCTGTAACGTAGATGGCTACGGGCTCTGTAAAGAATTCATCAACAGAGTTATCCACAGGCTGTGCCGCGACAATTTCGCCCTTTAATCGCGCTCGGCAAGCACCATCAAGTTGCGCGGCGTCAAGGCCGGTTCGCAGAAGGTGCCGACTTCCACCCTGTAGCCGTTTTCGCTGAGAAACAGTGCACGATCCAGCACCAGCCATAACTCCAGCGGCCGCCGAAACAGACCACGTACTAATTCCAGGTTTCTGACCTCTGCCAGGCGTCGCCAGCCATACGCCTCTAAACCGGCCCAATCCTGTTCGTCTGTGGATAACCCTTTGAGCTTTGCCAGCGCGTGGCAGTAGTCCGCGAAGGGCCTGTCCAGCCAGCTCGCGGGCAGCGACGGCGTGGACAGGTACTCGTCACAGCCACGCAACTGGCGTTGCAGTTGATCGAAACCCAGGCGTCGCGCCATGGACGTGTCCCGCTGCAAACGCACCCGTTTGCCCGCGGTGACGGTTTCGCTCAGCGGCAGGCCGAGGTCATCGATCGACAGTTGCAGGGGTGAAGCACGACCGGCGCTGGACAGTGGCTGGTAGGCCTGGGCGTTGATGCGGTTGTAGCAGCAGGGCGCCAGCGCCAACTGTTTGCAGCCGGCGGCGCTGGCCAGGTGCAGCAGGCGTACATGCAGGTCGCCACAGGCATGCAGGGCGACGGGCGTGTGTTCGGGGCCGATAGCCACAGCGGCCATCACGTCTTGCAGGCAATGCGTGACGGGCAGGCCGTGATGCTCGCTCAAGGCCTGGCCTGCGGCGATCAGCGCCGGGTCGTATTCCAGGCAGGTCAATGCTTGATCTGCCTGCAACAGGCGACGACCCAGATGGCCTTTTCCCGCACACCAGTCCAGCCAGTGCCCGGGCTTTTGCGCAAACTGCAGCGCGGCGCCGAACGCTTCGATTTGTGCCCATTTACGGCCAGGTACATCGACGCTAAGGCGATGGCGAGCGGGTGCCAAGGGCTGCATCGGTAACTTATCCACAGCACTGAGCTGCCGGGCTTGCGCGGCAAGCTGCGGAAACGGCGCGGGTGCCGCCAGGTCGTGGGGCTGATTGTGGCTGGCTTCGGCAGCGGCTAACGAGCGTCGGCGTAGCCACTGGGCGAGTTCGGGGTGCTGGGTTTCCCAAGGTAAATACAGGTGCGTAAAGGGCCGTGGTTTCCACAGCCCTTGGTGGTCGGTCAGGAATGCATCCAGCGCCTGGAAGCGTGCCTCAACGTCCTTGACAGGCATCAACGCGCAGCCAGCGTTCCAGCAGTTTGAAGCCGCGTACCAGCAGGTACGACATCAGCAGGTAGAACACACCAGCGGTGAAGAACATATCCACTGTCAGGTAGTTGCGCGCAATGATCGTCCTGGCCATGCCGGTCAGCTCAAGCAGCGTTACCGTACTCGCCAGCGAGCTGGCCTTGAGCATCAGGATCACTTCGTTGCTGTAGGCAGGCAAGCCGATACGCGCGGCGCGCGGCAGGATGATGTAGAACAACGTCTTCGGCTTGGACATGCCCAGGGCGCGAGCGGCTTCGATCTCGCCCGGGGGAATAGCCTGGATCGCACCGCGCAGGATCTCAGCGATGTACGCGGCGGTGTGGAGGGTCATGGTGGCCGTGGCACACCAGAACGGATCACGCAGGTACGGCCACATGGCGCTGGTGCGCACGGCATCGAACTGGGCCAGGCCGTAGTAGACCAGGAACAGTTGCACCAGCAGCGGTGTGCCACGGAAGAAAAAGATGTAGGCGTAGGGCAGCGAACGCACATACCAACGCTTGGACGCACGAGCGACGCCCAGCGGAATCGCGAGTATCAGGCCAAGAATGACAGCGATGCCCACCAGTTCCAGGGTCAGGATGGCACCTTGGATAAACTTTGGCAGCCACTTGATGATGACTTCCCATTCCATTACGTCGTCCTCACGAAGCCGCGGGCGGCGCGTTGTTCCAGGAAGTGCATGCCGACCATCGACAGCGAGGTCAGGCCCAGGTAGATGAAGGCCGCGACCAGATAGAAGGTGAAGGGTTGCCGGGTAACGGTGACCGCGATCTGCGCGTGACGCATGATTTCTTCCAGGCCGATGACCGTGACCAGCGCAGTGTCCTTCATCAGGATCATGAACAGGTTACCCAGGCCTGGCAGCGCGATGCGCCACATCTGCGGCATGATCAGGCGGGTGAAAATCCGGGTTTTCGACAGCCCCAGCGCCAAACCGGCTTCGCGATGGCCCTTGGGGATGGCGATGATCGCGCCACGCAGAACCTCGGTGGCATAGGCGCCGTAGCACAACCCCAAGGCGATGACCCCGGCGGCGAAGGCGCTGAGCGAAAGGTCGGGGATGCCGAAAACTTCACCCAGTTCGCGCACCACATTGATCGTGCCGAAATAAATGAGCAGCACCCACAACAGTTCCGGCACGCCACGCACGATGGTCGAATAGGCTCCGCCCACCCATTGCAGCGATTTGTGCGCAGAAGTCTTGGCCAAGGCACCGGCCAGGCCGAGCATCAGCCCCAGGCACAGGGCCGTGAGCGCCAGTTTGACGGTCATCAGCGCGCCAGCGGCAAGCGCCGGGCCGAATCCGTAGAGATCGAAATTCATGGTGTTTTCATATCGCGGCAGGCAGTGCAAAAAGCCGACGCGCTCAACTGAGCGCGTCGGGCATACCGTTCAGATCATTCGATGCTGAAAGGGAAGTACTTGTCGTTGATCTTCTTGTAGGTGCCGTCCGCCTTGATCTCTGCCAGGGCTTTGTTCAGGCGCTCGCGCAGTGGGTCGCCCTTGCGTACAGCGATACCGATCTTGTCGCTTTCGACCACCGGATCACCTTTGAACTCGTAGGCGGAACCGTCTTTGCTCTTGAGCCATTCGTACTGCACGTACTTGTCGGCGAGGATGCCGTCGAGGCGACCGGAGGTCAGGTCGAGGTAGGCGTTTTCCTGGGTGTCATAAAGCTTGGCTTCGGTGTCAGGCAGCTTGTCTTCCAGGTAGGTGCCGGCCAAGGTCGCACGCTGTGCACCGATGACCTTGCCTTTCAAGTAAGCCGCGTCAGTCTTGAAATCGGCGGTGGCTTTCGGCGCGATGAACTGCAGCTTGTTGGAGTAGTACGGGTCGGTGAAGTCGACGGCTTGCTTGCGCTCATCGGTGATCGACAGCGAGGACACCAGGAAGTCGAATTTCTTGGCGTTCAGGGCCGGGATGATGCCGTCCCAGTCGGACACATACACTTCGCACTTTTCGACTTTCATCTTGGCGCACAGGGCGTCGCCGATGTCTTTGTCGAAGCCCACGACGTTGCCGCTGGCGTCTTTGTTGTTGAACGGCGGGTAGGCCGCTTCGATCCCCATTTTCAAGGTTTCTGCCATGGCCGTGGCGCTGAACGCCATCGAGACGGCCGCGGCCAGAAGGAATTTTTTATAGTTCTGCATGCATGTTGCTCCGTTAGCGGTTGCTGGACATGAATTGTTTGCAGCGCGCCGAAAGCGGGTTTTCAAACACCTGCTGTGGCGATCCTTGCTCTTCGACCAGGCCTTGGTGCAGGAACACCACTTCACTGGACACCTGGCGGGCAAAGCCCATTTCATGGGTGACCAGCAGCATGGTGCGGCCTTCTTCGGCCAGCGCGCGGATCACATTAAGTACTTCCTGAACCATTTCCGGGTCAAGGGCCGAAGTGGGTTCGTCAAACAGGATGACTTTAGGCTGCATCGCCAGGGTGCGCGCGATGGCCGCCCGTTGTTGCTGGCCGCCGGACAATTGCGCCGGGTAAGCATGGCGTTTGTCGGCGATGCCGACCTTGTCCAGCAGGGCTTCGGCCACTTCGATGGCCTCGGCCTTGCTTTGGCCGAGCACGCGGCGAGGGGCCTCGATGATGTTGTCGAGGATGCTCATGTGCGGCCACAGGTTAAAGTTTTGAAACACAAAACCGATTTCGCTGCGCAGGCGGTTGATCTGCTTGCCGTCGGCGGCCATCAGCTCGCCGTTTTTCGCGGCCTTGAGCTTGAGTTCTTCGCCGGCCACCAGGATCTGGCCCTGGTGCGGGTTTTCCAGCAGGTTGATGCAGCGCAGGAAGGTGGACTTGCCGGAACCGGAGGAACCCAGGATCGAGATCACATCGCCGTCGCGAGCGGTGAGCGAGATACCTTTGAGTACCTCCAGCTCACCATAGCGTTTATGCAAGTTGCGGATTTCAAGCGCGGGCGTGGCCTCGGCCATGTGGGGTCCTCATTGTGTTCATTGCGATCTTCGCTGTTGGGCCGCCTTCCTGGCGAGGCGCCAAGCTAGCATAGCGTCTTGATAGCAGCCAACAGCGTGGCTTGGGGTAAACAGGTGGTGTGCGGCAGGGTGTCGCATCGGCACAGCAGCGTGTCGCGCCATCAACAACCGAACAACCGTTTGAACCCGAAAAATCGCGGGCTTCGCGTAAAAAGGGCGCGATGGTGCCAGCTTTGGCCGGGTGTTGGAAGGGTTAACCGGGCAAACGGTGCGTATCAGCCCTTTTGTGGGGCGTCACGTACTTTTTGTGTGTGTTTATGGTGCGTTTATTCGTCTTGAATGTGAGTCGCACGGTAACGCTATAGCGGAATGCCATTGTTCTCAATGACTTGCGATGGTTGTTGAATCGTCCTGCAGCCCGCGTCAATCGTGGCCCTGTAACATTTTGGCGCAAATATTGCGTAAAAAATAAAGAACGCCCCGTTGGTTTCTTTTCACGAGAAAGATCCCGGGCCGGGCCGACCGTTTTCGCAATTCCTCGTAAAGGTGTGTCAATGAGTAGTACGCAAAGCTCCAATGACCTCGAACAGGGGCTCAAACCGCGTCACGTCACCATGCTCTCGATTGCCGGCGTCATCGGTGCCGGTCTGTTTGTCGGCTCCGGCCACGCGATTGCCGCCGCCGGCCCGGCCGTACTGCTGGCGTATGCCGCTGCGGGCACACTGGTGGTATTGGTGATGCGCATGCTGGCCGAAATGGCCGTCGCGTCACCTGACACCGGGTCGTTCTCCACTTACGCCGACCGCGCAATCGGTCATTGGGCCGGGTTTACGATCGGTTGGTTGTACTGGTGGTTCTGGGTGCTGGTGATTCCGTTGGAAGCCAACGCAGCCGCGACCATCCTGCACGCCTGGTTCCCGGATGTGGCCATTTGGGCCTTTACCCTGATCATCACCTTACTGCTGACGGCCACCAATCTATTCAGCGTGAAGAACTACGGCGAGTTCGAGTTCTGGTTTGCGTTGATCAAGGTCGTGGCGATCGTGGGCTTTGTAATCCTTGGCCTGGCCGCGATTTTCGGCTTCCTGCCGACCAGCCAGGTCAGTGGTGTTTCGCACCTGTTCGACACCCAAGGCTTTATGCCAAATGGCATGGGCGCCGTACTGGCCGCGATCCTCACCACCATGTTCTCGTTCATGGGCACCGAGATCGTCACCATCGCCGCCGCTGAATCGAAGAACCCAGGCCAGCAGATCACCAAGGCCACCAACTCGGTGATCTGGCGGATTGGTTTGTTCTACCTGCTGTCGATCTTCATCGTGGTGTCCCTGGTCCCTTGGAACGATCCGACCTTGGCGGCCGTAGGTTCCTACCAGACTGTGCTGGAACGCATGGGCATTCCGAACGCCAAGCTGATCGTCGACCTGGTGGTGCTGGTTGCCGTAACCAGCTGCTTGAACTCGGCGCTGTACACCGCTTCGCGCATGCTGTTCTCCCTGGGCCGTCGCGGTGATGCACCGGCCGTGGCCAAGCGCACCAACAAGAGCGGCACGCCTTATTGGGCAGTGTTGTTGTCCACCGGCGCCGCGTTCCTGGCGGTATTCGCCAACTACGTGGCTCCGGCGGCCGTGTTCGAGTTCCTGCTGGCCAGTTCCGGCGCCATCGCGTTGCTGGTGTACTTGGTGATTGCGGTGTCGCAACTGCGCATGCGCCAGAAGCGCACGGCGGCGGGCGAGAAGATCGTCTTCAAGATGTGGCTGTTCCCGGGCCTGACTTACGCGGTGATGGTGTTCATCGTGGGTACGCTGACCATCATGCTGTTCCAGGAAGCGCACCGGGTCGAGATCATCGCGACCGGCGTGCTGAGTTTGCTGGTGGTGGCTGCGGGACTGTTTGTATCAAGCCGTCGCAAGGCGCAGAGGGTTGGCGCTGCGGTATTGAACTGACGAAATGCGGTAAAAAATGTGGGAGGGGGCTTGCCCCCGATTGCGGTGTGTCAGCGTCAGATGTGCTGGCTGATCTACCTCAATCGGGGGCAAGCCCCCTCCCACATTTGGTTTTGTATCAGTCCTGGGAACTGGTCAGCGCCTGTGATGCCGCCACGTAATCCGCCTGGAACTGCGGCGACTCGATCCACGCCAGCGCGGCGGCTTCATCGTCGGTGTCCGTGGCCCACTGCCGATACTCGATCAGTGCCGCAAGAATGAAGTCGGTGGCTTCCTCCTCGCCTTCCTGTTCCAGCACCAGCGCCAGCAACGGGTGAGCCAGGAACACGGCACACAATGCCTGCTGGCTGATCTCGCCTGCGGTGCGCATCTCCACGAACAGCTCGGTCAAATCCACTGACTCAAGGTCGATGCGGCTGTCATCCCCGGCAAACGCGTCCGGCTTGGTCGCGACAGCGCGTTGGGTACGGTTTTGCTTGGCCTTGGCCTTTGCCCGGTGGGCGCGTTTTTGCTGCTTGTTCGGCGAGGCCATGGCTCAACGTCCTGGAATGCTGGATCTGGGTGGGGTATTGAAGCGCAGGTTGGCAGAAATCCCAAGGGTATCCGCCGTTAATTGCCCGTTTTGAAGCCATTCCAGTGCAATCGGCCACAACCGATCCTGATACTCGCTGCGAAAAAAGGCGAAATGTCCGACTTCCTTTTCGCCGATGTCTTCAGGGGCGATGCGCAGATGTGTGCGCTCACTGCTGTCGAAGTAACCCAGTAGCCGCTCGATGGCCGCGACTGTCCCGAACGGATCATCGGTCATGCTGATGGCCAGTATCTGCGCGTTTACACGACTGAAAGGCAGCTCACCCAACGCTCGTCCACTGGGGCGCGTTTCATACCTGGGCGTCAGCGTGCTCCAGTCCCGTACCACGCCCGCCGGCGTGTCTTCCAGCCAGCCCAGGCGCTTGCCGGGGAAGTGCCCGCACAGCGCCGTCACCAGCGGCATCACCACATGCCACTTGGCAAACATCCGCCAACGCACGCTCGCCGCATAGTCGCGCCAGTACGCAAACTGCGCACCGACTGTCACCATCCGCCGAATGACCGCGCCCGACGCGCCGAGCCCTGCCGCGCAGCCGCCAAAACTGTGGCCGACGACGTCAATCGGCTGCCCTGGAAACTCCCGCTGCGCTCGCTGCAGCATCGCCTCGAAATCCAGCACGCCCCAATCCGACCACGAGGCGTTGAACCCCCGCAACGACCCGCTGCGAGATTCGCCGATGCCACGGTAGTCGTAGGTGATGACGTCGAAGCCGTTGGCGAACAGGTAGTCGGCGAAGCGGGCGTAGTGGCGGCAGCGCACGGAGGTGGCGGCGTTGATGATGACGACCGGGCGTTCGACGTCGGTGCGCAGGTGGCGCCAGGTGAAGCCGCCCAGGGAGTAGCCGTCGGTGGCGGGTTCGTGGAACGCTAGCGGGGTGGGGCGGGTTGGAAGGTTCATGGCGCTACTGGGTCCTTACGCCTCGGGTGAGGGCATGCAGGCTCACGCGTTTTTATAAGACGTCGAACTTAACAAATTCCGTGCACCGTGATCGCGGAGATTGTCAGGGTGCTCGACCTTGCCACCTCGTATGCTTAGGCTGACCACCTTTCGATCCATCTGAGCCTGCCTTCATGTCCCGCGACAGCCTCGAACACAACCAGATCCCGGTCTACTTCGCAGCCGTGCTGCTGGCCGCCGTTCTCGGCCTGCTCGCCCCCTCATTTGCCCACAGCCTCAGCGCACTGGTCACGCCCACGATCGCGGTGCTGATGTATGCGATGTTCCTGCAAATCCCGTTTCTGGACCTGCGTCAAAGCTGGGGCAACAAGCGCTTCCTGTCGGCATTGCTGCTGGCCAACTTTATTCTCGTTCCGTTACTGGTGTGGGCATTGACCCAAAGCCTCGTGGGCCGTCCGGCGTTGCTCGTGGGCGCTTTGCTGGTGTTGCTGACGCCCTGCATCGACTACGTGGTGGTGTTTACCCACATCGGTAAGGGGGATTCGCGGTTGATGCTGGCGGCTACGCCGGTGCTGTTGCTGCTGCAGTTGGCGCTGTTGCCGATCTATCTGGGCCTGATGCTCGGCGCGCAATCCGAGGGGGTGGTCGAGGCGCGGCCGTTTATCGAGGCGTTCCTCTTGTTGATCGTGGTGCCGATGCTGCTGGCCGTGGTCACGACTGTGCTGGCGCGGCGATCATCGATTGCCAGTGTCTGGAACAGCGCCTGGGCGTGGCTGCCGGTGCCGGCGATGGCGCTGGTGTTGTTTGTGGTGGTCGGCTCGCAAATCACCTCCGTGGTGCGGGATATCAACCTGTTGCTGCCGGTGATCCCGGTGTACATCGGCTTCGTGTTGCTGGCGCCGCTGATGGGGGCGCTGGCGTCGCGGCTGTTTGCGCTTCCTGCGGTAACGGCGCGGGCGGTGACGTTCAGCGCGTCGACACGTAACTCGCTGGTGGTACTGCCCTTGGCATTGGCTTTGCCCGAGGATGTACGCGGGTTGGCGGCGACGGCGGTGGTCCTGCAAACCCTGGTCGAGCTCATTGGGGAGTTGATTTACGTTCGGTTGATCCCGCAGTGGATATGGCCCGCAGGTCGGTAAACGCGGGAATGTTCAGGTCTGTTCAGGCGCTATTCAGCAGGGCGGTCTGCACCATAAGTCGGCGTCCCTTACCTGACAGGTCAACCGATGGATCACCGCAGCCGTTTTCGCCTGGAATCACTGGGCATTTTTGTGTTCGCCCTATTGCTGTTCACCTTCGGAATCTGGGATCAGCAGCCCCAAGGATTTGACGGCCGCTGGGCGCTGTTCCTGCAAGAAATGTTTCGCCATGGTGCGAGTCTTTTTCCGACCACCTACGGGCAGCCTTACGCGGATTACCCCGGCACCGCGACCTTCTTCAGCTGGGTGTTTGCCCGACTGTTGGGGGCGCCCAACCATCTGGCGAATGTGCTGCCCACCGCCCTGGCTTCCGCTGGGGTGGTGGCCGTGATCTATCGCTTGCTGGTTCCGGCTAATCGCCAGTGGGCGCTGCTCACGGTGTTGTTGACCTTGCTCACCACCCAACTGCTCGAAAAATCCCGCTCGGTGTGCCTGGACCAGATGGTGGCGTTGCTCTGTGTCGGCAGTTTCTACCTGCTGCACAGCGGTGGTCGCTGGAGGCGGCTTGCGGTATTCCCTCTGTTCATTCTGGGCTTCGCGATACGTGGGCCGTTGGGCTTGATCGAGGTCTGCGGTGTGGTGTGCGTGTATTGGGCGCTGGGCAAGCCTGGAGAGCGTGTGAAGCAGGTGCTGATCCACGGCAGCGTCGGCCTGGTGCTGTTGGCAGCCTGTTGGTGGTTGTTGATGAAGTTGGCGCGCATCAGCGGGGGTGACGCATTTGCCGATGAGGTGTTCAAGATGCAGGTGGGCGGGCGTCTCGATGAAATCGGCGAGCCGTTCTATTTCTATTTCCAGCTGAGCTTGTACCGCTACTTCCCGGTGGTGCCGTTGGCGCTGGCCACAATGATTGCCCTGCGTCACCGCTGGCCCGAGCGGTTCGAGGGCACTCTGCACTTGGTGGCGCGGCTCGGCGCCTGCGGCTTGATGATCCTGCTCGGGCTGTCGGTGCCGCACTTCAAGCGCGCCTATTACATCCTGCCCATGGTGCCGATGTTTGCGGCTGTCGCAGCCTATGGGCTGCTGCAGGCGCAAGGGTGGCTTGCGGGCGTGCGCCGATGCTACGAAGGGCTTGTCGCGGCGCTGCCGGCGTTGTGCGTGGTGGTGGTCTTTGTCTGTCGGCATGCCTGGCAGAAGCATGGCTATTGGCCAAACGTTTCGTTACCGTTGCTGATCGGCGTGCTGGTGGTGCTGCAAGTGGCGGCGCTGGTCGCCTGGCGTCGGATTGGCCGTTTGGTTTGGCTCAGCCTGATTGCATTGGCGGCGCAATGGCTGCTGTTGGTGGCGGTGGTGGAGCCGGCCAAGGATCTGCAATTCGATACCCGGCAGTTTGTTGGCCAGGTAGAGGCGCTGCGTGCCGAGCAGCCGGGTCCGCTGGTGTTTATCAACCTGGGTCGGGACACTTGGGCGGTGCGCTACATGATGAACCTGGATCACGACGAGCAACCGGTATTTATCGGCAGTAAAGCGCTTGAGCAACTGGGGGACTTGCCCCGACCGGCCTGGGTGATAGTGGCGCGTAAGGAAACTGAGCTGCTGTACGGAACGCCTCTGGAGCATCTGGCTCCAAGCTTTGAAGGGCGGTTGAACGACAACCCGCTGATGGTGTTTTTGCTGAAATGAATCAGCCACTTGCTGTATGTTCGGCCAGCTGAGTGACCGACTGGTCATTCAGTTGTGCTGTTTTTTCGCGTTGTCGTACTGGAAGCATCATGGATATGACAAAAAACGACGTTAAGCGGCCTGACGGTGGCCACGTGATCGGCCGCTCCCGATTTGGCCGGTTGAGCATTTGCTTCGACGGTGGCTGCAGCTACCCGGCGATGATCAACGTGTTGAGGGCTGTCTTCAAGCGCTACGGGCGACTGGTGCGCTTTGGGGAGAGGTTGTCGGCGCAGGGTTGGATTGATCGGGTGGAGGCGCGGGGGTTTCAGATTTCCGATCAGGAGCGGGTGGCGGTGTTTACGTTGATGTGGGATCGGGGGTGATTGGCGATCCACGGTTATCTTTGATCGATTCTATAAAACACGGGTATCAAAAAACCCGCATCAAGCGGGTTTTATGTGTTTCATTGGCAGGCTATGTCAGTCATTACTTGAATGACCAGTGCTTATGGCCAAGATAACTGGTGAACACGGGGACGATGACACCCACGGCGTGAGATATCTCTTTGACGAAGTGTGTGACGCCTAATGCAGGTAATACGGAATAGGCAAGGAAAAGGCTAATAGCTAAAGTCTGTATAATCGCAACCACGTTGACCAGTATGAAATACATAATGGAGTGTCGAACTGCCTGGGTGCTTTGCGTGAAGACAAATAGCCGGGACAGCAGGAAGGCCGTTATCATCCCTGTTATGTAGGCCGCTACGACGGATGCTGAAAAGCTTATCCAATAACTATAAAGGATTCGCGAGCCAAAGTTTACGCCTGCGGCAAAGCCGCCAACCAATAAAAACATCAAGAATTGCTTTGATCTAAATTCGCTTAGCACGCGCTAGCATCCTTGGCCAATTGTCTACCGAAACCAATACTTTCGGAGATTCCCCGGTCTTCAGGATAGTAGTAGGAGGTGTCTGCAACCCATAGCCCTCGAACCGGCAATGCTGCCGGGGGTAGATGTTCCAAGTAACCCGGATCGCATATGGGTTGTGCATGACGATAACGGCTCGCACGAATGTCAATAAAATCGTCAGCCGTGAGTGTTGGGTTGATTTTTTGTAGGTATTGACGAACCTTTGCAATAAAAACTTCGTCTGGATCAGAAAACTTTTGGTGTTCGCCAGGCATGTAGAACGGAACATAGATTATAGGTTGATCCAGTGGGCGGAGGTTTGAGTACTCGACCAGCCCTGGAATATCCATTTCTGGATCATTTGTGTTCAGCCAGAAGTTTTCGGTGAGTGCCTTGCGCAACTTTACAATTACACAAACGACGGCGATATTTTTGAGTGCGCGGAATTTTTCGTGTATCTCGATGGGTAGACCGGGCATGATCTGCGGCACATAGGGTAGCGGAATGGTGCTTATCACCTTATCGAAGGCGTGCTGTACTCCAGCGATTTCAACGCTATTAACCTGGCCATCGCTAATGTGTACGCAATCGACCTTTGCACCCAGGCGGACCTCGCCGCCAAGCGACTCGATTTCCGCTTTCATGGCTTGTAACAGCGTAGTTGAGCCGCCCTCGAGGTAGCCCAGCTTTTCTCGGAACAGGCTGTATCGAGAGCGGCCAATCCGACGAATTCGACTCCATATCCATGCGGCCGACAGTCCGCTTGCATAGTTGTAGAATTTGTAGTCAAACAGGCGACGCCACAAGACTTCCCAAGCTTCCTCGCCGACCCAGCGACGAATCCATCCTGATGCTTCAACGTTATCCAATGGAGTCCAGTCGCTTCGTTTCGTACACAGGAACGCGTGTAGACCATAACGAATCTTGGCGATCAATCCGAGGCCGCGAAACTTCAGTAAGGCAACGGGGTTGCCCCAAGGCTGTAGACGATTTTGGTACCAATAACCCATTTTGGTTTCGACCCAGCGCATTTTTCCGGCAATACCCAGCTCATCCAACATTGCCAGAAACGCGTGGTCTGAAGTGCAATGAAAGTGGTAGTAACGTTCGATTTCCAAGCCGCCGAAGTCAAAACATGCCGTCATCCCACCGACACGATCGTCCGCCTCAAACAAAATTGGCGTATGCCCATCCTTTGCCAGTTGGTAGGCCACAGCAAGGCCCATGGGGCCTGCGCCTAGTACGGCAATGCGTTGTCCCATGCTCAAAACTCCAGTTCTACCTTGCTATAAATCGGATGATTGAATGTTTCGTCCACAGCTTGAGAGAATGGAGTATAAGAAACATTGAATAGTGTCGGCCAATCGATAATTTCAAATTCGTCTTTTGCACTTAATGCCGCGAGCTGCTGCGTGGTAAAGGGAGGGTTTTTATCAAAGAGCCCCCAGACCCAAAGCAACCCATAAAAAAGTGTATAGGGAATGCGCGCGATGATTGTATTGACTTTTGTAGCTCGCTTGATTTCGCGAATGATATCAATATAGTCAACTTTTTCGTGCCCCGAGATATTAAATATTCCGGTGGCTGAAGGCGACTCCAGGCAGCTGATTATAATAGTGCAGAAATCCCCGACATATAAAGGTTGTCTCATATAACGCCCGTGGCCGGGTATGGGGAATACGGGGACCTTTTTCATGAAACGAGACAGCCAGCCAAGATGCTTTCGGTCAAACCACCCAAACATCAACGTAGGGCGCAGTATCGGGCAGGGGATACCGCTCTCTAGTACCATCTCCTCCTGCGTTTTCTTGGTTTGTGTGTAAAAGTCATCGGCCACCGACACGACGACTGAAGAGCTGATGTGTACGAGATGTGGGATGTTATTGATTTTTATCTGCTCAAGAATGAGCCGCGTGGAATCTATGTTGTTACGCACAAATTCCTGAAAATCGTTTCCGCCAATCTGGGCTTGAAGCATGACAACCGCGTCGGCGCCGGAGAAGTGCTGTTGCCAGTCGCCCGCCACCGCCAAGTCGGCGTAGATAGCGTTGATCGTTGGCTGGATTTTTTTAAGCGTAGCAAGATTTGCCCGATGTTTATCAAGCACTACTATATGAGTGTAGCCCTTCGCTATCAGCCTGGCTATTAGATTCTGGCCCACTAAACCTGCCCCGCCTGGCAGTACGATTTTACTGTTCAAGTTCATTTTTTAAAACCAAGGCTCAGGAATTTAAAGACGAAAGAAAGGCACAAAATATAAATGATCCAATCTACGGACTCGTCAAAGCAATAAAGGGCGATCCGCGCCTGTGTATAGTCATTCAGGTATCTCGCAAAAAAGAGATACCAGAATGATAGTAGTAGCGCCGTAATAAAGATCTTTGTGCAGAGGCGAGCGGTGCTGCTTGAGAATAATTTTAATGAGGAGACGAGTGTCGGAACCGTCAGCATCAGGAAGATTAACCGGTAGTCCCAGTTGTTCCCGATAAAAAAGGTTCCGATATAAATGAGTGCGCCAGCAAGAAAAAAACCTTTGCCTTCCAAGGCGTTGAGTTCTTCTGAGTTGCTCAGCAGCAGTTTTTTACTGATGAAATATGCGCACGCTGTTGCGACCAGGAATAACGTGTTGATGACGATATCAACATAGATTGAGAACTCTGCCGGAATATTACCCTTCATGCGGTTTGCGAAAACGCTTCTACCGTAGGAGATGTCCCCGGCTCGGGGTGTGGAGTTGCTTATCAGGATCAAGTCCTGATAAGTGAAAGCAAAGTACGCCAGGCAGGCAAGTGTCGAGATGATAAAAATTCTGATCAGGTTCTTTTTTGTTGATGCCATGACAATGATAGGCAGGCAGAAAAGAGGAAATATCTTCAAGACAGTTGAAGCAATCAGAATTATTGCGGTGAGCAGTGGTCGTTTATTTACATAAACAGCAGCGACCGTGACCATCAGGAAGATTAATAAGTCAATATTTCCTCTTTCGACACCCAGCATAGCTGCAGGTGAGAGCGCACAGCAGGTAATCAGGAAATGGGTAAGAGTATTTCGACTCACCTTTAGTAGAAGGAAAACGGCCACCAAATAACAGGCCAGCATTAAATAGCCGATCAACATTGTATGGCTTTGGTTGAGGCCAAAGTAAAAAAGAGTGTGCCAGACTCTTGGATAGTTCATCGGATTTTTCGACCACATCATCGGATTACTGACCAAGGGATCGAACCCTTGGTAGTAAGACTCTGCGCCAGCAGTGATGACTCGGGAGTCATTAAAGATAGGTTTGACTATTTGGACCCCTAACGCAGACCAGAGATCGTCATAATAAAAAAAGCAAAGGAAAGTGAACGCTAATATGAATATAAAAAACAAGGTTGAGTTGATTTTTTTTGGATGATTCATGTTTAAAATGCTGCCCTGTCGAAAGCCCGCCTGAAGAGGAAAAGACTGGTTGTTAAGGTGGCTGTTGAATCAGTAAATTACAGATTGGTTTTTTTGAATACGAACTGTGGAACCAGCTTTATTATCAGCATGATTGCTTTCCAGAAGCCTGGGGTATACAGGACGTTCGTTTTGTTTTCGATGCCCTTGACGATGCGCTTTGCTATCTGCTCGGGCTTGACGACCAGTTGGGCGGGCAGTGGCAGGCCTTGGGTCATGGGAGTATCTACAAAGCCTGGTTTGATATCGATCACGTGTACACCAACCTTATACAGGCGAGCACGCAGGCCCTCACAGAAAGTCGATACCGCCGCCTTGGCTGTGCCATACAGATAATTGGAAGGGCGCCCACGGTCGCCAGCAACCGAGGAGATCACTGCAAGTGTCCCGCAATGCTGGGTCTCGAATTGTTTCGCCAGCAGCGTGAGGAGGCTGATGACCGAAGTGCCGTTGATTGCGAACTCGCTGAGGGCTGTTTCGACGTCTTGTTCGCAGGCCCGCTGATTCGGCAGTGTCCCATGGGCGATCAGAGCAATGTCGATCTGCTGCAAGGCCGCACGACACTGCTCCACCATCTCAGCATGGCCAGAGAAATCAGTGACATCCATGGTGTAGGAAGTAACCACTTTGGCTCCGCGCGCCAGTAGATCGCTGCGTGTCTGTTCAAGCTTTTCGCTATTGCGGGCTACCAGGAAAAACTCGGCGCCTTGCTCCGCCCAGAGGCGTGCACAGGCTGTGGCAATAGCGGAGGTTGCACCAACGATCAAAACTCGTTTCATGTGATAACTCGTTTCCAAAAGCAGGACATCAAAGTGGGATCGCGCAGGGCTTCAAGCTTTTCCCACGCTGGGTAGGCCTGGCGGAAATCGACGCCACTCATGTGGGCATCCTTGGCGGGGTAGAGCCGGCCACCAGCCTTGCGGACTATGTCGTCCAGGCGAACGAACAGTGCTGCAAGGCTGGCCTTCTGTGGGAAGTCTAAAGCCAGTGAGGTGCCAGGCAGCGGGAACGACATTAGGCCTGGTGAGGCAATGTTCCCGCAACGTTTAAGCACGGCGAGAAACGAACCCTGGCCTGACTCGGCGATGACCCTCAGAAGCTCCTTGGTTGCCGCTTCGGCGGCGGCATCAGGAATCACGCATTGGTATTGTTGAAATCCTTTGCGGCCGTAGATTCGATTCCAGTGCAGAAGGCCATCCAATGGATAAAAAAAGGTGTCGTAACTGCTGCGCTTGAACGTGTGCTGGAGGGGATGGCTGCGCCAATAGGCCTCATTGAAAGCACGTAGGGACAGGTTGTTGATCAGGGAGATCGGGGGCGTCAGCGGGACTTCGCGCTTGGCGCGGGCATCCACCTCCAGTGAACCGTACGGCGCGTGATCACCGACGATGAACACGCCGCGTCCGGCATTCACACCTTTGGCCAGGCAGTCTATCCAGGCGACACTGTACTCATGTTGATGGTCCAGTTCAGCGGATAGGGTGAAGAACTCCGCCAGGTTGCTAAAGCGCACCACGCTGCTATCGATCTGGCTGCTACGGATGGGCATCAGCTGGATTTCTGACCACGCGATTATTCCGGTCAGGCCCAGGCCGCCGATGGTTGCGGCGTATAGATCGGGATTTTCATCAGGAGAGCAGTTCAGCATGCCTTGACCCTGACGTATCAAGCCAAAGCACCGAACATGATTGCCGAAGGTTCCGCGCACATGGTGATTTTTGCCGTGTACATCGTTGGCAATAGCTCCGCCCAGGGTGACGAACTGAGTGCCGGGCGTGACAGAGAGGAACCAACCATGGGGAATCGCAAGGGTGAGAATTTCCGCCAGTGTTACCCCGGCTTCAGCTTGTACGATCCCCCGCTGCCAATCGACATGAATAAAGCGGTCCAAGCTACGCATATGCAGTGCTTGGCTGCTCGCGGCAAGGCAGCTATCGCCATAGCTGCGCCCGTTGCCGTAAGGCAGGGTGCTGCCATGAGTGTTGGCCAGCTCTGTGAGCAGGCTCGGGAGTTCGCTTTGCCAGTGGCAGGAGTGCGCGGTTTGTGGTGCGTCGGGGTACCGTCCCCAGGAGTACAGGGGGGCGCTCATGCTGCAATCCAGAATACGAGACCGAAAAGCGTACCGACGATCAGACTGACACGATCCCTAATTGCAAAAACAACCGGATCATCATGCATTTGTCCGCGGTGAGTGAGCATCCACACTCGTGTTATCCAGAACAACAGCAAGGGGCAGGATATCCAGATCAGTTGTGGGTGAGCATATAGCCCGCTGTCTGACTGGTCATGGATATACAGTGCCAGCACCATCACTGCGAGGTATCCGGAGGCGGCGCCCAGCGATGAAATCATTTCAAGATCCGAAGGGTAATAACCGCGTCCTCGCGTTTTTCCGGTGCGCCCCTTGTGTCGCGCTTCATGCAGCTCTGCATAGCGCTTGACCAGTGCCAGGCTAAGGAACATGAACATGGAGAACGCCAGCATCCAGAAGGTCAGGGCGAGGCTGAATGCTGCCGCGCCAGCTATCAGGCGAATGGTGTACAGGTTAGCCAAGGCTATAACGTCAATTGCCATGTGCCGTTTCAGCGACAACGAATAGGCAAGAGTTAAGACGTAGTAGGCCAAGAGTGTTGCAGCGAACTGCCAGGGCAGCAACAGTGCGGCGCCGGAAAATGCACCAATCAGTAACAGCGGGAAGGTCACCAGCCCCGATTTTATCGATAAGCGTCCGGATGCAAATGGGCGCTTGCGCTTGGTTGCGTGGTGGCGATCGTCGGCTAGATCCAGTAGATCGTTGAGCAGATAGACGCTGGAGGCGCATAACCCAAACAGCATAAACGCAAGTACACCCTGCCAGAGCAGCATGAAATTGGTGAGCTGGTGGGCTGCCAGCAGCGGAACAAAGATCAATAGATTTTTCATCCATTGGTGCAGGCGTAAAGCTTTCAGCCAGTCTTTAACTCCCCCGGGATTTGAGTGAATGACTTGTTCGACATTACCCTGGGCTTTTGCGCGACGCTCTACGCCGCTTTCTGGATTGATAACGTAGGCCTTGCGAGCTTTGGACCAAACCGAAAGGTCGTCATTGGAGTTGCCTACGTAGTCGAAACCCTGCTCGCCGTAATGTTCGACCAATAAGTCGCGCTTGCGATGGGAGGACAGGTTTCGTTCACCGTCAGAGGCCAACACTTGGTCAAACAGTTGCAAGTGCTCGGCAATGCGTTCGGCCAGGGTGTAATGACTGGCAGTGGCCAACACGATTCGTCGCCCACTGCTACGTTCACGCTTGATCAGCGCAATGACCTCGGGGTCATAGGGCAATACGCTGATATCCATATTTGTTGCGCAGGCCAGCCCTTCCTTCAGGGTTGCTTTGCCCTTGACCAGCCACCCGAAGGGTTTGAACAGTTTTAATGGCTGAAGTCGTACGTAGGCCATGCCAGTTTCCAGAAGCAAATCGGAACGTAGCAGCGTGCCATCGAGATCGACCACTAAGGGGAGGGGCGAAAAGGCGGTCAAAAGAGCTCTTCCCTAATGGCTGGCCAAATAGAGCTGTGCCAGCGAAATGAATCCAAGGTAACAATGGTGGGTGTTATCACGAGGTATGCAGGTGTCCAGTGGGGGGAGTTGCATGCCCGACATAGCATTTGTGGCGCTATGCTTGCTTTCCTTGCCTGCATTTCGTGTTTGTATCGCCGAGCTCTGATCGTGGTGATGCCAATCAGTCGCCGAGGTAGGAGGCGAGCGTAGGAAATTTCCTAGCGGCGGAATCATATCACTCCATAAGGGTCACCTGAACCCAGACGTGATATGCAGAGCGTTCTTAGGAGTGGCTTGGGTCTTAATTACGAATAGGTTCGTAACGCGTGGGCTCGACTTTTCTGCAGACAACAAAAAGCCCGCACTGGGCGGGCTTCTTGAATGCTTTCACGTGATGTTCACACCACCTGAAAGCTGAAGGTGGTGCCCAGAGACGGAATCGAACCGCCGACACGGGGATTTTCAATCCCCTGCTCTACCGACTGAGCTATCTGGGCAACGGGGCGCATTAAACGGGTTTTTCAGGGGGTCGTCAAGCAAGTTTTCAAAAAATATTTAATTATTACCGTCGCTTACGTGCCGACCCTGGTTTTTGATCAATTATTGAGCAGGCGGCACGTAGCCGTCGGCCTTGGCGTATTCCTCGCCGGAAAAGAACTTGTCCATCTCGCCCGCCAGGTATTTACGATCTTCGGCGTTCATCATGTTCAGGCGTTTTTCGTTGATGAGCAGGGTCTGGTGTTTCAGCCAGTCGCCCCAGGCTTTGGCGGAGACGTGATCGAAAATGTCCTGGCCCTTGGCGCCCGGATACGGAGGGCGTTCCAGGCCTGGCAATTCTTCTTTGTACTTGCGGCAGATAATGGTGCGGGTCATGACGAAACTCCTGCGTTCAATACGTCGGCCGCGCGCTTCAGCAGTTTTTTCACCGGGGCGGCAAGGCCCAGGCGCGGCGGGGTGGCGAGGTTATACCAGAGCCAGTCGGCCTCGGCCACGTGATGGGCGGATTCCTCGACCTGGACCAGCCAGGGTTCGATGGCGAGCTGGAAGTGGCTGAAGGTGTGGATCAGCCCCGGCAGTTCCTGTGGCTTGCCCAGTTCCAGCGCGTGCTGGTTGGCCAGGTGTTCGAGGTCTTGCAGGTCGTCCAGCTCGGGCAAACTCCACAGGCCGCCCCACAGGCCCGTGGAAGGGCGACGGTAAAGCAGGATCGCGCCCTCGGCATTGGCCAGCAGCGGCATCAGCGTGCGCTTCTGCGGGATGGTCTTGCGCGGCTTGGGGATCGGGTAGCGTGTCTCCAGGCCGAGCATGTGGGCTTCGCAGCCTTTTTCCAGCGGGCACAGCAGGCAGCTGGGTTTGCTGCGGGTGCAGAGGGTGGCGCCCATGTCCATCATTGCCTGGGTGTAGGCATTGACGCGATCATGCGGCGTGAAGCGTTCTGCGGTGGCCCACAGCTGCTTGGCCACCTTGGGTTCGCCGGGGTAGCCCTCTTGTGCGGTAAAACGTGCCAGTACGCGTTTGACGTTGCCGTCGAGGATCGGCGCACGCAGTCCCATGCTCAGGCTGGCGATCGCGCCGGCGGTGGACAGGCCGATGCCCGGCAGTTCGGTCAGCTTTTCGACGTCCCTGGGAAACTCACCACCGTACTCGGCCACGACAATCTTCGCGGTCTTTTGCAGGTTGCGCGCCCGGGTGTAGTAACCCAGGCCGGTCCACAGGTGCAGCACTTCGTCTTCCGGCGCGGCGGCCAGGGCTTCGACCGTCGGCAGCGAGGCCATGAATCGGTCGAAGTAATTGAGCACGGTGCTCACCTGGGTCTGCTGCAGCATGATCTCCGAGACCCACACCCGATAAGGCGTGATGCCCTGTTGCCAGGGCAGGTCATGGCGGCCGTGGCGGTCGTACCAATCGAGTACGGCCTCTGAAAACTGCTCGTTTCTCATCGCTTGAACAGGCCCTTCAAAGCGTCTTTAAGTTGCGGGTTCACCTTGTCGAGCTTCTCTTCCAGCTTGTCGCTGAGCTTGTTGCCGGCCGCCTTGATGGCGACCTGGGTCAAGCCGTCCTTGTCCAGGCGGCACGCCTTGGCGCCCAGTTCCAGCGGGCCACGGCAGCGCAGCGGCACTTCGATGCCCTGGAAGTTGGCGCCGACCTGGCAGGCGGGGTCCGGCGTTTCACGCTGGTCGCCTTCGACGATGATGCCGACGCGGTAATCCATGCCCAGCACACGCAGGTCGACGTCGCCATTACCGTTGACGGTCAGGGCTGGGATGCGCACTTTCAGGTCAGGGTTGCTGGCGACCCCGTTGCGGAAGGTCAGGTTGCCCTTCAGCTCCTGGAACGGCGTGTCCTTGCCTTGCGGCGTGCTGCTCAAGGTCTTGCGGTTGAGCAAGGCGATGCCGGTGCACAGTTGCTGCTCAAGGTTGGCATTGAGCAGCACACCGTTGTTGATCACAAAACTGGCGGTGCCGTTGAGGCTGTCGATCAAGGCTTTCTGGCTGTTGCCACGGCCTGTGAGGTTGCTGTCGAGGGTGATCTGGCCCTTCACCGGCGGGGTTTGCCCCTGGGCTTGCAGGATGCGCTCGACCGGTACTTGCTTGATCCGGCTCTGCAGCGCCAGCACGGGAATGTCCTGGCGCACATCAAGGTTGCCGTTGGCCTGGAAGCTACCGTTGTAGAGACCGCCACTCAAGGTGTCGAGCTTGAGCTGGCCATCAAGGCCGGAGGCTTTGAGCACCGCATTCTGGATCGGCAACTTGCTCAGGGTCAGTTGGCCGAACGCAAGGTCGGCGTCCACGTCCAGCGTGCGCAGGCGGGTCAATGGCAATAGTTTGTCGGTGCTCCAGGCGCCTTTGGTCGGAGCGTCGGGCAGCGGCGTGGTGCCGCCTGCGGCCATGGCCCCGGCTTCGCTGTTCTGTACTTCGGCCTGGCGTGCGGCCGCCGCACCCTTGGCCGATTCAGACTTGGCCGGCAGGTAGTTGTCGGCGTTGAAGGTGTCGCCCTTGAGCTGAACGCGCAGGGATTGCTTGGCGAAATCCTCCACGGCGACGCGACCGGTGAAGGTGCTGCCGTCGAGTTTCAGGTTCAGGTCTTCCAGGGCCACGCTGGTCGGCGTGCCCTTGAGGCGGCTGACCAGCTCGACCTTGCTCAGGCTGCCGTCGGCCATCGGCGGCAACGGGTGGCCGACGCTGTCGAGGAACTTGGCCAGGTCAAACTGGGCGATCGACAGGGCGCCGCTGAGCTGCGGAGTCTTGTCCAGGTCGTTGACCTTCAGTTCGCCCAACGCGCGCAGTTGGTTGGCCGACAGCTTCATGTTGGTCCATTCGGCGATATTGGCCGCCTGGTCAACCAGCAGCTGGCCCTGGGTGGAGAACGTCACGGTCTTGCCCTGCAGCGGCTCGCCCGTGGCTTCGCCGGTGATCTTCATGTCTTCGAGCTGATAGCGCTTGAGTGCCCGCTGGATCCGCAGGTTGCCGTTGAGCTCGGTCTTGACGCGCATCACCGGCTGGTTGCTGCCGAAGAAGGCGGTGAGTTTCACCGGGATGCTGGCGCCTTCGTGCACCGCACCGGCGCTCAGTTGAATGCTTTCGGCGCTGAACTGTTTGCCGGTCTGCTCATCGTTGTATTCAACGCGGGCGTTGTTGATGGTCAGGCTGTCGATGTCCAGGCGGATGGGTTTTGCCGGCTTTTCCGGTTCGGATTCGACAGGCTGCTCAACCGAGCCAGGGCTGCCGACGCTCGCCTCAGTCACGTTCTTGCCGATGTCTTCCCAGTTGCCATGACCTTGCTTGTCACGGTTGAGGCGCAGGTTCAGGCCTTCGACACGCACGTCGCTCATCTGCACTTCGCGGCGCAGCAACGGCAGTACGCGCACCGAGAGGCCGAGCATTTGCAGGTCGGCGAACGGTTGGGTCGGCGCGGTCAGGGTTGCCACGCTGGCTTCGTGCAGTTCAAGGCCGAGCCACGGGAACAGGCTCCAGCCGATATCGCCATTGAGCGTCAGCTCGATGTGGGCCTTGTCGCGGGCAATCTGGCGAATCTCGTCTTTATAGTCGTTGGGATCGAAGAGATGGGTCAGGGCAAAACCCAGAGCCACAATGATCAGCAACAGCCCGAGAAGTACCAGACCCAGGATTTTGCCGAACGCTTTCATGGGCGAGTCCTTGTATGTCGATTTCAAAATTTAGCCGCAGAGTATAACGCCCGACGGCCTGCGTCAGTGCCCCGATCGTTACATTGTATCCAGGGGCGGGGAAAGCGGGTTTTTGGCGTCAAAAAACAGATTTCCTGAAAAAGGTGATGTCACTTTGGTTTTTCTGTCATCGACAGGTGCTAATCTCTGCACGTTCGTCCGCCTTCTGCGACCTAAGGTCGCGCCTAAAATGGAGCTTCACTCAACAAAACGGCCACGCTTTGCGTGCAAGGCCGAGGGAGAGAGCGCCTGACGGACACATACTAACAACTGGGGGAAACACCAATGAGCACTAGCACTGCGGCAGGTTCATCTGCTGCAAAGCCAGCGTTCCTGTCCAAGGAACGCATCATCGCCAAGCCCGGCTTCAACCGCTGGCTGGTTCCACCGGCCGCCCTGGCCATCCACCTGTGCATCGGCATGGCCTACGGGTTCTCGGTGTTCTGGCTGCCTCTGTCCAAGGCACTGGGTGTTACCAAACCGGTCGCCTGCGCGCCGGACATGAGCTTCATCGCCCAAGTCTTCTCGTCCCAATGCGACTGGCCCATCTCCATGCTGGGCTGGATCTACACCCTGTTCTTCATCTTCCTGGGCTGCTCGGCAGCGATCTGGGGCGGCTGGCTGGAACATGCCGGGCCACGTAAGGCCGGTGTTGTATCGGCGTTGTGCTGGTGCGGCGGGCTGCTGATTTCTGCCTTGGGTATCTATACCCACCAGATCTGGCTGATGTGGATCGGCTCCGGGGTCATCGGCGGTATCGGCCTGGGCCTGGGCTACATCTCTCCCGTGTCGACCCTGATCAAGTGGTTCCCGGACAAGCGTGGCATGGCCACCGGTATGGCGATCATGGGCTTTGGCGGCGGCGCGATGGTAGGTGCACCCCTGGCCGCAGCGTTGATGGGCCACTTTGCTACGCCGACCAGCGTGGGCGTGTGGCAGAGCTTCCTGGTGATGGCGGCGATCTACTTCGTGTTCATGATCGGCGGCGCACTGTCTTATCGCGTTCCGCCGACCGGCTGGAAACCTGAGGGCTGGACCGCCCCGGCGAAAAAGGCCAGCAACGCGATGATCACCCACCGTCACGTGCACGTGAACGTGGCGTGGAAAACCCCGCAATTCCGCCTGGTTTGGTTGGTGTTGTGCCTGAACGTATCCGCCGGTATCGGCATCCTCGGCATGGCTTCGCCGCTGCTGCAGGAAGTGTTCGGCGGCAAGTTGCTGGGTGTTGATGTGCCGTTCGGCCAACTGGATGCCGGTCAGCTGGCCTCCATCGCGGCCATCGCGGCAGGTTTCACCGGTCTGTTGAGCCTGTTCAACATCGGCGGCCGCTTCTTCTGGGCATCGTTCTCCGACTACCTGGGCCGTAAAAACACCTATTTCGTGTTCTTCGCCCTGGGCTTTGCCCTGTACGCGCTGATCCCGAACCTGGGGCACCTGGGCAACGTGGCGCTGTTCGTGGCGGCGTTCTGCATCATCCTGTCGATGTACGGGGGTGGTTTTGCGACCGTTCCTGCCTACCTGGCCGACCTGTTCGGTACGCAAATGGTCGGCGCGATCCACGGTCGCCTGCTGACCGCCTGGGCCGCTGCGGGCGTCTTGGGTCCGGTGCTGGTGAACTACCTGCGTGAATATCAGTTGAGCATCGGCGTTGAACGCGCGGCTGCCTATGACATCACCTTGTACATTCTCGCCGGCCTGCTGGTGCTGGGTTTCATCTGCAACCTGCTGGTTCGCCCGGTGGCGGACAAGTACTTCATGACCGATGCCGAATTGGCCGCCGAACAGGCGCTGGGTCATGACAAAGGGGCGGATGCCACCACTTCCCTGGAGTGGAAAGCCGCTTCCGGCACCGTGCCATTGGCCATCGCGGCCTGGCTGGTGGTGGGTATTCCGTTGGCGTGGGGTGTGTGGGTGACCTTGCAGAAGACCGCGGTTCTGTTCCACTAACACTGCGATGACCGGGTGGGCCTGGTTCCTGCGGGAGCCGGGCTTGTTGTGGCGAGGGAGCTTGCTCCCGCTGGGTCGCGAAGCGACCCCAATCAATTCACCGCGTTGGTTCTGGAAGCTCGCGGTGACAGGTTTTGGGGCTGCTGCGCAGCCCAGCGGGAGCAAGCTCCCTCGCCACATCAGCCCAACCCAACAGTTGTATGCACATGTCTATCTCCGACACTCCATCAGTCTTATCCCCTCCGATGTTTCTGTTTAGCGCCCGCGCCCCTATAATGGCTGCCTTTTTCGCCCAATGATTTTGCGGAGCTGGTGATGGCCGAACGTAAGGCGTCCGTCGAGCGCGACACTCTGGAAACCCAGATCAAAGCCTCGATTAACCTGGATGGCACCGGAAAGGCCCGATTTGATATCGGTGTACCTTTTCTTGAGCACATGCTGGACCAGATCGCCCGTCACGGGCTGATCGACCTGGATATCGTCAGCAAGGGCGACCTGCATATCGACGACCACCACACGGTGGAAGACGTCGGCATCACCCTCGGCCAGGCATTTGCCAAGGCCATCGGCGACAAAAAAGGCATCCGTCGCTACGGCCACGCCTATGTCCCGCTGGACGAAGCGCTGTCGCGTGTGGTCATCGACTTCTCTGGCCGCCCAGGCCTGCAGATGCACGTGCCCTACACCCGCGCCACCGTCGGCGGCTTCGATGTCGACCTGTTCCAGGAATTTTTCCAGGGTTTCGTCAACCACGCACTGGTCAGCCTGCACATCGACAACCTGCGCGGCACCAACACTCACCACCAGATCGAAACCGTGTTCAAGGCCTTCGGCCGCGCGCTGCGCATGGCCGTAGAGCTGGACGACCGCATGGCCGGGCAAATGCCTTCGACCAAGGGCGTCCTGTAATGCAGACGGTCGCGGTTATCGATTACGGCATGGGTAACCTGCACTCGGTGGCCAAGGCCCTCGAGCATGTAGGCGCCGGCAAAGTGCTGATCACCAGCGATGCCAACGTGATTCGCGAAGCTGACCGGGTGGTGTTTCCCGGCGTTGGCGCGATTCGCGACTGCATGGCCGAGATCCGCCGCCTGGGCTTTGACAGCCTGGTGCGCGAGGTCAGCCAGGATCGTCCGTTCCTCGGCATCTGCGTAGGCATGCAAGCCTTGCTCGACAGCAGTGAAGAGAACGATGGCGTCGACTGCATCGGCCTGTTCCCAGGCCAGGTGAAGTTCTTCGGCAAAGACCTGCATGAAGACGGCGAACACTTGAAAGTCCCGCACATGGGCTGGAACGAAGTGCGCCAGAGCGTCGATCACCCGCTCTGGCACGAAGTGCCGGACATGGCGCGCTTCTACTTCGTGCACAGCTACTACATCGCCGCCGGCAAGCCGGGCCAGGTGGTGGGTGGCGGGCACTACGGCGTCGACTTCGCCGCCGCGCTGGCCGAAGGTTCGCGGTTTGCCGTGCAGTTCCACCCGGAGAAGAGCCATACCCATGGCCTGCAATTGCTGCAGAACTTCGCCGCCTGGGACGGGCGCTGGTAAATGGCCAGGAAGCCGAAGCAGCCGGTCTTGAACCTCACGCCCGAACAGGAGAGTGAGGCTACCCTCAAGATCAAGCGCTTCATGGAGGACCGCTTCGAGCTCAAGCTGGGCTCGTTCGAGGTCGCCGAAATTCTTGAGCTGTTTACCACCGAAGTGGCTCCGCACTATTACAACAGGGCGATTTTCGACACGCAGACGCTCCTTAAAGAAAGGTTCGAAAGCATCGAAAGCGACCTGTGGTCGCTTGAGAAACCCTGATTTCCCAAGCATTGCTGAATATCGAATAAGGTTTGCCAGATGCTGATTATTCCCGCTATCGATCTCAAGGACGGCGCCTGCGTACGTCTGCGCCAAGGCCGCATGGAAGACTCCACCGTGTTCTCCGACGACCCGGTGAGCATGGCTGCCAAATGGGTGGAAGGGGGCTGCCGTCGTCTGCATCTGGTGGACTTGAACGGCGCCTTCGAAGGCCAGCCGGTCAACGGCGAGGTGGTCACCGCGATCGCCAAGCGCTACCCGAACCTGCCGATCCAGATCGGCGGCGGTATCCGCTCGCTGGAAACCATCGAGCACTACGTAAAAGCCGGTGTGAGCTACGTAATCATCGGCACCAAGGCTGTGAAAGACCCGGCGTTCGTCGCCGAAGCCTGCCGCGCGTTTCCTGGCAAGGTCATCGTGGGCCTGGACGCTAAAGATGGTTTCGTCGCCACCGACGGTTGGGCCGAGATCAGCACCGTGCAGGTGATCGACCTGGCCAAGCAGTTCGAAGCTGATGGCGTGTCTGCCATCGTTTATACCGACATCGCCAAAGACGGCATGATGCAGGGCTGCAACGTGCCGTTCACCGCTGCGCTGGCCGCTGCGACCAAGATCCCGGTGATCGCTTCCGGCGGTATCCACAACTTGGGCGACATCAAGTCGCTGCTGGACGCCAAGGCCCCCGGCATCATCGGCGCCATCACCGGCCGCGCGATCTACGAAGGTACCCTGGACGTCGCCGAAGCCCAGGCTTACTGCGACGCCTACAACGGCTGAGGACTGACCATGGCGCTGGCCAAACGCATCATCCCTTGCCTGGACGTCGACAACGGTCGCGTGGTCAAGGGCGTCAAGTTCGAGAACATCCGTGACGCCGGAGACCCGGTGGAAATCGCCCGTCGCTACGATGAGCAGGGTGCCGACGAGATTACCTTTCTCGACATCACCGCCAGCGTCGATGGCCGCGACACCACGCTGCATACCGTCGAGCGCATGGCCAGCCAGGTGTTTATCCCGCTGACCGTGGGCGGTGGCGTGCGCACCGTGCAAGACATCCGCAACCTGCTCAATGCCGGCGCGGACAAGGTCTCGATCAACACCGCTGCGGTGTTCAACCCGGAGTTTGTCGGCGAGGCCGCGCAGCACTTTGGTTCGCAATGCATTGTGGTGGCCATCGACGCCAAGAAAGTCTCCGGCCCGGGCGAAACCCCGCGCTGGGAGATCTTCACCCACGGCGGCCGCAAGCCTACCGGTCTGGATGCGGTGGAATGGGCGATGAAGATGGAAGGCCTGGGCGCCGGTGAAATCCTGCTGACCAGCATGGACCAGGACGGCATGAAAAACGGCTTCGATCTGGGCGTGACCCGTGCCATCAGCGATGCGTTGGGTATCCCGGTGATCGCTTCCGGCGGCGTCGGCAACCTGCAGC
Organism: Pseudomonas sp. OV546; assembly: GCF_900116845.1. Taxonomy (NCBI): domain Bacteria; kingdom Pseudomonadati; phylum Pseudomonadota; class Gammaproteobacteria; order Pseudomonadales; family Pseudomonadaceae; genus Pseudomonas; species Pseudomonas sp. OV546. The sequence goes on along the minus strand of NZ_FPCE01000004.1, from coordinate 407,811 downwards.
ACCTGGCTGACGGCGTGATCGAAGGCCACGCCAGCGCAGTGCTGGCGGCGAGTATTTTCCACTTTGGCGAATACACCGTCCCCGAGGCCAAGGCCTACATGGCGGCGCGCGGTATCGTCGTTCGCTAAACGCTGCTGGACACCATGGCAAGCGCGCGGCAATCTCTGCGCTTGCCATGGATTCCGGTAACCTTCATGTTCAAACACCTGCTGCTCGCCCTCGCCAGTACGTCGCTCCTGTTGGCTGGCCCTGGCCACGCCGATGAATCGTCTGACGCCTCCCTGGTGTTGCTGACGGAAAACTTCCCGCCCTACAACATGGCGAAAAACGGCAAGAATTTCGCCAAGGACGAGAACATCGAAGGCATCGCCGTGGACATCATGCGCGAGACCTTCAAGCGCGCCGGCATTTCCTACAGCCTCACCCTGCGTTTCCCTTGGGAGCGAATCTACAAACTCGCCCTGGAGAAACCCGGTTACGGCGTGTTCGTGATGGCCCGCCTGCCGGACCGTGAAGCGCTGTTCAAATGGGTCGGTCCCATCGGCCCAGACGATTGGGTACTGCTGGCCAAGGCAGATAGCAAGATCCAGTTGAGCGACCTCGAGCACGCCCGTCGCTACAAGATCGGCGCTTACAAAGGCGACGCCATCGCCGAGACCCTGGAGAAGCAGGGCCTTAAGCCGATGGTGGTGTTGCGCGACCAGGACAACGCGCAAAAGCTGCTGGAGGGTCAGATCGACCTGTGGGCTACCGGCGATCCGGCCGGCCGGTACCTGGCTCGCCAGGTCGGTGTGACCGGGCTCAAGACGGTGCTGCGTTTTAACAGTGCTCAGCTTTACCTCGCGCTGAACAAGGACGTGCCTGATGAGCTTGTGGACAAGCTTCAAGCAGCGTTGAACCAACTGCGCAAAGAAGGGCGTGTTGACGAGATCATGGCGCGTTACCTCTAGTGGTCAACGTGGTTTGAGCAGGTCCACGCGCAAATCTGAAGGCCGGCCTGCCTGGTCGAATGCGTAGGTGCAGATTTTTATCGGCTGGTTATGCGTGGAAATAATCTGCGCGAACTTCTGATGCGGTGCATCGGGGGCCTGGTCCAGGGGAGGCATGCCGAAGAGGTCCTCTGCGTCATCGGTTTCTTCCGTATCGCTGTGCTTGGGCGGCAGTGTCCGATAGCCTTCGGGTGCCAGGCAATCTGTGCGCTGAGCTGGGCCAAATTTGTAGGTGTAGCGGCTTATAAAGGGTGGCGCCAGGTTCCAGATAACGGTGTAGCGCTGCAAGAACTGCCTGTCGAGCACGATGCTGACGTCTGGGGCGCGGGTCGCCGCCGGTTCAGCGAGTTCGACCGCCAGCGTCAAGGCATTGCGCATCGCGCTGTTGCTCACCGCCTGGTCTGATTCGACACCCAGGATGCACAACAGATGCATGCCAGTTTGCGGGCCGATGGGGTCCTTGATCGATGCGTTGTGGCTGTTGATCGGCGGGCTGTAATGCACGGGGTTTTCACATTCGCTGGCACGGCGTACGGCCTTGTAGCGATAGAGCCGGCTGGTGGTAGTAAATTCCAGGTTCCAGCTTGGCGTGATATTCCGGCCCTTGTCTCCGGGTCTTTTGACGAAATATTGTTGCAGCGGCTCAGGGCTGCTGAAGGTGATGGACGTCGCGGGGTAGAGGTTGCAGGTCTGCTCGTTGTCAGTCAGCACGCCCTCCACAAAACAGTGCTTGAGGAACACGACAGGACTGCCGTAGTTACTGTCGGCATGCCAACTCGCCTTGCCATCCCTCACCTCGCATGGTGCGTCGCGCTGACACTTTTTAGCTGCGGCCTGGCCGATGGTTGTACTGCTGAGAATGCCGAACAGCGTATTGGTGGCGCGATCCACCAGCGGTGCACCGAATGCGCCTGATTGCACGCCCTTGCACTGGTTTTTCATGGTTACGCGCCAGACAAAAGGTTGCTCCACCACCTCTTGAGAGGCCTGTTGAAGGCACGCTGACAGGTGCAGCGTGTTCCATTCAGGGACGATCAGAGCAAGAATCGGGCGTGCTTCGTCAGGTAGGTCCTCGGCCAGTTTCATCGGCTCGATGCCATTGCTGATCAAGGCGGACAGCGGAATATCGAGCTCGATGAGTGCCAGGTCGACGCCGTGGCTGCTACCCCACTTCAGGGTCTTGAGCGGGTAGGTCTTGAGCTGCTCCAACGTGTCATCAAAGTAGTTGAAGCTGATATGACCCTTGAGTACCTGGTCCTTGATGACGGCACCACTGACACGGTGAATGCAATGGCTGCTGGTGATGATGTAAGCCGGGCCGGAAATGCCTTGTTCATCGCGGGTATCCAGTAGGGTCGCGGTGCAGAGTGCCTTATCGTTGCGGATGCGGCCGATGCCGCTCCAGTGATTATGTTGTTGGTTGGCGTTGGTCAGCAGGCGTGGAGCGCTGGCGTTGGCCAGGCCTTCACCAAAGTCTTTGGACGCGCCCCATAGATACACAGGGCACGCAGTCAGCAGCGCGCAGATCAGCGCGGGATAAAGGGTTTTCATGGTCATCCTCGAATTGATGCGGGGCAGGCGTCAACTATCGAGGGGGCAACTGGCAGAGCGGGGGTAGTTATTTAGTCGGCGATGGGCGGTAGGTGCCATTTTTGCCGTGCCCGGCCATGGCCTGGTTGCCGCGTACGCTGATCATCAACTTGATATCAATCCAGTCGACGCCCTGGGCCTTGAGCTTGGGCAACTCGCGCTCCAGCACTGCCAGGGTTTGTGGATAAGGGTGGCCGATCATCACGGCGGAACCTTGTTTGTGTGCCAGCTTGATTGCGGTTTGCAACTGCGTGGTAATCGCCGCCTCGGTGCGCTCGTCATCGAGGAACACATCCCGCGAGACATGCGCCAGGCCGATCTTCTGCGCTTCGGCGGCGGCGACGGTTTGGGCGCTGGTGCGGCTGTCGACAAAGAACTTGTTGCGCCGTTGCAACTCGGCCATCAACCAGGCCATGGCGGCCGGTTGCGCCGTCATGCGGCTGCCCATGTGGTTGTTGATGCCGGCGGTATAGGGCACCGCCTGGAACGCGGCGTCCAGTCGCTTGCCAAGTTCTTCGATAGGCAATTCGGGGTGCCAGGCGAACGGCCCCGTGGCCGGGTCCATGGGCATGTGGAGGATCACGATCTTGCCGGCCTTGTGGGCTTCGCGGGCGAATTCGGCGGCGTGGGGCGTGTCGGGCATGATCGCCGTGGTCACCGGCCCGGGCAGGGCCAGGACGCGACGATCCCGGGGCAGGTTTTGCCCGAGGTCGTCGATGATGAGGGTCAGGTAGGCTTTTTGAGGCTCGCCGGCAGGCGTCGCGTGGGCGACGCCTGCCAGGCTGCACAGCAGAGCGATGATCAGGGCAAAACGCATATCAACGGCTGCGGGTGATGCTCAAGCCCTTGAGCAGGCTAAGCGCCTGGGCCAGCTGGTAGTCATCGTCCTGCGGCATTGGCTTGGCTTTCTTGCCGCTGCCGGTCGGCTGGTCGGCGCCGCCGTTGCCATTGCCCAGGTGACCTTGCAGGTCAGCTTCCTTGTAGTACTCGCTGTCGATCTCGTTGGTGATCTTGGCCTTGCGCACCTCGATGTCCGGCACGATGCCCTGAGCCTGGATCGAGCGGCCGTTCGGCGTGTAATACAGCGCGGTGGTGATCTTCAGCGCACGCTCGTTGTTCAGCGGCAACACGGTTTGCACCGAGCCTTTGCCGAAGCTGGTGGTACCCATCAGCACGCCGCGCTTCTGGTCTTGCAGAGCGCCCGCGACGATCTCCGACGCCGAAGCGCTGCCGCCGTTGATCAGCACGGCCAGCGGTACGTTTTCGCTGAGGTCATTGCCGGTGGCCGAGAAGCGCAGCTCGGAATTGGCGATACGGCCTTTGGTGTACACGATCAGGCCCTTGGTGATGAAGTGGTCGACCACTTCCACCGCCGACTGCAGCACGCCGCCAGGGTTGTTACGCAGGTCGAGCACGATGCCGCTGAGTTTCTTGCCGTTGTCCTTGCGCAGCTTGGCCAGCGCCTTGGCCACTTCGTCGCCGGTCTTGACTTGGAATTGGGTGATGCGGATGTAGCCGTAGCCCGACTCCAGCAGCTGGCTCTTCACGCTCTTGACCACAATGGTCGCGCGGGTCAGCGTCACGTCGAACGGGTTGCCGCCGTCGCGTACCAGGGTCAGGGTGATTTTCTGGCCGATCTTGCCGCGCATCTTGTCGACGGCTTCGGTCATGGTCTGGCCACGGGTCGGCTGGCCGTTGATCTTCACGATGAAGTCGCCGGCCTGGATGCCAGCCTTGGACGCCGGGGTGTCATCGATCGGCGAGACGACCTTGATGTTGCCGTCTTCGGCGCCGACTTCAATGCCCAGGCCGCCGAATTCACCGCTGGTGCTCTCCTGCAACTCGGCAAAATCTTCCGGGCCCAGGTAAGCGGAGTGCGGATCGAGGTTGCTGAGCATGCCCTTGATGGCATTCTCCAGCAGGGTCTTGTCATCTACGGGTTCGACATAAGCGGCCTTGATCCGGTCCATGACCTCGGCAAAGGTGCGCAGCTCGTCCAGCGGCAACGGCGCCTTGGTGGTTGCGGCCGTGGCGGCGGGTGCAGCCGGAGCGGCCTGGTCGGCGAATGCCAGAGGCGCGCCGATCACCAGGGCGATCGTCAAGGCCAGCGAAGTGAGGCGGGACAAATGCAGCATGTCGAACGAACTCCTAATGTAGATGCGACCCTATCCTTGGGATCTGCACCATTGTGCAGGATCGCTCGGGCGACCCTGCTGACGAATAGCGAAGTACAGCGCCGGGGTGTCCTGGCCACCACTGTTACCGACAGTGGAGATGGATTCACCGGCTTTTACAACATCACCTGCCGACTTGAGTAAAGTCTGATTGTGGCCGTAAAGGCTTAAATAGCCATTGCCGTGGTCAAGAATCACCAACAAACCGGCGCCCCGCAGCCAATCGGCAAACACGACACGGCCACCGTGAACAGCGTGGACCTGGCTGCCGGCGGAGGCGCTGATCATCACACCATCCCACTTGGCGCGGGTGTCATCGCCACGGGTTTCCCCAAAGCGTGCCAGTAATCGACCATCAACCGGCCATGGAAGTTTGCCGCGCGCTGAAGCAAAAGGGCCACCGAACGATTCGCCTGCGCTGGAAACCAGCGGGCCAGGGGCTGCATGCGCCGGTTTACGCGGTGCCGGGGCGTCCGAGGTGGCAGCCATCTCGGCCTCACGCTGGCGCTTTTTTTCGGCTTCCTGCTGGGCGATCAGCGCTTTTTGCCGCGCTTCTTCGGCCTCGCGTGCCTGGCGAGCCAGGGTTTCTTCGATGGTCTTGAGCACTTTGGCCAGGTCGGCCTGGTCCTGCTCGCGGGCCTGCAGCTTGGCGTCACGGGCTTTTACGTCGTCATTGAGCTTGGCCAGGGCGACCTGGCGCTCCTTGCGCACCTTGTCCAGCTCGTCGCGCTGGGCAGTGAGGCTGTTTTTCTGGTCTTCCAGCTGCGATTGCTGGTTGGCGATTTCCTGTTCGACGTTGACCAACTGGCGCAAGGTCTCGTTGAAGCTTTTCAACTGCTCCATACGGGCCTTGCTCAGGTAGTCGTAGTAGGTCAGGGTGCGCGCGAATTTTTCCGGGTTCTGCTGGTTGAGCAGCAGCTTGAGGTATTCCTGGCGGCCGTTCTGGTAGGCGGCACGGGCCTGGATAGCGATCAGGCGTTGCTGTTCAACGCGGGCGCTCTGGAGTTTTTTTTTCTCAGCGTCGAGTCGCTCCAGTTCCGACTCGCTCTTCTTTAATTCTTTTTGTAGCTCCTGGACCTGCTTCTCGAGCTTGCCCATCTCGGTTTCCGTACCGCGCAGGTCTTTTTGCACCCCGGACTTTTCTTCCTGGAGCTTGCCGAGCAGTTTTTTCAGCTCGGTAATGTCCTGACGCGTAGCGTCCAACTGTTGTTGGGTTTGTGCGCGCTCATCGGCAAACGCCGGTTGGAGCAGGCAGACAAGAGCAAGGGTAATCAAGGCGCGAAGCATAGAGGCGGGCGACACCAGGGAAAGGGACGGCCTAGTATGCCCGCCAAGCGCGGCAAAAAAAACGCCCAATTCGGGCTGGAAGGCAAGATAGGTGCCGAGCGGCGCTGGAATGGCGAAAAGATATCTACCAAACACAGAAGATCCAATGTGGAAGGGAGCAAGCCCCCTCCCACATTATTTTTCGGTGATGCTGGGAATCAGACCAGGATCGAAGTGCCCGTCATTTCCACCGGCTTCTCCAACCCCATCAGCATCAACATTGTCGGTGCCACATCCGCCAGCACGCCGCCATCACGTACTTTGAAGTCGCGCTTACCGACGTAGATGAACGGCACCGGCTCGGTGGTATGGGCGGTGTGGGCTTGCCCAGTGGATTCGTCGGACATCTGCTCGCAGTTGCCGTGGTCGGCAGTGATCAGTGCTTCACCGCCAACGTTCTCCAGGGCATCGACGATGCGGCCGACGCACAGGTCCAGGCATTCCACGGCCTTGGTCGCGGCTTCCAGGTTGCCGCTGTGGCCGACCATGTCGCCATTGGCGTAGTTGACCACGATCACGTCGTAACGCTGGTTGTCGATGGCGTCGACGATCTTGTCGGTGACTTCCGGCGCACTCATTTCCGGTTGCAGGTCGTAGGTGGCGACCTTTGGCGATGGGATCAGGATGCGTTCTTCGCCTGGGAACGGCTCTTCGCGGCCACCGGAGAAGAAGAACGTCACGTGGGCGTACTTCTCGGTTTCGGCGATGCGCAGTTGGGTCTTGCCGTTTTTCGCCAGGTAGTCGCCCAGCACGTTATCCAAAGTGCCGGCGGCAAAGGCGGCGGGGGCCGGGATGCTGGCGGCGTATTGGGTCAGGCCCACGTATTGGACTTTTGGCTGGCGGGCGCGCTCGAATTCCTTGAAACCATCTTCGACAAATACGCGGCTCAGCTCGCGTGCGCGGTCTGCGCGGAAGTTCATGAACACCACGGCGTCGCCGTCTTCGACTTTCACCGGCTCACCGATGGTGGTGGCTTTGACGAACTCGTCGCTTTCGCCACGGGCATAGGCGGCTTCAAGGCCTTCCTGGGCGGTGGCGGCGTGGAAGTCGGCCTGGCCGTCGACGATCAGGTTGTAGGCCTGGGAGACGCGGTCCCAGCGGTTGTCGCGATCCATGGCGAAGTAGCGGCCCACCAGGCTGGCGATACGGCCCTTGCCCAAGGCGGCGAACGTGGCGTCCAGCAGCTCGATGGAGGATTGTGCGCTTTTCGGCGGTGTGTCGCGGCCATCGAGGAAGGCGTGCAGGTAGATCTTGTCGGCGCCGCGCTTGAAGGCCAGTTCGGCCATGGCGACCAGGTGGTCCTGGTGGCTGTGGACGCCGCCATCGGACAGCAGGCCCATGAAGTGCACCGCTTTGCCGGCGGCGACGGCTTTATCGACCGCGGCGCAGATGGTTGGGTTCTCGAAGAACTCGCCGTCGCGGATCGCTTTGGTGACGCGGGTGAAGTCTTGATAGACCACTCGTCCGGCACCGAGATTCATGTGACCGACTTCCGAGTTGCCCATCTGGCCGTCCGGCAGGCCCACGTCCATGCCCGAGCCGGAGATCAGGCCGTTGGGTACGGTGGCGGTCAGGCGGTCGAGTACGGGCTTCTTGGCCGCGTATACCGCGTTGTCGTGGTGGCTTTCACTGTGTCCGAAGCCATCGAGAATTATCAGGACCAAAGGTTTAGGCGTAGTAGTCATAGATCCTCTCGCGGCGGTAATAAAGGAAGACAATTGAAAAGGGAGTGGCAGTTTAAAGCGAAGTTCCGACCACGTCACCGCTTTACGGGGGTTGGCCCCCCCTGGCGGCTGTGTATACTTACCGCCATTTTAACGCCCTGGAACCTCCTTGATGGTTGATCACCTGATTGCATTTGCCACTGCCCACTATCTGCTCGTGGGTGCCTTCGTCATCCTGCTGGCGCTGCTGATTGCTCATGAAATGAGCCGTGGTGGCCGCAGCCTGAGCACGTCGGAGCTGACCGCGCTGGTCAACAAGGATGAGGCCGTTGTCGTTGATATCCGCCCGGCCAAGGATTTCGCCACCGGCCATATCGTCGGCGCCCTGAATATTCCACAGGACAAGCTGATCGCACGCCTGGCCGAGCTGGAAAAATACAAGGCCAAGACCATCATCCTGGTCGACGCCCAAGGCCAGCACGCCGGCACTCATGCGCGCGAAATGCTCAAGGCCGGTTTCACCGCCGCCAAGCTGTCCGGTGGCATCAGCAGCTGGCGCGGCGATAACCTGCCACTGGTGAAGTGATATGAGCCAGGTCGTCGTGTATTCCAGCGATTGGTGCCCTTACTGCATGCGGGCCAAGGCCTTGCTGGAGAAAAAGGGCGTTGCCTTCGAAGAAATCAAGGTCGATGGCAAACCCCAGGTGCGTGCCGAAATGGCCCAGAAGGCGGGGCGCACGTCCGTGCCGCAGATCTGGATCGGCGCCAAACACATCGGTGGCTGCGACGACCTGTTCGCCCTGGAGCGCGCGGGTAAACTCGATGCGCTGCTGCTCGTCTGACTCCCAACCCCTATAAAGACCCCAAGATCAAGGATCTGAGATGACTGACCAACAGAACACCGAAGCAGCAGAAGCCCAAGGCCCACAATTCTCGTTGCAGCGCATCTACGTGCGTGATCTGTCGTTCGAAGCGCCGAAAAGCCCGGCCATCTTCCGTCAGGAATGGACCCCAAGCGTTGCGCTGGACCTGAATACCCGCCAGAAAGCACTGGAAGGCGACTTCCACGAAGTCGTGCTGACCCTGTCCGTTACCGTCAAGAACGGCGAAGAAGTGGCCTTCATCGCTGAAGTGCAACAGGCCGGCATCTTCCTGATCCAGGGCCTGGACGAAGCATCCATGAGCCACACCCTGGGCGCGTTCTGCCCGAACATCCTGTTCCCGTATGCCCGCGAGACCCTGGACAGCCTGGTCACCCGTGGCTCGTTCCCTGCGCTGATGCTGGCACCGGTGAACTTCGATGCCCTGTACGCGCAAGAGCTGCAGCGCATGCAACAGGAAGGTTCGTCGACGGTTCAATAAGTCGACGCGGTAAAAATGTGGGAGGGGGCTTGCCCCCGATAGCGGAGTGTCAGTCGCATAGATGTCGACTGGCACTCCGTCATCGGGGGCAAGCCCCCTCCCACACTTGTTTTACGGTGTTATTTGAAGCCGAGTTGGCGCCAGCCTTCATAGACGGCGACGGCCACGGTGTTGGACAGGTTCAAGCTGCGGCAACCCTCGCGCATTGGCAGGCGCAGGCGATGGCCGTCGGGCAGGGCATCGAGAACCTCGGCCGGCAGGCCCCGGCTTTCCGGACCGAACAGGAAAGCATCGCCCTCGGCAAAGCTGGCATCATGGAACGGCCGTGAACCCTTGGTGGTGAACGCGAACAGTCGCGGATGCCCCAGGCTCTCCAGGCAGCTGGCCAGGTCGGCGTGGCGCTTGAGGGTGGCGTACTCGTGGTAGTCCAGCCCGGCGCGGCGCAGGCGTTTGTCGTCCATGTCAAAGCCCAGGGGCTCGATCAAATGCAGGTGGCAGCCACTGTTGGCGCACAGCCTGATAACGTTGCCGGTATTCGGCGGAATTTCTGGTTGAAAAAGGATGACGTGAAACATGCACGGCTCCGAAGGCAAAGATGCGCTGCATTCTACCCCCGAAGAGGACCCAAGGCCGAAGCTAATGCCGAGGGTCATGGGTTCGTTGGCGATTGTCGGCCTGATGGTGGGCCTGATGATTGGCCGGCTGACCACGCCGGACCCGGTCGAGCTGCAGCAGGTCGAGACTGTGGCGGACGGCGTGGTGGTGTGGTTCAACAGCGAACCCAAGCTGCACGGCGAGCTGATCGACGGCACGGTGGCGCTGCTATTCGACGCACAGGGCAAGGCGGCCAGTGGGCAACTCAAGTTCAATGAAAAGGACGTGAACTGGCGCGTGCGCAAGACCGATGCGGGCCTGCTGCTGAACCTGGTGGCGGCCCGGCCGTTGCGAGGGGAGTGGAAAGGCGAGAAAGCCGATGGCCGCTGGCGGCTGGAGATCCATCTCCAAGAGCAATAAAAGAGGGAATCCCCGGCCTGCCTGTACCAAGGTCCCCAAAACGGGCTGGGGCTATGGGCGCTGCGCCACATAAGCCCCGGGTGTAAAGAAGGGAGTTCCCGGCCTGCCTGTACCAGGGCTCCCAAAACGGGGTGAAGCCTTGAAGGCTTCGGTGTTAAAGAGGGGATTCTCGGCCTGCCTGTACCAAGGTCCCCGAAACTGGGTAGTACGAGGGTTATTGCAGGGCGCGTGCCAGAGTTGCCAGATTGTGCCAAAAAAATTTTCCAGAAAGCGCAAAGCCCCGGAATACGGGGCTTTGGTGTTTTTGGTGTTCAGTTTTTTTCCAATGAGGCATAGGTTTCAGGTGTCGGATCCATGCCCGATGCCGGTTCATGGTGCATTGAAGCGGTGCACAGTCTTGAACCTTGTGAAGATCCAAATGTGGGAGGGGGCTTGCCCCCGATGGCAGTAGGTCAGTCACAACATCTGTGGCTGATATACCGTCATCGGGGGCAAGCCCCCTCCCACATTGGATCTTCAGTGGATCGGCGATTCAGACTTCATCGCCCTCGTCATCATCCCCACCATCCACCTTCATCCCCAACTCCTTGATCTTGCGCGTCAGGGTATTACGGCCCCAACCCAGCAGCACGGCAGCGTCGCGACGGCGCCCGGCGGTGTGCTTCAGGGCGGTTTCGATCATGATCCGCTCAAACGCAGGCACGGCGCTGTCCAGCAGGTTCGACTGGCCGCGTGCCAGGGCCTGATCGGCCCATTGGCGCAGCGCCTGTTCCCAGTTGGTGACGGGGGCAGAGTCCTGCGGCAGGCTCAACAGCTCCGGCGGCAGGTCGCTGATGTGCACTTCGCGCCCGGACGCCATCACGGTGATCCAGCGACAGGTGTTCTCCAGCTGGCGCACGTTGCCCGGCCACGGCAGGTTCTTGAGGTATTCCTCGGTCTCGCTTTTCAGCAGCTTCGGCTCGACGGCCAGCTCCTGGGCGGCGCGGCTGAGGAAGTGGCGGGCGAGGGTCGGGATGTCTTCGCGACGGTCCGACATGCGCGGAATATGGATGCGGATCACGTTGAGGCGGTGGAACAAGTCCTCACGGAATTTGCCCGCGTGCACCAGGGTTTCCAGGTTCTGGTGAGTCGCCGCGATGATGCGCACATCAACTTTGACCGGCGTGTGCCCGCCCACCCGATAGAACTCGCCATCCGCCAGCACGCGCAACAGGCGGGTCTGGGTATCGGCCGGCATGTCGCCGATCTCATCGAGGAACAGGGTGCCGCCGTCGGCCTGTTCAAAGCGGCCGCGACGCAGATTGGCCGCGCCGGTAAACGCCCCTTTCTCATGGCCGAACAGCTCGGACTCCATCAAGTCCTTCGGGATCGCCGCCATGTTCAGCGCGATAAACGGCGAGGCCGCCCGTGGGCTGTGACGGTGCAGGGCATGGGCCACCAGCTCTTTACCGGTACCCGATTCGCCGTTGATCAGCACGGTGATGTTGGAGTGGCTCAAGCGCCCGATGGCGCGAAACACTTCCTGCATCGCCGGCGCTTCGCCGATGATCTCCGGGGTGCGGGTCAGGGCGGGCGGAGCTTCTTGGTTCTGCTGCTCCTGGGCGTGCTGGTTGGCGCGCTTGACCAGCGCCACCGCCTCGTCCACGTCGAACGGCTTGGGCAGGTATTCAAAGGCGCCGCCCTGATAGGACGCGACAGCGCTGTCCAGGTCCGAGTGCGCGGTCATGATGATCACCGGCAAGCGTGGGTGCTGCTCGCGAATCCGCGCGAGCAGGTCCAGGCCGCTGGCGCCGGGCATGCGGATGTCGGAGATGATCACGTCGGGCTGCTGGCGAGCCAGGCGGCTCATCACCCCGTCCGCGCTGTCGAAGCTCTGGGTGGTCATGCCTTCCTGTTGCAAGGCTTTCTCGAGGACCCAGCGGATAGAACGGTCGTCATCGACGATCCAGACGGTTTCACTACGGCTCATGTCGATGGGGCTCCTTGTTCCAGAGGCAAAAAGATCGAGAAGGTGGTGTGGCCAGGATGGCTCTCACATTCGATCAGACCCTGGTGCTGGCTGATGATGTTCTGGGTAATGGCCAGGCCCAGCCCGGTACCGTCCGGGCGGCCGCTGACCATGGGAAAGAAGATAGTTTCCTGGAGTTCCGCAGGAATGCCTGGGCCGTTGTCGATGATCTCGACTTTGGTCACCAGGCGATGGCGCACATGGCCGATGGTGAACTGGCGCAGAGCGCGGGTGCGCAGGCTGATACGGCCCAGGCGCAGCTCGTTCTGGCTGCTGATGGCCTGCATGGCGTTGCGCACGATATTGAGCACCGCCTGGATCATCTGTTCGCGGTCGATCAATACGTCGGGAATGCTCGGGTCGTAGTCGCGCACCAAGGTGATGCAGCCCTGGCTTTCGGCTTCTACCAGGTGACACACGCGTTCGAGCACTTCGTGCACGTTGGTCATCGCCAGCGATGGCAGCTTGTTGGAGCCGAGCATGCGGTCTACCAGGTTACGCAGGCGGTCGGCCTCTTCGATGATGACGTTGGTGTAGTCCTTGAGGTGTTCCTCTGGCAGCTCGCGGGCCAGCAGTTGTGCCGCACCACGAATGCCGCCCAGGGGGTTCTTGATTTCGTGCGCGAGGCCGCGCACCAGCATCTTGCTGGTTTCCTGCTTGGACAGTTGCGCTTCTTCCTTGGTGATGCGCAGCAGGCGGTCGCGGGGGTGCACTTCCAGCAGCAGCAAGGTCGCACCGTTGCTCAGGATAGGGGTCACGGCGTAGTCGACCGTCAGCGTCTGGCCGGTAAGCGCAGTGAGCATGGCTTCGCGCTTGGTGAACGGGTGTGCTTGCTCCACTGCCTGGCGCAATGAACTCAGGGCTTCGGCCGACTCGGTGAACAATTCACTGATGAACTGCCCATGGCTGCGCTGGCCGCTGATGGCCAGGAGCATCTCTGCCGCCGGGTTCATATACTCAAGGCGCAAGTCGTCATTGAGCAGGATGGTCGCGGTGGTCAGGTTGTCGAGTAGCAAACGGTGCAGTGCATCGCTGATGGTCATTGGGACCTCTTTTGGAGCAAGGCGCGGGCTTGAGGCACACGCTGATACAAGGAAAATGCAAAAACCAAACCAAGGCTCCGAAAAGAAGCGTGCAAGCCCTGAAATGGGGGATTTAGGCGCGAAACTGTGGCGTTCTGCCAGCTTGCTCGGGAAGTTTCGAACCAAAATGGGCTGGCCAGGTGGGAAGGGTGCAGCCTGTCGCACCAATATAGTGCGGTTTTATGAAGGTTGTTCAGGAAGTGGCGAGTGGATCGTTTTCAGGGCGGGTTGAAAACGATCCGGAGTGGGGGATGGATCAGTGTTGTTCGGAAAGTGGCATGCCCGGACGGCCCGCGTAAAAGACCAGCAGCTCGACCGGGGTGTTGCCGGTAATACCACGATGTTCAATGCCTACCATCTCGGCCAGGGTTTGCCCTTGCCTCAAGGTGCGCGTCAGTCCGCCCTTACGGGTTTCAACGGTTAGTTCTCCCGAAACGATGTAGGCGGCATTCGGCATTGGGTGAGTGTGCCAGGGCAATTGCGTGTGCGCAGGGATCTTGAGGCGTATGAGCGTCAGTTGCGGCGGACCTGAGGGGTAGGCTTTGTAAGGTGTGCCATCCCATGACGCGCTGCGTTCAAGCAACACCTCTTTTTCGATGTGTACGGCGTTCTTTGGGTGGGTGCCGCAGCCAAGCAACGACAAACCCACCGCTGCTGCAATCAAGCACTTGAGGGTGATCATGGTTCCATCCTGTTCGATAAATGAACAGTCAGGCTATGGCTACCGGCCTCGGTGAAGATGCAGGACGGGTCCTCAAATCAAGTAGGTCCAGTGCACAGTTCGGCCGTGGCGCGGATCATCGCCAGCTGACGCAACGGATCGTTCAGCGGCTCATGCACGGCCTCGGCCAACCATTGTGGGCACTGCGGGTCGGTACGCTGCGGGGTGAAGTCAGCCAATTGCTGCAGCAGGCGTTTCTGCAGCTCGTCCAATTGCGGGCGGATCTGTTTCACCAGGTCGGGGCGTGGATCGTCAGGTGCCTTGCCCTGGAATTGCCAGTCGGAGAGGTGGGTGTACTGCACCAGTTTGTTGGCTTCGATCTGCGCCGAGAAGAACTGCTCGGCAGCGCCAGGTGGCAGCTTGTAGCTCGGTGCCTGGGCGGCGACGCTGGCGATCACCTCTTGTTCGCGCTTTTTATCTTCTACAGGCTTTTTGCTGTCCCATTTGCTCAGTGCGACCTGATCGGCAATCTCCAAGCGTTCGGCGATGCTGTTGAGCAGCGGTTCGAGCGTGGGTGGTGCGGCACTCGCAGTGGCACTGACGAACAGCAGAGCGAACACAAATCGAAACTTCAAGGGTGATCTCCTGTGGGAGGGGCTTGCTCCCGGTGGGGGTGTATCAGTTGGCCTCTATTTGACTGAACCACCGCCATCAGGAGCAAGCCCCCTCCCACATTTAGATTGGGTTGGCAGGTTTTGAGCGGCGTCAGCCAGAGGCTACCTTAACTTGCGTGGTTGCCTACAGGTGCGCCAGAATCCGCCGGCTTGTACGGCTGGCTTGTCGTCTCTAAGGTTGCTCGGTCGCTGCTCATCAGCGATCAGGTTTAGTAGCCTGGATTCGAATTGTAGGTCGTGCATTCTCCATCAATCAGATTTCCCGAATCTGTGCTTGATGGTGGCTGTGCGCAGGGCATTTTCGGATGCGCCGGGCTTCTACATTCACCGGTCTACTAACCTGCGCACAGCCGCCACCCTTTCGTTTAGTAGCGAAGCGAAGGCGGCCTCATTTGAGGAATGTAGAAAATGTTCAAGCCAACCCCAAATCCACCCCCATCAGTCTTCACAATCGCCGACGATATCGACGACGAAGCCCTGATGATCAACAGCTTCGAGACCTTCTCATCGGTCAGCACCTTGTTGCTGGATCTCTCTGAGGATCTGGATGGCAAGCACCGCGATGCAGCGCTGGCCATCCACCAGTTGAGTGCATTGGGCACGTTGATGGTCAGCCGGATGCTCGACCGCCAAGCGGCCATCTGATAATCCCCAGGCAAAAAAAAGACCTCCCGGAGGAGGTCTTTTTTGTCACGCCGCTCTAAGAGGCGGCGCTACTGGATTAGCAGCTGTAGTACAGCTCATATTCCAGTGGGTGTACGAAGGTACGCACCTTGATTTCTTCAGCGCTTTTCAGCTCGATGTAGGCATCGATGAAGTCGTCGCTGAACACGCCGCCTTTGGTCAGGAACGCACGGCCCTTGTCCAGCTCTTCCAGGGCTTCTTTCAGGCTGCCACACACTTGTGGGATCTCTTTGGCCTCTTCAGGCGGCAGGTCATACAAGTTTTTGTCGGCGGCGTCGCCAGGGTGGATCTTGTTCTGGATACCGTCCAGGCCGGCCATGACCAGGGCAGCGAAGGCCAGGTATGGGTTGGCTGCTGGATCCGGGAAGCGGGCTTCGATACGGCGAGCACGAGGGCTGGACACGTAAGGAATACGGATCGACGCGGAACGGTTACGTGCCGAGTAGGCCAGCATTACCGGTGCTTCGAAACCTGGGACCAGACGCTTGTAGGAGTTGGTCGACGGGTTGGTGAAGCCGTTCAAGGCCTTACCGTGCTTGATGATACCGCCGATGAAGTACAGGGCGGTGTCGGACAGGCCGGCATAACCTTCGCCAGCGAAGGTGTTCTTGCCATCTTTGGCGATGGACAGGTGAACGTGCATACCCGAACCGTTATCGCCGTACAGAGGCTTAGGCATGAAGGTAGCGGTACGGCCGTAAGCAACGGCGGTGTTGTGTACGCAGTACTTCAGGGTCTGTACTTCGTCAGCCTTGGCAACCAGGGTGTTGAACTTCACACCGATTTCGTTCTGACCGGCAGTGGCCACTTCGTGGTGGTGCACTTCGATGACCAGGCCCATGTCTTCCATGGCGTTGCACATGGAGGTACGGATTTCGTGGTCGTGGTCGAACGGCGGAACTGGGAAGTAGCCCCCTTTGATACCTGGACGGTGGCCATGGTTGCCGCCTTCCACGTCTTGGTCGGACATCCAGGAGCCTTGTTCGGAGTAGATCTTGAACATGGAACCGGAGATGTCGGACTTGAACTTAACCTGGTCGAAGATGAAGAATTCTGGCTCTGGGCCCACGAATACGGTGTCACCGATACCGGTGGACTTCAGGTATTCCTCGGCACGCTTGGCGATCGCACGTGGGTCGCGGTCGTAGCCTTGCATGGTCGAAGGCTCGATCACGTCGCAGACGAGGATCAGGGTTGGCTCTTCGGTGAACGGGTCAAGTACGGCAGTGCTGTCGTCCGGCATCAGGATCATGTCGGAGGCTTCGATGCCTTTCCAGCCGGCGATGGAGGAACCGTCGAACATTTTGCCTTCTTCGAAGAAAGCATCATCCAGCGCATCGCGAGCCGGCATGGTCACGTGGTGCTGAGTGCCTTTGGTGTCCGTGAAGCGCAGATCAATCCATTTAACGTCATGATCTTTGATGAGTTGAACCGACTTCGACATAGTGTCCTCCGGGTGGCTTCGGGCTGGGGTAGTGGAGTTAGCCCTTAGAATGTGGGTGATGCCGGCGCGGATAGTCCGCCATGGCAACCTGCCTCACAAGAGAGCAAATTGCATGCCAGTGCGCCAACATGGGTTTTTTGCTCCAAAAACGCCCCTATAACGGTGCATTGCGACAAAAGCGCAAAAATCGCGCACCTCAATGTGGCGCAAAAGCACGCAAATGCACCTATTTAGTGCGTAGCGCTTACTGTGCATATTAACTGGTTAAACCTTGAGCGATTTCCGCTATAATCCGCGCCCCCCTTTTTCAGCAGGCCCGGCGCGCGCTGTTTCCATGAAATTAATCGTTAAAGTCTTCCCCGAGATCACCATCAAAAGCCGACCGGTACGGACGCGTTTCATCCGTCAGTTGGCCAAGAACATCCGTGCCGTGCTCCGCGATCTGGACCCGGCTGTGGTGGTGAACGGCGTGTGGGACAATCTCGAGCTGGAAACCCGTATCACCGAGCCCAAAGCCTTGAAGGACATGACCGAACGCCTGAGCTGCATGCCGGGCATCGCGCATTTCCTGCAGGTGGATGAGTACCCGCTGGGCGACTTCGACGACATCACCGAGAAGTGCAAGCAGCACTATGGTCAGTCGCTTGAAGGTAAGATTTTTTCGGTGCGCTGCAAGCGTGCCGGCAAGCACACCTTCAGCTCCATGGACGTCGAGAAATACGTCGGCAGCAAGCTGCGTCGCGAGTGCGGCGCCGCCGGAATTTCCCTGAAAGCGCCGCAAATTGAAGTGCGCATGGAAATTCGCGACCAACGGTTGTTTGTGATCCACAGCCAGCACGACAGCATCGGCGGCTACCCGCTGGGCGCCCTGGAACAGACCCTGGTCCTGATGTCCGGCGGTTTCGATTCCACGGTGGCGGCCTACCAGATCATGCGCCGCGGCCTGATGAGCCACTTCTGCTTCTTTAACCTGGGCGGGCGTGCACATGAATTGGGCGTGATGGAAGTCGCGCACTTTATCTGGAAGAAGTACGGCAGCTCCCAACGCGTGCTATTTGTAAGCGTGCCCTTCGAGGAAGTGCTGGGCGAAATTCTCGGCAAAGTCGATAACAGTCATATGGGCGTAGTTTTGAAGCGTATGATGTTGCGCGCTGCGTCCCGGATTGCCGACCAGTTGCAGATTGATGCGCTGGTGACCGGTGAAGCGATCTCCCAGGTCTCCAGCCAGACGCTGCCGAACCTGTCGCTGATCGACTGCGTCACCGAAAAGCTGGTGTTGCGCCCGCTGATCGCCAGCCACAAGCAGGACATCATCGACCTGGCAGAAGAAATCGGCACCGCTGACTTTGCCAAGCATATGCCTGAATATTGCGGGGTCATCTCGGTGAACCCCAAGACCCACGCCAAGCGCAACCGCGTGGAGTACGAAGAACAACAGTTTGATATGGCGATTCTGGAGCGTGCGCTCGAGAACGCCAAGCTGGTCCCGATCGATCGCGTTATCGACGAACTGGGCCAGGATGTGCAGATCGAAGAAGTCAGCGAAGCCCTGGCCGGCCAGATCGTTGTCGACATCCGTCATCCGGATGCCGCTGAGGATGAGCCGCTGGAAATCGCCGGCATCGACGTGCAAACGTTGCCGTTCTATGCATTGAACGCGCGTTTCAAGGAACTGGATAACAGCCGTCAGTACCTGCTGTATTGCGACAAAGGCGTGATGAGTCGCCTGCATGCCCACCATTTGCTCAGTGAGGGGTATGCCAATGTGCGCGTTTATCGACCGAGCTAAGAGCCCGGGGCTGTTTGCCTGTGGCCTGCGTCACCGGCCCCCCGACTCTGCCGTCAAGCTGTAACGGCAAGGCCTGACTCTACTGTTAATCGCTGCCACGACCTGTCAGCACACCGAATCCTCTGATCGAGATACACAAGTGATCGAAAATCTACGTAACATCGCCATCATTGCTCACGTTGACCATGGTAAAACCACCCTGGTAGACAAACTCCTGCGTCAATCCGGCACCCTGGAGCGCAACGAGCTCAACGACGAGCGCGTGATGGACTCCAACGACCAGGAAAAAGAGCGCGGTATTACCATCCTGGCTAAAAACACCGCGATCAACTGGAACGGCTACCACATCAACATCGTGGATACCCCGGGCCACGCCGACTTCGGCGGCGAAGTAGAACGCGTAATGTCGATGGTTGACTCCGTTCTGCTGTTGGTTGACGCTCAAGACGGCCCTATGCCGCAAACCCGTTTCGTGACCAAGAAGGCTTTCGAAGCCGGCCTGCGTCCGATCGTGTGCATCAACAAGGTTGACCGTCCAGGCGCGCGTCCGGACTGGGTTCTGGACCAGATCTTCGACCTGTTCGACAACCTGGGTGCCACCGAAGAACAGCTGGACTTCAAAGTCGTCTACGCCTCGGCCCTGAACGGCATTGCCGGTCTGGAACACACCGACATGGCTGAAGACATGACCCCGCTGTACCAGTCGATCGTCGACAACGTGCCGGCTCCAAAAGTTGACCGTGAAGGCCCGTTCCAGATGCAAATCTCGGCACTGGACTACAACAGCTTCCTGGGTGTTATCGGCGTTGGCCGTATCGCGCGTGGTAGCGTCAAGCCGAACACCCCGGTTGTTGCTATCGGCGCCGACGGCAAGAAACGCAACGGTCGTATCCTGAAGCTGATGGGTCACCACGGTCTGCACCGTATCGACGTTGAAGAAGCGTTCGCCGGCGACATCGTGTGCGTGAGCGGTATGGACTCGCTGTTCATCTCCGACACCCTGTGCCAGCCGGACAACGTCGAGGCGATGAAGCCTCTGACCGTTGACGAGCCAACCGTTTCCATGACCTTCCAGGTAAACGACTCGCCTTTCTGCGGTAAAGAAGGCAAGTTCGTGACGTCCCGTAACATCAAGGAACGTCTGGACAAAGAGCTGCTGTACAACGTTGCTCTGCGCGTTGAAGAAGGCGACTCGGCCGACAAATTCAAGGTTTCCGGCCGTGGTGAGCTGCACCTCTCGGTACTGATCGAAACCATGCGTCGCGAAGGCTTCGAAATGGGCGTTGGTCGTCCAGAAGTGATCATCCGTCAAGTTGACGGCGTGAAGCAGGAACCGTTCGAAAACGTCACCATCGATACCCCTGAAGAATCCCAGGGCAAGGTCATGGAAGAGATGGGCCTGCGTAAGGGCGACCTGACCAACATGGTGCCGGATGGCAAAGGCCGTGTACGTCTGGAATACAACATCCCTGCTCGCGGTCTGATCGGTTTCCGTAACCAGTTCCTGACCCTGACCAACGGTGCTGGCATCCTGACCTCGATCTTCGATCGCTACGACACCATGAAGTCCGGCGACATGTCCGGCCGTCAGAACGGTGTTCTGGTATCGGTAGAAACCGGCAAGGCGCTGACCTACTCCCTGGAAACCCTCCAGGCGCGTGGCAAGCTGTTCGTTGAACACGGTCAAGAGATCTACAACGGCCAGATCGTTGGTCTGAACAGCCGTGACAACGACATGGGCGTCAACCCAACCAAAGGCAAGAAGCTCGACAACATGCGTGCTTCGGGTAAAGACGAAACCATCGCTCTGGTTCCACCTGTTCGCTTCACCCTGGAACAGGCCCTGGAATTCATCCAGGACGACGAGCTGTGCGAAGTCACGCCTAAGTCGATCCGCCTGCGTAAGAAGATCCTGGACGAAGGCGAGCGTACCCGCGCTGCCAAGAAAGCCAAGAACTGAGTTAACTCAGGCTGAATGAAAAACGCCCCCGGTCGAAAGGCCGGGGGCGTTTTTTTGTGCCTGCAGTTTGTGTGCAGAGCGCGCTCTTGTAGTGAGCGGGCTTGCCCCGCGCTGGGTGGCGAAGCCGCCCCAACCCAGGCACAGCGTTTCTCCAGTTACAACGAGGTCTCAGGTTTTGGGGCGGCTTCGCCCCCCAGCGCGGGGCAAGCCCGCTCACTACAGGGGATCAGAACTTATCGAGGGTCTTGAACGTGGTCTCGCGCACTACTTCCTTTGGCTTATACGCACAGTACCCCGGGCGCGGCCCGATTTTCGGGTGGTTGCGGCAGGTATCCGGGCGCTTGTCATAAATAGTGCAGAAGCGCGTCTTACGATCCAGGTACAGGCAGTCGTTGTTGCTCATGCGCTGCAGGGTAAAGATCTCGGATTTGGAATTGAAACGCTCGACGATGCCTTCCTTCTGCAACCGCTTGGCGATGTTCTTCGGCGGGTCGCCGCGCTCGAATTCATCGACGATGCCGATGCGGATCAGGTCCTTGATCTTCACTTCGACCGGCAGCGTGCAGCAGCTGGACACGCAACCACCGCACATATGCGCGGAATATTTCTGCCACGTTTCAAGACGGTCGAGTTCCGCGGCGGCGATCAATTGAGGCTTCATCAGGGTTCCAAAGGTGGGGCTATATCCGGGCGCGCGATCATACCGGGATTGGTGATTTTTTGAACAATATTTTGCTGTTTTCAGCTCAAAGGTTTGCCGGCGGGCTGAACGGGCACGACCCCTGCATCTAATTCGCGTAAAGGTGAATGAGTTAAAAAACTGCCGAACCAGAGCGTCTACCGTCTGTCAGACCGTCTAGGCTCTAGCAACTCCTTCTATCTCGCCCGAGGTCGCAATTGATGTCTCAGGAACCACTTGCACGAGAAGCAGAGGTAGCCGCATTTCGCGATGCCGTCTTGACCAAACTCACCTACGCGGTGGGCAAGGACCCGGATCACGCCTTCGACCATGACTGGTTCGAAGCCATTGCCCTGGCCGCACGCGACCAGATGGTCGACCACTGGATGGACCATACCCGGCGGATTTACCGCAAAGGCCAGAAGCGGGTGTATTACCTCTCGCTGGAATTCCTTATCGGTCGTTTGCTCTACGACAGCCTGAGCAACCTTGGCGTGCTCGAAATCGCGCGCGAAGCACTGTCCGAGCTGGGCGTCGACCTGGAGCGCATCCGCCTGCTGGAGCCCGACGCGGCGCTCGGCAACGGTGGCCTGGGCCGCTTGGCGGCGTGCTTTATGGAGAGCATGTCGACCTTGGGCATTGCCGGCCACGGTTATGGCATCCGTTATGAACACGGCTTGTTCCGCCAGGCGATTGTCGATGGCTGGCAACAGGAGCAGACCGAACGTTGGCTGGATTTCGGCAACCCGTGGGAGTTTGAACGGGCCGAAGTGATTTACCCGATCGGCTTTGGCGGCAGCGTCGAAACGCTGCCGGATGCCTCCGGCAAGCAAATCCAAGTGTGGTCGCCGAGCGAAACCGTACGCGCCGTTGCCTACGACACGCCCGTCGTCGGCTGGCGTGGCGCCAGCGTCAACACCCTGCGCCTGTGGCGTGCCCGGGCGGTGGAAGACTTGCACCTGGAGCGCTTCAACGCCGGTGACCACTTGGGCGCCGTCGCCGAAGTGGCCCGCGCTGAAAGCATCTCCCGAGTGCTGTACCCGGCCGACAGCACCGAAGCGGGGCAGGAGCTGCGCCTGCGCCAGGAATATTTCTTCGTCTCCGCGTCCCTGCAGGACCTGCTGCGCCGCCACAAAAACATGCACGGCTCAGTGCTGAGCCTGGGCGAGCACGCCGCGATCCAACTCAACGACACCCACCCGTCGATCGCCGTGGCGGAGTTGATGCGCCAATTGGTCGACCTGCACGACATTCCATGGGAAGCCGCCTGGGACGTGACGGTCGAAACCTTGTCGTACACCAACCACACCCTGCTGCCTGAAGCGCTGGAAACCTGGCCGGTCGGCCTGATGGAACGCATGCTGCCCCGGCACATGCAGATCATCTACCTGATCAACGCCCAGCATATCGACTCGCTGCGCGCCAAAGGCATCCACGACTTTGATGTGCTGCGCGCGGTGTCGCTGATCGAAGAAGACAACGGGCGTCGCGTGCGCATGGGCAACCTGGCATTCCTCGGTTCTCACAGCGTCAATGGCGTGTCCGGCCTGCACACCCAACTGATGCGCAGCACGGTGTTTTCCGAGTTGCACAAGCTGTACCCGGACCGTATCAACAACAAAACCAACGGCATCACCTTCCGCCGCTGGCTGTACCAGGCCAACCCGAAGCTCACCCAGATGCTGGTGGAGGCATTGGGCCCGGACATTCTCGACAACATGGAAACCCGCCTGGGCGAATTGGAAACCTTCGCCGAGAAGCAGACTTTCCGCAAAGCCTTCGCCGACCAACGTTTGCACAGCAAGCGCGCGCTGGCCGACATCATTCACGAGCGCCTGGGGATTGCGATCAACCCGGCGGCGATGTTCGATGTGCAGGTCAAGCGTATCCATGAATACAAACGCCAACTGCTGAACCTGTTGCACACCGTGGCGCTGTACCAGGCCATTCGTGCCGAACCTGGCACCGATTGGGTGCCGCGCGTGAAGATCTTCGCGGGCAAGGCAGCGGCGAGTTATCACCAGGCCAAGTTGATCATCAAGCTGACCAACGATATCGCCCGCACCGTCAACAACGACCCGACGGTGCGCGGGTTGCTGAAGGTGGTGTTCCTGCCTAACTACAACGTCAGCCTGGCGGAAAGCATCATCCCAGCGGCGGATTTGTCGGAGCAGATTTCCACGGCCGGCTTTGAAGCCTCGGGCACCAGTAACATGAAGTTCGGCCTCAACGGTGCGCTGACCATCGGCACCATGGACGGCGCCAACGTGGAGATGCACGAGCGCGTGGGCGCCGATCACATGTTTATCTTCGGCCTCAGTGCGCAGCAGGTGGAAGCCCGCAAGCATGCCGGTGAATTCAACGCCGGGCCGGACATCGCCGCGTCCCATCGTCTCAACGATGTGCTGCAAGCGATCCGCGGCGGGGTGTTCTCGCCGGATGACCCGGGCCGCTATGTGGGCTTGATCGACGGGTTGATCGACTACGACCGCTTCCTGGTGTGTGCCGACTTCGATTCCTATTGGGATGCCCAGGCGCGGGTCGAAGCGCATTGGCATGACTCCAAGGCGTGGTGGCGTTCGGCGGTACTCAATACCGCGCGTATGGGCTGGTTCTCTTCGGACCGGACGATCCGCGAGTACGCTACTGAGATCTGGAAAGCGCTCGACTAAACACGGCTGATCCCAAGGTGTGGGAGGGGGCTTGCCCCCGATAGCAGAGTGTCAGTTTGCAGATATGTCGACTGATGCACCGCTATCGGGGGCAAGCCCCCTCCCACATTGGGCCCGCGTCGATATACTGAGCGCCGGTTTGCCTAGGGAATATCGACCATGCAATGGATTTTCATGCTGATTGGCCTGGTGCTCGGCTGGACGCTCGATGAGTCGTTCAGTGATGCGGGCATCGGTGCGCTGCTGGGGTTGGGCATTGGCCAGGCGATTCGCCT
Source organism: Pseudomonas sp. OV546 (assembly GCF_900116845.1). NCBI lineage: Bacteria > Pseudomonadati > Pseudomonadota > Gammaproteobacteria > Pseudomonadales > Pseudomonadaceae > Pseudomonas > Pseudomonas sp. OV546. The sequence goes on along the minus strand of NZ_FPCE01000004.1, from coordinate 383,764 downwards.
GGCGAAGCTGTCGGCCCAGGCGGACCAGCAGGCGCGTCAGTTGGAAACCACGCAGAAATCCCTGATAGCCCTGGGTGAGCGCCTGCGGCAACTGGAAGTGCCCACGCCCACGCCTGCGAGCACTGCGTTTGTTGAACCCTCTATTGCGCAACCAACACCTGTCGCTAAGACGCCCGAGCTGGTGTGGGAACTGCCTGCCGAGCTGACGGCCGTCGCGGTGGTCGCCGAGCCGAGCCAGCCGCTGCCGGACGATGTCTGGACGCCCGCCCCGACCCCGCTCCTGCAAGAGCCCGCCATTCCCCGTGGCCCCAACCTTATCGAACGTGCCATCAGTGGCGCGCGCAACTGGCTGTTTGGCGGCAATACCGTGTTGCGGGTCGGCGTGGTACTGCTGTTCCTCGGCCTGGCCTTCCTGCTGCGCTATGCCACCGAGGGCATGGTAGTGCCGATCGAGGTGCGCTACGCCGGCGTCGCCGCCGCTGCATTGGGGCTGCTCGGCCTGGGCTGGTGGCTGCGCCTGCGTAACAGCCATTACGGCTTGATGCTGCAAGGCACCGGTATCGCCGTGCTGTACCTCACGGTGTTCGCCGCGATGCGTTTGCACCCGCTGATTGATCCGAGCGCGGCGCTTGGGCTGCTGGTGGCGGTCACGGTGTTTTCGGCGATCCTGGCGATTACCCAGGATGCACTCGGGCTCGCGTGCGCAGCGGCGCTCGGCGGTTTTGCCGCACCGATCCTCACGTCGACCGGCGCCGGTAACCATGTCGCATTGTTCAGTTACTTCGCCCTGCTCAACGCCGGCATTCTTGCCATCGCCTGGTTCAAGGCTTGGCGGCTGCTCAACCTCATCGGTTTTGTCGGCACCTTTGGTATTGGCTTCGCCTGGGGCATGCGTTCCTACACACCGGAACTGCTGTGGAGTACCGAGCCGTTCCTGATCCTGTTTTTCCTGATGTACCTGGCCATCGGCCTGTTGTTCGCCCGGCGCAAATTGCTCGAGCTGCGCGACGCGCCTGAGGATGACAGCCGTGGCGCGCTGCTGCGCTGGTCGGCGGCCAAAGGTGATTATGTCGACGGCAGCATGCTGTTCGGCCCGCCGCTCGTGGGCTTCGGCCTGCAGTTCGCCCTGGTGCAGCACCTGGAATTTGCCGCAGCGTTCAGCGCCTTGGGCCTGGGCATCCTCTACATGGGCCTGGCCCGACTGCTGAGCGGCGGGCGTGCCTTGCTGCTGGCGGAAACTTGCCTGGCCTTGGGCGTAATCTTTGCCAGCCTGGCGATCCCCCTGGGCCTCGACGCACGTTGGACGGCGGCGGCCTGGGCGGTGGAAGGTGCCGGCATCTTCTGGCTCGGCTTGCGCCAGCAGCGGCCATTGGCGCGGGCCTTTGGCGTGTTGCTGCAAGTGGGCTCGGCGCTGGCGTTCCTCAGTGAACTGCGCGTCGGTGAACAGGCGTTGCTCGACGGCGCTCCGCTGGGGGCGTTGCTGTTGGGCGCGGCGCTGTTGTTCAGCTTTGATCAGCTGCGTAAGGCTTCGCCCGAGCAGGCGGCGGATTGGGAGCGCAAAGGTCTGCCCGTGCTGGCGAGCCTTGGCTTGAGCTTTTTGTACCTGCTCGCGCCCTTGCTGTTGCAGACCCAAGGCACCGCCATCAGTTGGGCCATCGCTGGGCTGGTGACGCTGGTCATCGGTCTGCGCATCGGCTCGCGTACCTTCCTGTTCACCGCGTTTGCCGTGCAATTGTTGGGCGGCGCGTTGTTCCTGCTGCGATTGCAAGGTGGTGACGGGGTCGCTGTGTTCAATGCGGGCTGGAGTGGTTTGTTGACCGCTTCACTGATCGGCCTGGCCTTGATCGGCGGCATGCTGCTGGCGGCACGCGATGACAGGGTGCGCGGCGATGTCCGACTGCTGCGCGGGTTGTCGGTGGTGCTGCTGGCGGGTCTTGTACTGATCAATCTTGCCGTGTTGTTCGTGCTGCCATGGGAAAGCGCCAGCGGCGTGTGGGCGGCCAGCGGTTTGTTGATTATCTGGCTGAGCCTTTACCTGCAACAACGCGTCAGCTTTGTGTTCGGCTTGCTGCTGCAACTGATCGGCGGCGGGTCTTTCCTGCTGGCGGTACCCGAATTGCTGGGGCCATTGACCCACGAGGGTTTGCGCCCGCTGGCCCACAGCGGTTTCTGGACGCCGATGGTGCTGGGCCTGGCCGCACTGGTCGGCGCCTGGCGCTTGCAGCGTGAACCGCATGCGCCGGTGTTTGCCGTGTTGAAACTGCAACGCCTGTCCGACCTGCTGTTGGTGTGGGGCGCGGCGTGGTGGACGTTGGCGCTGGTCAGCGAAGTGTTGCGCTTTATTCCACAGGAATTGCAGGGCGCGTTCCTGCTGGGCGGCGCGGCGATCAGCGTGGCGATCTGGATGCTGCTGGCATCGCGTTTGAACTGGGCGTCGCTGGGCACATTGTGCACGTTGCTGATGCCGGCGGTGGGCGTGGTGTTGCTGGTGTGCGCGCATACCTATTACCACCCGGCGGCGCAGTACGGCTGGCTGGCATGGCCGGCGGTGTTTGCGGTGCATTTCATCTCGCTGCGGCGTTTGGCGGCGATCGCTCCCGCCAAGGCGCTGAGCGTGGCCCACGTGCTGGGCTGCTGGATGCTGATCGGCCTGTTGGCGCTGGAGTTGCGCTACGGTCTGCTGAGGCTGTCGGCCGAGTACAACGCCTGGCGCTGGCTGGGTTGGGCGATTCTGCCAAGCCTGTATCTCGTGCTGGCTGCTGCGCCGCGCAATTGGCCATGGCCGGTGGCGGCGTATCCAAAGGAATATCGAGTGTTGGCGGCCTTGCCATTGGCGGTGCTGATGCTCGGCTGGTTCTGGCTGGCGAACAGCTTCAGCGACGGTACGGCCAAGCCGCTGCCCTTTGTGCCGCTGATCAACCCTCTGGACCTGGGCCTGTTGTTCGCGCTGCTGGGTGTGTACCTGTGGTCCCGCAGTGTGGCGCCACAGCGCGGGCCGCGCGCCGAGCTGATCGCCCAGGGTGTCGCGGGCGTCTCGCTGTTTGCTTTCTTTACCGCGCTGGTGATGCGCACCGCCCATCATTGGGGCGGCGTGCCGTTTCACTTGGACGCGTTGCTTGAGTCCATGCTGGTACAGGCAGGTCTGTCGATCGTCTGGACCTTGATCGCCCTCGGCCTGATGATCGGCGGCCACCTGCGCCATCGTCGTGACGTGTGGCTGATCGGCGCGGCGCTGATTGCGGTGGTGGTGGCCAAGCTGTTCTTTGTCGAACTGAGCAACCGCGGCGGCCTGGCGCGGATCGTGTCGTTTATCGGTGTGGGCGGGTTGTTGCTGGTGGTAGGTTACTTTGCACCACTGCCGCCCAAGCGTGCCGAACCTGCGTTGGAAACTGAAGGAGCATCCTCTTGATCGGTAAGTTGAGCGTGGTCGTGGTCGGCTTGTGTACGGCCTTGTCAGTGTGGGCGCAGGAAACGCCTGCCGACTTCACCACCCAGGTGCCACTGAGCATCAGCGGCAGTGGGCCCTGGTATCGCCTGGAACTGCCGCTGGCCGTGCAATTGAATGCGCGCCAGGCTGATCTCAGCGATGTGCGGGTATTCAACGCTGCCGGCGAGCCGCAAGCCTACGCGTTATCGCGTCAGTCCTCACAGCGCACCGAAAGCCGCAATGTCACCGACGTTAAGTGGTTTCCGCTGTACGCCGCCGACACCCAGCAAGCCTTGCCCGACGTGGTGATGAAGGCCACTACCGCAGGCACCCTGGTTGAAATCAAGCCGTCCACCGCGACGAAACCCGGCAAGCAAGTGCTGCGTGGCTGGGTGCTGGACGCCAGTGCAATCAAGGCGCCGCTGCGGCAACTGAGCCTGGACTGGAGCCGCGAGCAGGAGGGCTTCCAGCGTTTCAGCATTGAAGCCAGTGATGACTTGCAGCACTGGGACGCCTGGGGCGATGGACAGGTGGCGCGCTTGTCGTTCGCCGACGAACGGGTCGAGCAGCATGACGTGAGCCTGCCTGGGCAACCGGCGCGTTACTTGCGGCTGGTCTGGCAAGGCCAGGCGGCGCCGTTGCTGACCTCGGCCAAGCTGGTGAGCGCGACCAGTAGCAGCTTGCCGCTGCCATGGGTCTGGTCGCAGCCACTGGCAGGCATGCGGCTCAAGGCCGGTGAATACAGTTGGCAGTTGCCCATGGGGCTGAGTATCGAGCGGCTGCGCATCGAGTTGAAGCAACCCAACACGTTGGCGCCCGTGACGTTGGCGGGGCGCAGGGACAGCAAACAGGCGTGGCAGCCGCTGAGCAACGGTTTGCTGTATCGCCTGACCCAGAATGGCAAAGACGTGGTGCAGGATGAACTGCAGCTGCCGGGCCAACCGGTTGCCGAGCTGAAATTGCAGGTGGATGAACGCGGCGGTGGCCTGGGCGTTGAAGCCCCGGCGCTGCGATTTGCGGTGCGCGCCACGCAGTTGGTGTTCCTGGCTCGGGGTGAGCCGCCGTTTACGCTGGCGCTGGGGAGTGCGTCGGCCAAGGCGGCGAACCTTCCGCTTTCCACCCTGATCCCGGACTACAACGCCGAGCGTCTCAAGACAGTGGGGCAGGCCAAGGTTGTCGGTGAAGTGGTGGTCACGTCACCTGCCGCCGCCGCTGCTGTCGAGGCCGGGACGGACTGGAAAAAGCTCGGCCTCTGGGCCGTGCTGCTGCTCGGCGTGGCGGCACTGGGCGCCATGGCCTACAGTTTGCTGCGCAAGCCGCCGGTGGCACGTTAAATAAAGTCCATGAACTCTATTGGGTTTAAATCCTCTGATAGGAGGAAATACGCCCCGACTCGCGCTAAACTGCGCGGGTTTTTAGCCCCCCATTCTCCGGAGCCTTCCATGTCCCGCGTTACCTTGAGTCGCTATTTGATTGAGCAGACCCGCAGCAACAACACGCCTGCCGATCTGCGCTTCCTTATCGAAGTGGTGGCGCGTGCCTGCAAGGAAATCAGCCACGCCGTGTCCAAAGGCGCACTGGGTGGTGTCCTGGGCAGCATGGGCACTGAAAACGTGCAAGGCGAAGTGCAGAAGAAGCTCGACGTCATCTCCAACGAGATCCTGCTCGAAGCCAACGAATGGGGCGGTCACCTGGCCGGCATGGCGTCCGAAGAAATGGACAATGCCTACCAGATCCCGGGCAAATACCCGAAAGGCGCGTACCTGCTGGTGTTCGACCCACTGGACGGCTCGTCCAACATCGACATCAACGCACCGGTTGGCACCATCTTCTCGGTACTGCGTTGCCCGAACGAATACCTGAGCCAGAACGAAGCCCTGAACGAAAAGGCCTTCCTGCAGCCAGGCACCGAGCAGGTGGCTGCCGGTTACGCCATCTACGGCCCACAGACCATGCTGGTGCTGACCCTGGGCGACGGCGTCAAAGGCTTCACCCTGGACCGCGAAATGGGCAGCTTCGTACTGACCCACGAAGACATCACCATTCCTGCATCCACCCAGGAATTTGCGATCAACATGTCCAACCAGCGCCACTGGGAAGAGCCGGTCACGCGTTACGTGGGCGAGTTGATGGCGGGCGAAGAAGGCCCGTTGAAGAAGAACTTCAACATGCGTTGGGTCGCCGCGATGGTGGCTGACGTGCACCGTATCCTGACGCGTGGTGGCTTGTTCATGTACCCACGTGACAGCCGCGAGCCGTCCAAACCAGGCAAACTGCGCCTGATGTACGAAGCCAACCCAATGTCCTTCCTGGTCGAGCAAGCGGGCGGCGCGTCCACCGACGGCCACCAGCGCATTCTCGACATTCAGCCCGAAGGCCTGCACCAGCGTGTGGCGGTGTTCTTGGGTTCCAAGGAAGAAGTTGAGCGCGTGACGGCCTACCACAAGAAGTAAGTCTTCGCGATAAGTGATCGGCGTTGTTGTGAGCCGGTTCACCCTTGAAGAAGCCCCGAAACGTTTCAGCGTTTTCGGGGCTTTTTTGTTTTTGCTCATCGGGAACCAGAAACCTCTTTTCCCTTCTAAGCTTCTGGCAGACCCCCATGCTGCTCAGTCCCTCCAGGAGTTTTTCCATGTCGTTACGCCGTCTCTCCCTGCTGGCTTTTTGCGTGCTGTTGGCCGCTTGCAGCAAGGTCAACCAAGAAAATTATCAAAAATTGTCGGCTGGCATGGCCAAGACAGAGGTCGAGTCGTTGCTGGGCAAGCCGACTGATTGTTCCGGCGCACTGGGCATGTCCAGTTGCACCTGGGGCGATAAAAACAGCTTTATCAGCGTTCAATATGCCGGTGACAAGGTTCTGATGTTTTCCGGGCAAGGCCTGAAGTAAACCGGGGCGAAAGCCTGCGGGAGAAGAAGAATGATCCGTTTTGTTTTGTTCCTTTGCGCCAGCCTGTTTTTGGCGGGCTGCGCCAGCCATTCTGGCGATGATCTGCAACCCAAGACCGCGAACAACGTCAACCTCAAGCGTTACCAGGGCACCTGGTATGAGTTGGCGCGATTGCCGATGTACTTCCAACGCAACTGCGCACAGTCCGAGGCGCGCTACACGCTGCTGCCGGATGGCGATATGTCGGTGTTCAACCGCTGCCTGACGACCGAATGGAAGTGGGAAGAAGCCAAGGGCACGGCTACGCCGCAAGTGCCGGGCAAGACCGACAAGCTCTGGGTGGAATTCAATAACTGGTTTACCGCCCTATTGCCGGGCGTTGCCAAGGGCGATTACTGGGTGCTGTACGTCAGCGATGACTACAAGACCGCGATTGTCGGCAGCCCGAGCCGGCGTTACATGTGGATATTGTCGCGCACGCCGACGGTCAATGCGGACACCCGCGAAGACCTGCTGAGCAGGGCGCGGCAGCAGGGGTATGACACCACACGGCTGATCTGGCGCACGTCGGACAAGCAGATGGCGAAGACTTCGCAGTAACTCTGGACCAGCGCCAATCCAATGTGGGAGGGGGCTTGCTCCCGATTGCAATGTGTCAGTCAGCACGTCTGAAACTGATACACCGCCATCGGGAGCAAGCCCCCTCCCACATGGGTTATGGGTTGCCGGTTAGCCCAGCAAATCCCTCAAGACCTGCGTGAACGCACGGCCGCTTTCTTCCTCGCCGGCATGATGCCCGTCCCGCACCACCCACTTGCCGTTGACCAGCACATCACGCACTTGCCGATCACCGCCTGCGAACAGCCAGCGATTGAGAATCCCGTCCTCTGTCGCTGTCGCCAGGTAAGGGTCGTTACCGTCCAGCACAATCCAATCCGCACGCTTACCCACTGCCAACTGACCAATCGGTTGTCCCAATGCCTGGGCACCACCGTCCAGGGCGGCATCAAACAGCGTGCGGCCGACCATCGGTTGATCGCTGCGATACAAGCGATTGCGCCGTTGATCACGCAAGCGCTGCCCATATTCCAGCCAACGCAGTTCTTCCACCACGCTCAATGAAACATGGCTGTCGGAACCGATGCCCATGCGTCCGCCCTGGGCGAGGTAGTCCACCGCCGGGAAAATCCCGTCACCGAGGTTGGCCTCGGTGGTCAGGCACAAGCCGGCAATGGCGCGGCTCTTGGCCATCCGTGTCACTTCGTCTGCGTCGGCATGCGTGGCGTGCACCAGGCACCAGCGTTCATCGATGTCGACATTGTCATAGAGCCATTGCAGCGGGCGCTTGCCGCTCCAGGCCAGGCAGTCGTCGACTTCTTTCTGTTGTTCGGCGATGTGGATATGCACCGGGCACGCCTTGTCGCTGGCGGCCAGCACGTCACTGATTTGCTGTGGCGTGACCGCGCGCAACGAGTGGAAGCACAGGCCCAACTGCTGCGCCGGTTGCGCCGCGAGGACCGGCTGCAGGCGTGCTTGCAGGTCCAGGTAGTGTTCAGTGCTGTTGATAAACCGGCGCTGGCCCTCATTGGGCGCCTGGCCGCCAAAACCGGAATGGGTATAGAGCACCGGCACCAGCGTCAGGCCGATCCCGCTGCTGGCCGCTGCCTGGCTGATCTGACGCGACAGTTCCGTGCGGTCGGCATACGGCTGGCCGCTGACGTCATGGTGCACATAGTGAAACTCGGCCACGGACGTGTAGCCGGCCTTGAGCATCTCGATGTACAGCTGGCGCGCGATCACCTGCAATTGATCCGGGCTGATCTTGCCCACCATGCGGTACATCAGGTCGCGCCAGGTCCAGAAACTGTCATTCGGGTTGCCGGCGACTTCGGCCAAACCGGCCATGGCACGTTGGAATGCATGGGAGTGCAGGTTCGGCATGCCCGCCAATACCGGGCCTCTCAGCCGTTCGGCACCCTCTGCGCTGGCATTGGCCTCAACCTGTGTCAGCAGCCCATCGGCGCTGACTTCAAGACGTACATCATTGGCCCATCCATTAGGCAGCAGCGCGCGTTCGGCAAAGAAAGCGGACATGATCAAGGCACCCCGGTCGTGTGTTTATTTGTATATACATATACAGACGTTTGCCTGCTCGGTAAACTCCGGCAATCTATGCATCTTTTCCCCCTGCAAGGATTCCCTGTGCCGACTCCGCCCGCCAAGTCTCCACTGGCTGCCCACATGGACGAAAGTCCGGCGCCCTTGTATGCCCGTGTCAAACAGATGATCAGCCAGCAGATCCTCAACGGCAACTGGCCGCCCCATTACCGCGTGCCGTCGGAGAGCGAACTGGTCAGCCAGCTGGGTTTCAGCCGCATGACCATCAACCGCGCCCTGCGCGAGCTCACCGCCGAAGGTCTGCTGGTGCGCATGCAAGGCGTGGGCACCTTCGTCGCCGAGCCCAAGAGCCAATCCGCGCTGTTTGAAGTGCACAACATTGCCGATGAGATCGCCTCTCGCGGTCATCGCCATACGTGCCAGGTCATTACCCTGGGTGAAGAGGCCGCCGGTTCCGAGCGCGCTGTCGCCCTGGAAATGCGCGAAGGCGGTCGGGTGTTCCACTCGCTGATCGTGCACTTCGAAAACGATATCCCCGTGCAAATCGAAGACCGCTTCGTCAACGCCCTGGTCGCGCCGGAATACCTGCAGCAGGATTTCACCCAGCAGACGCCCTATGCCTATTTGAACCAAGTGGCGCCTCTGACCGAAGGTGAGCACGTGGTTGAAGCCATCCTCGCCGACGCCGCCGAATGCAAGTTGCTGCAGATCGAGCCTACCGAGCCATGCCTGTTGATTCGCAGGCGCACCTGGTCTGGCCGTCAGCCGGTGACTGCCGCGCGTTTGATCCACCCCGGTTCCCGTCATAGCTTGGAAGGACGTTTCAGTAAATGAGTGCAATAAGCGTCTGGCGCGCCGTCGATTACGTGCGCATGCCGTGGAAAAACGGCGGTGGCAGTACCGAAGAAATCACCCGTGATGCAGGCACCGGCCTGGAGGGTTTTGGCTGGCGTCTGTCGATTGCCGATATTGGTGAGTCGGGCGGGTTTTCCAGCTTCGCCGGCTACCAGCGCGTGATCACTGTGATCCAAGGTGCCGGCATGGTGTTGACCGTTGATGGTGAAGAGCAGCGCGGGTTGTTACCGCTGCAACCCTTTGCGTTCAAGGGTGACAGCCAGGTGTCCTGCCGATTGATCACGGGGCCGATCCGCGATTTCAACCTGATCTATTCGCCAGAGCGTTACCACGCGCGGTTGCAGTGGGTGGATGGCGTGCAGCGGTTCTTCAGCACGGCGCAGACGGTGTTGGTGTTCAGCGTGGCGGATGAAGTAAAGGTGTTGGGCGAGAAACTCGGCCATCACGATTGCCTGCAAGTGGACGGTAACGCTGGCTTGCTGGATATCTCGGTCACGGGCCGTTGCTGCATCATTGAACTGACCCAACGCGGTTAAAAAATGTGGGAGGGGGCTTGCCCCCGATGGCAGTGTTTCAGTCATAGATGCACCGACTGATCCACCGCCATCGGGGGCAAGCCCCCTCCCACATTTGTTTTTGCGCTGTTTACATAATCTGTTTCCAGTCCTCGCACCAATTTGTTACCGAATGCCCCAGCGTGGCGCAAAACCTCGCTCTGGTGACAAACCTCCCTCGCCGTAAACCTGCCTCTTAAGAAATTTCATCATGCCTTGAAGCCTTAATTTCCAAGGCTTGCACGCACTTTCCAAAAAAATCCAAACACCTCGCCCAGAAAGTTGGCCGCTCGATTGCATATGCTTGTATGTACAAGTAAAGATGTGTGCGTAAGAGTCGTCTTCGCACTCACCAAGCATGCGCATCGATCGCCGAGGAGTCCTAGCTGTGACCAAGCCTACAAAATACCGTGACGTCGAAATCCGTGCCGCCCACGGTAACAAGCTCACCGCCAAAAGCTGGCTGACTGAAGCGCCGCTGCGCATGCTGATGAACAACCTCGACCCGCAAGTGGCCGAGAACCCAAAAGAATTGGTGGTGTACGGCGGTATCGGCCGTGCGGCACGTAACTGGGAGTGCTACGACCAGATCGTCGAGAGCCTCACCCACCTGAACGACGACGAAACCCTGCTGGTGCAATCTGGTAAACCGGTCGGTGTGTTCAAGACCCACAGCAATGCCCCGCGTGTACTGATCGCCAACTCCAACCTGGTGCCGCACTGGGCGAGCTGGGAACACTTCAACGAACTGGATGCCAAGGGCCTAGCCATGTACGGCCAGATGACCGCCGGCAGCTGGATCTACATCGGCAGCCAAGGCATCGTCCAGGGCACCTATGAAACCTTCGTCGAAGCCGGTCGCCAGCACTACGATTCAAACCTCAAAGGCCGTTGGGTCCTCACCGCCGGTCTCGGCGGCATGGGCGGTGCCCAGCCGTTGGCTGCAACCCTGGCCGGTGCGTGCTCGCTGAACATCGAGTGCCAGCAGGTCAGCATCGATTTCCGCCTGAACAGCCGTTACGTCGACGAACAAGCCACCGACCTCGACGACGCCCTGGCGCGTATCGCCAAATACACCCAGGAAGGCAAGGCTATCTCCATCGCCCTGCTGGGTAACGCGGCGGAAATCCTGCCGGAACTGGTCAAGCGTGGCGTACGCCCGGACATGGTCACCGACCAGACCAGCGCCCACGACCCACTCAACGGCTACCTGCCGGCCGGCTGGACCTGGGACGAATACCGCGCCCGCGCCAAGACCGAGCCCGCCGCCGTGATCAAGGCCGCCAAGCAATCGATGGCCGTGCACGTCAAAGCCATGCTCGCGTTCCAGAAACAAGGCATCCCGACCTTCGACTACGGCAACAACATCCGCCAGATGGCCCAGGAAGAAGGCGTGGAAAACGCATTCGACTTCCCAGGCTTCGTACCGGCCTACATCCGTCCACTGTTCTGCCGTGGCGTCGGCCCGTTCCGTTGGGCGGCTCTGTCCGGCGACCCGCAAGACATCTACAAGACCGACGCCAAAGTCAAAGAGCTGATCCCGGACGACGCCCACCTGCACAACTGGCTGGACATGGCCCGCGAACGCATCAGCTTCCAGGGCCTGCCGGCGCGTATCTGCTGGGTTGGCCTGGGCCAGCGCGCCAAGCTCGGCCTGGCGTTCAACGAAATGGTGCGCAGCGGCGAGCTGTCGGCGCCGGTCGTGATCGGCCGTGACCACCTGGACTCCGGCTCGGTCGCCAGCCCGAACCGCGAGACCGAAGCTATGCAGGACGGCTCCGACGCTGTGTCCGACTGGCCGCTGCTCAACGCCTTGCTCAACACCGCCAGCGGCGCGACCTGGGTCTCGCTGCACCACGGCGGCGGCGTGGGCATGGGCTTCTCCCAGCACTCCGGCATGGTGATCGTCTGCGACGGTACCGACGAAGCGGCTGAGCGGATCGCCCGCGTACTGCACAACGACCCGGCCACCGGGGTGATGCGTCACGCTGATGCCGGCTACCAGATCGCGATCGACTGCGCCAAGGAACAGGGCCTGAACCTGCCGATGATCAAGTAACCCAGGGGGGAGGGGCAAGCCCCCTCCCACATTTGATCTGCAGTGAACCAGAAAACAATCCATCAGAGGTTGAACAACATGGCTGCAAATGACACCACCCCGTTGATCGAAAGGCGTTCGATCGACTACATCCCGGAAGTGGAAAGACACGGTCGTCTGTTGAGCCAGTTCACCCTATGGATGGGCGCCAACCTGCAAATCACCGCGATTGTCACCGGGGCCCTGGCCGTGGTGCTGGGCGGTGATGTGTTCTGGTCGTTGATCGGTCTGTTGATCGGTCAACTCATCGGCGGCGGTGTCATGGCGCTGCATGCGGCGCAAGGTCCCAAGCTTGGCCTGCCCCAGATGATCTCCAGCCGGGTTCAGTTCGGCGTGTACGGCGCGGCCATCCCGATCGTGCTGGTGTGCCTGATGTACCTCGGTTTCACCGCCACCGGCACCGTGCTTTCCGGCCAGGCGCTGGGCCAGTTGTTTGGGGTCAGTGACAGCGTCGGCATCCTGATCTTCGCCAGTGTCATTGTGCTGGTCACCGTGCTGGGTTACCGGGTAATCCATTTCATCGGCCGCGTCGCCAGCGTCATTGGCGTGATTGCCTTTGTCTACCTGTTCAGTCGCCTGGTGAGCCAGACCGACGTTGGCGCCCTCCTGCAAATCCGCCACTTCAGTTGGAGCAGCTTCCTGCTGGCGGTGTCGCTCGCGGCCTCCTGGCAGATCGCTTTCGGCCCTTACGTGGCGGACTATTCACGTTACCTGCCGAGCGCGACGTCTTCGGTGAAAACCTTCCTTGCCGCCGGCGCCGGTTCGGTCATTGGCGCGCAGGTGGCGATGGTCCTCGGCGTGTTTGCCGCGGCCATGTCCAACGGGCAGTTCGCCGGTCACGAAGTGGCCTACATCGTGGGTTTGAGCGGCACCGGTGCCACCGCTGCGCTGCTGTATTTCAGCATCGCGTTCGGCAAGGTCACCATCTCTACGCTGAACTCCTACGGCAGCTTCATGTGCATTGCGACCATCATCAGCGGCTTCCGTGGCCGCCTGGAGGTCACGCGCCTGCAGCGTCTGGTGTTCGTGTTGGTCATCGTCGGTACCGCGACCCTGATCGCGTTGCTGGGCCAGCACTCGTTCCTCGGTGCGTTCAAGTCTTTCATCCTGTTCCTGCTGGCGTTCTTTACGCCCTGGAGTGCGATCAACCTGGTGGACTACTACTGCATCACTCGCGAGCGTTATGACGTGCCGGCGCTGGCCGACCCGAACGGTCGCTACGGCCGCTGGAACCTGCTCGGTATCAGCGTCTATGTGTTCGGCGTGCTGGTGCAATTGCCATTCATCTCCACCAAGTTCTACACCGGCCCCTTGGTGGCCGCGCTGGGTGACGTGGACATTTCCTGGATCATCGGTCTGGTACTGCCTGCAGCCCTGTATTACCTGTGTGCGAAAAAATGGCACGGCACAGTGCCCGATCACCTGATCCTGCCGGTAGAGCAGGGCGCTACACCAACAACAAACGGGCTGGCCGCACAAGCCTGATGGGACGTGGACAGGGCAGGATGCCTACTGACTGCCGTAATCCATTTCAAGATTGGGAGCGTCACAACAATGAAAATGCATAAGACCCTGCTGGCCACCTTGCTCTCTGCAGGTTTGCTGGCCAGCGCTGGCGCCCAGGCGGCCGGCTGGTGCGAATCCGGCAAACCAGTGAAATTTGCCGGCCTGAACTGGGAAAGCGGCATGTTGCTCACCGACATCCTGCAAACCGTGCTGGAAAAAGGCTACGACTGCAAAACCGACAGCCTGCCGGGCAACTCCATCACTATGGAAAACGCCCTGAGCAGCAACGATATCCAAGTGTTTGCCGAAGAATGGGTCGGCCGCAGTGAAGTCTGGAACAAGGCCGAGAAGGCCGGCAAAGTCGTCGGCGTCGGTGCCCCGATTGTCGGCGCCATCGAGGGCTGGTACGTGCCGCGCTACGTGATCGAAGGCGACGCCAAGCGCAAGTTGGAACCCAAGGCGCCGGACCTGAAGAACATCGCCGACCTGGCCAAATACGCCTCGGTGTTCAAGGACCAGGAAGAGCCGTCCAAGGGCCGCTTCTACAACTGCCCGGCCGGCTGGACCTGCGAGCTGGACAACAGCGAAATGCTGAAGAGCTACGGCCTGGAAAGCACCTACACCAACTTCCGTCCAGGCACCGGCCCGGCACTGGATGCGGCGGTGCTGTCGAGCTACAAGCGCGGCGAGCCGATCCTGTTTTACTACTGGTCGCCCACGCCGCTGATGGGCCAGGTCGACCTGGTCAAGCTGGAAGAAAAACCCGGCGTGGATAAAAGCGTGAGCATCAAGGTCGGCCTGTCCAAGGCTTTCCACGAGCAAGCCCCGGAATTGGTGGCCGTGCTGGAAAAGGTCAACCTGCCCATCGACCTGCTGAACCAGAACCTGGGTCGCATGGCCAAGGAGCGAATTGAGTCGCCGAAACTGGCGAAAATTTTCCTCAAGGAACATCCTGAAGTCTGGCACGCCTGGGTGAGTGAAGACGCAGCCAAGAAAATCGACGCGGCCTTGTAGGTCAAGCGTGCCCGGCTACCCTGAGGGGCAGCCGGGCGCCTGGCCACAACCCACTGGATCGAGAGCACGCTATGTTTCCTGAGAGTTTTACGTTTTCCATCGCCGACTGGGTCAACGGTTGGGTGGACTCACTGGTCACCAACTACGGTGATGTGTTCCGGCACATCTCCGACACCCTGCTATGGGCCATCGTCAACCTGGAAGGGTTGCTGCGCGCTGCCCCCTGGTGGCTGATGCTGGCCATCGTCGGCGCGGTTGCCTGGCACGCCACCCGCAAGGTGGTGACCACGGCGGTGATCGTCGGTTTGCTGTTCCTGGTGGGCGCGGTTGGCCTGTGGGACAAGCTGATGCAAACCCTGGCGCTGATGATGGTCGCCACGGTGATCTCGGTGCTGATCGGCATTCCGTTGGGCATTCTGTCGGCGCGCAGCAATCGCCTGCGTTCGGTGCTGATGCCGTTGCTCGACATCATGCAGACCATGCCCAGCTTCGTGTACCTGATCCCGGTGCTGATGCTGTTCGGCCTGGGCAAGGTCCCGGCGATTTTTGCCACGGTGATCTACGCCGCGCCGCCGCTGATCCGCCTCACCGACCTGGGCATTCGCCAAGTTGACGGCGAAGTCATGGAAGCGATCAACGCCTTTGGTGCCAACCGCTGGCAGCAACTGTTCGGCGTGCAGCTGCCGCTGGCGTTGCCGAGCATCATGGCCGGCATCAACCAGACCACCATGATGGCGCTGTCGATGGTGGTGATCGCCTCGATGATCGGCGCCCGTGGCTTGGGTGAAGACGTACTCGTCGGCATCCAGACCCTCAACGTTGGCCGAGGCCTCGAAGCCGGGCTGGCGATCGTGATTCTCGCCGTGGTCATCGACCGCATTACCCAGGCCTATGGTCGTCCACGACACGAGGCGAGCAAATGACTACTGTCAGTAAAATCGAAGTTAAAAACGTCTTCAAGATCTTCGGCGCGCGCTCCAAGGATGCGCTGGCCATGGTCGGGCAGGGCAAGACCAAGGACCAGGTCCTGGCCGAGACCGGTTGTGTGGTCGGCGTGAACGACCTGTCCCTGAGCATCGGCACCGGTGAGATCTTCGTGATCATGGGCCTGTCGGGCTCGGGCAAATCCACCTTGGTGCGCCACTTCAATCGCTTGATCGACCCGACCAGCGGCGCGATCCTGGTGGACGGCGAAGACATCCTGCAACTGGACATGGAAGCCCTGCGCCAATTCCGTCGGCACAAGATCAGCATGGTGTTCCAGAGCTTCGGCCTGCTGCCCCACAAGAGCGTGCTCGACAACGTCGCCTACGGCCTCAAGGTGCGTGGTGAAACCAAGCAGGTGTGCGCCGAACGCGCCCTGCACTGGATCGAAACCGTGGGCCTCAAGGGTTACGAAAACAAATACCCGCACCAGCTTTCCGGCGGCATGCGCCAGCGTGTGGGCCTGGCTCGCGCACTGGCGGCCGACACCGACATCATCCTGATGGACGAAGCCTTCAGCGCCCTCGACCCGCTGATCCGCGCCGAGATGCAGGACCAGCTGCTGGAGCTGCAAAAGACCCTGCACAAAACCATCGTATTTATCACCCACGACCTCGACGAGGCCGTGCGCATCGGCAACCGCATTGCGATCCTCAAGGACGGCAAGCTGATCCAGGTCGGCACGCCTCGGGAGATCCTGCATTCGCCGGCGGATGAGTATGTGGATCGGTTTGTTCAGCGGCGGGCGGCGGTGGTCTGACCCAAAAGATCGGGTGCGGCGGCTGGCCCTATCGCAGGCAAGCCCCTCCCACATTGGCCCTGTGTTAACCCGATCAAAGGTGGGAGGGGGCTTGCCCCCGATAGGGCCGGTAAGGCTGCACAAGAATTGAAGAGAGTATGAAGATGCCCCAGGCAACAACAATCACCCTCCCCGACACCCCAATGCGCTGGCAGGACGTAGTCGCCGTCGCCCGCCACGGCGCGGTGCTCGAGCTCTCGGGCCAGGCCTGGGCGCGCATCGATAACGCCCAGGCCATCGTGCAGCGCATCGTCACCCGCGGTGAGCGCGCCTATGGCGTGAACACCGGCCTGGGCGCGCTGTGCAATGTGTCGCTCAAGGGCGAGCAACTCAGCCAGCTGTCGCGCAACACCTTGCTCAGCCATGCCTGCGGCGTCGGCCCGGCATTGAGCGACGAGCAGACCCGCGCGATCATCTGCGCGGCCATCATCAACTACAGCCACGGCAAATCCGGCCTGCATCCGCAAGTGGTGCACGCGCTGCTGGCGCTGCTCAACCACGGCATCACACCGCAAGTGCCGTCCCAGGGCTCAGTGGGTTACCTGACCCATATGGCCCACGTCGGCGTGGCCTTGCTGGGTGTGGGCAATGTCAGTTACCGCGGTCAGATCGTTCCCGCTCAAGAGGCATTAAGTGCGGAAGGCTTGCAGCCGGTGGTGCTCGGCGCCAAGGACGGCCTGTGCCTGGTCAACGGCACGCCGTGCATGACCGGCCTGAGCTGCCTGGCCCTGGCTGATGCACATCACTTGCTGCAATGGGCCGACGTGATCGGCGCCATGAGTTTCGAAGCCCAGCGCGGGCAGATCGATGCATTCGATGAAGAAATCATCGCACTCAAGCCGCACCCTGGCATGCAGCACGTGGGGATGAACCTGCGCGCCTTGCTCGATGGCAGCGAAGTGATCGCCAGCAGCAAAGGCATTCGCACCCAGGACGCCCTGAGCATCCGCTCGATCCCGCAGATCCACGGTGCGGCGCGCGACCAGGTGGCGCACGCCACCCGTCAAATCGAGACCGAACTCAACAGCGCCACCGATAACCCGTTGGTGCTCGGCACACCGGACAACTATCGCGTGGTGTCCCAGGCCAACCCGCATGGGCAATCCGTGGCGTTGTCGGCGGACATACTGGCGATTGCCATGGCTGAAATCGGCTCAGTGGCCGAACGCCGCCTGGATCGCCTGATCAACCCGCACGTCAGCGGCCTGCCGGCGTTCCTGGTGAGCAACCCCGGGGTCAACTCCGGGATGATGATCGTGCAGTACGTCGCCGCTTCACTGTGTGGGCAAAACCGCCAACTGGCGCAACCGGCGGTGCTCGACAACTTCGTCACCTCGGGCCTGCAGGAAGACCACCTGAGCATGGGCACCAATGCCGCGCTCAAGCTGCATCAGGTATTGGCCAACGTTACTCAGATCCTCGCCATCGAGTATTTGCTGGCGGCCCAGGCGTTCGAATTTTTGAAAGACCAGCACTTCGGCGTGGGCACCGACCGCGCCTGGCGCCTGTTGCGTGAAGTGGTGCCGGCTTATGAACAGGACCGCTGGCTGGCGCCGGACATTGCGGCGGCTGCCCAGGTGCTCAAAGACACCGCATTACCCAATTTGCACTGAAGACTTATTCAACAGAAGTATTCAAAAAGAACAATTCACAAGGAGTATGAATGTGACTGCGCTAAACCTGATTCCAGGCCAGCTGAGCCTTGCCCAACTGCGCGCCATCTACCAGCAGCCGGTAACCCTGCGCCTGGATGACAGCGCCACGGCGCAGATCGAAGCCAGTGTGGCCTGCGTGGAGCAGATTCTCGCCGAGAACCGCACCGCCTACGGCATCAACACCGGTTTTGGCCTGCTGGCCTCGACCCGCATCGCCAGCGAAGACCTGGAAAACCTCCAGCGTTCGCTGGTGCTGTCCCACGCCGCGGGCGTCGGTGAGCCGATCAGCGATGCGCTGGTGCGACTGGTCATGGTGCTCAAGGTCAACAGCCTGAGCCGTGGGTTCTCCGGGATCCGCCGCCAGGTGATCGACGCGCTGATCGCGCTGATCAACGCCGAGGTGTACCCGCACATCCCGTTGAAAGGTTCGGTCGGCGCGTCCGGCGACCTGGCGCCGCTGGCGCACATGTCCCTGGTGCTGCTCGGCGAAGGCAAGGCGCGTTACAAAGGCGAATGGCTGGAAGCGACCGAAGCGTTGAAAGTCGCGGGCCTGACGCCGCTGACCCTCGCCGCCAAGGAAGGCCTGGCGCTGCTCAACGGCACCCAGGTGTCCACTGCCTATGCCCTGCGTGGCCTGTTCGAAGGCGAAGACTTGTTCGCCGGCGCCCTGGCCTGTGGCGGCCTCACCGTGGAGGCGGTGCTGGGTTCGCGTTCGCCGTTCGATGCGCGCATCCACGCGGCTCGCGGCCAACGCGGCCAGATCGATTCCGCTGCGGCCTATCGCGACCTGCTGGGTGAAAGCAGCCAGGTGTCCCAGTCGCACCAGAACTGCGACAAGGTTCAGGACCCGTACTCCCTGCGCTGCCAGCCACAAGTCATGGGCGCGTGCCTGACCCAATTCCGCCAGGCTGCCGACGTGCTGGTGGTCGAGGCCAACGCCGTGTCGGATAACCCGCTGGTGTTCGCCGCTGAAGGCGACGTGATTTCCGGCGGCAACTTCCACGCCGAGCCCGTGGCCATGGCTGCCGACAACATGGCGCTGGCCATCGCCGAAATCGGTTCCCTGAGCGAGCGTCGTATCTCGCTGATGATGGACAAGCACATGTCGCAACTGCCGCCGTTCCTGGTCGGCAATGGCGGGGTGAACTCCGGTTTCATGATCGCCCAAGTGACCGCCGCTGCACTCGCCAGCGAGAACAAGGCACTGGCTCATCCCCATAGCGTCGACAGCCTGCCGACTTCCGCCAACCAGGAAGACCATGTGTCGATGGCCCCGGCTGCCGGCAAACGCCTGTGGGAAATGGCCGAGAACACCCGTGGCATTCTCGCCGTGGAATGGCTGGCCGCGTGCCAGGGCCTGGACCTGCGCGAAGGTCTCAAAACCTCACCAAAGCTGGAAAAAGCACGTGGGATTTTGCGCGACAAAGTGGCGTTCTACGACAAAGACCGCTTCTTCGCCCCGGACATCAACGCCGCCAGCGAATTGCTCGCCACTCGCTGCCTGAATGAGCTGGTGCCGGCCAATCTCCTGCCGAGCCTGTAACCGCAACACCCTGTAGTGAGCGGGCTTGCCCCGCGCTGGGCTGCGCAGCAGCCCCAAAACCCGCCGTCGCGTTCTGTCTGAAAGACATGCGGTGGCCACTTCAGGGCTGCTTTGCAGCCCCGCGCGGGGCAAGCCCGCTCACTACAGTTGTCAGGCGCCAGGTTTGGATTTTTCTCAGGATAAAAATAATTAAGGACGAGAAATGCACCAGCAAGAAAAGGGTTTGAAACGCGGGCTCAGCGCCCGACATATTCGCTTCATGGCACTCGGTTCCGCGATCGGCACCGGGCTGTTCTATGGCTCTGCCTCTGCGATCCAGATGGCGGGCCCCGCTGTGCTGTTGGCCTACCTGATCGGCGGCGCCGCCGTGTTCATGGTGATGCGCGCCCTCGGCGAAATGGCCGTGCACAACCCGGTCGCCGGCTCCTTCGGCCAGTACGCCAGCACCTACCTGGGCCCAATGGCGGGGTTTATCCTCGGTTGGACCTACGCCTTTGAAATGATCATCGTCTGCCTGGCAGACGTCACCGCCTTCGGCATCTACATGGGTTTCTGGTTTCCCGACGTCGCGCGCTGGGTCTGGGTCCTCGGCATTGTGTTTCTGATCGGCGGCCTGAACCTGTGCAACGTCAAAGTGTTTGGCGAAATGGAGTTCTGGCTGTCGCTGCTCAAGGTCGGCGCCATCGTCGCGATGATCCTCGGCGGTTTCGGCATCATGCTGTTCGGCATCCATTCGGCCGGTGATACCCAGGCCAGCGGTCTCAGCAACCTGTGGGCCCACGGCGGCTTCATGCCCAATGGCATCGGCGGCCTGATCGCCTCGTTCGCGGTGGTGATGTTCGCTTTTGGCGGCATTGAAATCATCGGTATTACCGCCGGCGAAGCCAAGGACCCGCAACGCGTGATCCCCAAGGCGATCAACGCGGTGCCGCTGCGTATCCTGTTGTTCTACGTGTTGACCTTGTTTGTGTTGATGGCGATCTACCCATGGCCGCAGATCGGCAGCCAGGGCAGCCCGTTCGTGCAGATCTTCAGCAACCTGGGCATCGGCTCGGCGGCGACCATCCTCAACATCGTGGTGATCTCGGCAGCCGTCTCGGCCATCAACAGCGACATCTTCGGCGCCGGCCGCATGATGTACGGCCTGGCCCAACAAGGGCAGGCGCCCAAGGGCTTTGCGCAGTTGTCCAAGCACGGCGTGCCGTGGATGACCGTGGTGGTGATGGGCGCGGCGCTGCTGGGCGGTGTGGTGCTCAACTACCTGATCCCGGAAAACGTGTTCCTGCTGATCGCCTCGATCGCGACCTTCGCCACTGTGTGGGTCTGGCTGATGATCCTGTTCACCCAGGTCGCGATGCGCCGCTCGATGACCCAGGAACAAGTCGCCGAGCTGAAATTCCCCGTGCCGTTCTGGCCTTATGCGCCAGCGGCCGCCATCGTCTTCATGCTGTTCGTGTTTGGCGTGCTGGGTTACTTCCCGGACACCCAGGCCGCTTTGCTGGTCGGTGCCGTGTGGATCGTGCTGCTGGTGGTTGCCTACCTGTTGTGGGTCAAGCCTGCAGCCGGGCAAGCGGCCAAGGTGCACTACGACCCGGCTTTGTCTCATCGTTAATCTAGGGAGGCGTTGATGAAAACGCTTTGGCAACACTGCCACGTCGCAACCATGGCCCAGGGCAAATACTCGATCATCGAGGACGCCGCCCTGGTGACCGCCGGTTCGCTCATCGAGTGGATCGGCCCCCGCAGCCAGGTACCGGCGGCGGATTACGCCCAGGTGCATGACCTGCACGGCGCGTGGGTCACCCCCGGGCTGATCGACTGTCACACCCACACGGTGTTCGGTGGCAACCGCAGCGGCGAATTCGAGCAGCGCCTCGAAGGTGTCAGCTACGCCGAGATCGCCGCCAAGGGCGGCGGTATTGCCAGCACCGTGCGTGCCACCCGCGCTGCGACGGAAGATGAACTGTTTGCCAGCGCTGAAAAGCGCTTGCGCAGTCTGCTGCGCGACGGCGTCACCACGGTGGAGATCAAGTCCGGCTATGGGCTGGACCTGGTCAACGAACGCAAGATGCTGCGAGTGGCCCGTCGCCTCGGCGAAGCGTTGCCGGTCAGCGTGCGCGCCACGTGCCTGGCGGCCCACGCGTTGCCGCCGGAGTACAAGGACCGCGCCGACGATTACATCGACCACATCTGCACCGAAATGCTGCCGGCTTTGGCGGCCGAAAGTTTGGTGGACGCGGTGGATGCGTTCTGCGAATACTTGGCGTTCTCCACCGAGCAGGTGGAGCGCGTGTTCAAAGTCGCCCAGCAACTGGGCCTGCCGGTGAAGCTGCACGCCGAACAGCTTTCGTCGCTGCACGGCTCCAGCCTCGCGGCGCGTTACCACGCGTTGTCGGCGGACCACCTGGAATTCATGACCGAAGAAGACGCCATCGCCATGGCCGCCTCCGGCACCGTCGCGGTCTTGCTGCCCGGCGCGTTCTACTTCCTGCGCGAAACCCAGTTGCCGCCGATGGAGGCCTTGCGCAAACACGGTGTGAAAATCGCCATCGCCAGCGACCTCAACCCCGGCACGTCCCCAGCGCTGTCGGTGCGCCTGATGCTCAACATGGCCTGCACGCTGTTCCGCATGACCCCGGAAGAAGCCCTCGCCGGTGCTACGCAACATGCCGCCACTGCCCTGGGCATGGGCGACACTCATGGTTCGTTGGAAGTGGGCAAGGTCGCGGACTTTGTGGCCTGGCAGATCGATCGCCCTGCCGACCTGGCCTATTGGCTGGGTGGCGAGCTGGATAAACGCGTCGTGCGCCACGGCGTCGACGTCACTGTTTGAGGAGTATTGCTTGTGGATAAGGTTCTGAACTTCACACAAGGCCGCGTGCCGCTGCTGATCAGCATGCCCCACGCCGGCCTGCGCCTCACACCCGCCGTCGAGGCAGGGTTGATCCCCGAGGCGCAAAGCCTGCCGGACACCGACTGGCACATCCCCACGCTGTATGACTTCGCCGAAGCACTGGGTGCCAGCACCCTGTCGGCCGAATATTCGCGGTTTGTGATCGACCTGAATCGGCCCTCCGACGACAAGCCACTGTATGCCGGTGCAACCACCGGCCTGTACCCGGCCACGTTGTTCGAGGGTGTGCCGTTGTTCCGTGAAGGGCTGGAACCGAGCGAGACCGAGCGCGCCAGTTACCTGCAAAAGATCTGGGGCCCCTATCACCGCACGCTGCAAGAAGAACTGGCGCGGCTCAAGGCCGAGTTCGGTTATGCCTTGCTGTTTGACGCGCATTCGATTCGCTCGGTGATCCCGCACCTGTTCGACGGCAAGTTGCCGGACTTCAACCTTGGCACCTTCAACGGCGCTGCCTGTGATCCAGGACTGGCCAGCCAGTTGGAGGCCATCTGCGCCACCCATCCGCAGTACACCCATGTACTCAACGGACGTTTCAAGGGCGGCCATATCACCCGGCATTACGGTGACCCGGCGCAGGATATCCATGCTGTGCAGCTGGAGTTGTGCCAGAGCACTTACATGGAAGAGGTTGAGCCGTTCCGTTATCGCCCGGACCTGGCCGAGCCGACGCGGGTGGTGCTCAAGCAATTGCTGGAAGGGGTGTTAGCTTGGGGGCAAGCGCACTATCGGTGAGTGGTGGTGTTGCTGAAATAGCTATCGGGGGCAAGCCCCCTCCCACACTTGACCGCGTTTTGTCTGGATGACCGCGGTTCAATGTGGGAGGGGGCTTGCCCCCGATGACGGTCTCACTGTCGCTCCTTTGCCGGCAGGCTCTGCACGCCGCGGGCGTATCCACTCTGTTGGACCCCGATGGCCGGGGGAGAGAAGGGCTGACACAGGTCTAAGCGCGCAAGGACATGCTCATTGCACAATTCGGGTTTATAGTGCCAGACGGCAAAATAAAAGACGTCCCCCCAGGGATGAACCCGACCCCTTACGGAGCGCGCAATGCAGACTTGGTACCCGCAGATCAAACCCTACGCCCGGCACGATCTGGCAGTCGATGACACCCACACGCTGTACGTCGATGAAAGTGGCTCCCCCGAAGGCTTGCCCGTCGTATTCATCCATGGTGGCCCTGGCGCAGGTTGCGACGCACAGAGCCGCTGCTATTTCGACCCGAACCTGTACCGCATCGTCACCTTCGACCAGCGTGGTTGCGGGCGCTCCACCCCTCGCGCCAGCCTGGAAAACAACACCACCTGGGACCTGGTCGCCGACCTGGAGCGCATCCGCGAGCACCTGGGCATCGACAAATGGGTGCTGTTCGGCGGTTCCTGGGGCTCGACCCTGGCCCTGGCCTACGCGCAAACCCATCCAGAGCGTGTGCATGGCCTGATCGTGCGTGGCATTTTCCTGGCCCGCCCGCAGGATATCGAATGGTTCTACCAGGCCGGTGCCAGCCGTCTGTTCCCGGATTACTGGCAGGATTACATCGCGCCTATCCCGGCGGAAGAGCGCCACGACATGATCGCGGCCTATCACAAGCGTCTCACCGGCAACGACCAGATCGCCCAGATGCACGCGGCCAAGGCCTGGTCCGGCTGGGAAGGCCGCATGCTGGGGCTGTGCCCGAGCCCGCAGCACGTGGAGCGGTTTTCCGAGCCGCAGCGCGCGCTGTCCATCGCGCGTATCGAATGTCACTACTTCACCAACAACTCCTTCTTGGAGCCCAACCAACTGATCCGCGATATGCACAAGATTGCGCATCTGCCTGGCGTAATCATCCACGGTCGCTACGATATGATCTGCCCGTTGGATAACGCTTGGGAGCTGCATCAGGCGTGGCCCAACAGCGAGCTGCAGGTGATTCGCGAGGCTGGCCATGCGGCGTCGGAGCCCGGTATTACCGATGCGCTGGTACGCGCGACCGCTGAAATGGCACGGCGCCTGCTTGATCTGCCGCCTGAAGAAGCATGAAGGGCCTGTTGCAACGGGTACGAGGCGCCCGGGTCGAGGTGGCGGGCGAAATCGTCGGCGCCGTCGATCAAGGGTTGCTGGTGCTGGTGGCTGTCGAGCCTTCGGATACGCCGGAGAGTGCCGATAAACTGCTGCACAAGCTGCTGAACTACCGGGTATTCAGTGACGACGAAGGCAAGATGAACCTATCGCTCAAGGATAT
The DNA here is from genome assembly GCF_900116845.1 of Pseudomonas sp. OV546. Classification (NCBI taxonomy): domain Bacteria; kingdom Pseudomonadati; phylum Pseudomonadota; class Gammaproteobacteria; order Pseudomonadales; family Pseudomonadaceae; genus Pseudomonas; species Pseudomonas sp. OV546. The sequence continues at coordinate 359,192 of NZ_FPCE01000004.1, read as the reverse complement.
CGACGGCGGTTTGTTGCTGGTGTCGCAGTTCACCCTGGCGGCGGATACCAAGAGCGGGCTGCGGCCGAGCTTCTCCACAGCGGCCCCGCCGGCCCTGGGAGCGGCGCTTTTCGATCATTTGCTGTTACAAGCGCAACAATTGCATGGCAAGGTGGCGTCGGGGCGTTTTGGCGCCGATATGCAGGTGCATTTGGTCAATGACGGGCCTGTCACCTTCCTCTTACAGACGTGAATGTATTAAAAACGACTTTTAATGCCTAAAAACGTAGGGTTTCGCTACAAATACTTCGTTATCCCTGATGCGTTGTTTCGCGGGCTACTAGATAATCGCGCGCTACGGGGATCAGCGTTGTTTGGTCCATTTTTGACTTAGGTAGAGACTTGTCCGACAACCGATGGGGAATCATTTTGCCCAAGGGGAGTCGGAACAATGCTCGCCAACCTGGCATATAGATAGCTGGCCGTTGGTTTTTTGATCTGTTTTCGGCGAGGGTTGCTCGTGATTGTTAGTCCCTGTAATGCACCAAAATTGTCAGCCAAACGGTTACGAAACGCACTGGTGACGGGCTCTGCCCTGTTTTGCCTGTTCGGCGCGGGTCAACTGTGGGCATTCAGTCTGGATGATGTGTCGGCCAAGGCAAAAGAGCTGGCCGGGCAGAAATACGAAGCTCCGCGTAGCAATCTGCCGAACGAATTCCGCGAAATGAAATTCGCGGACTACCAGAAGATTCGTTTCCGCAACGAAAAAGCCGAGTGGGCCGATCAGAACACCCCGTTCAAGCTGTCCTTCTATCACCAGGGTATGCACTTCGATACACCGGTGAAAATCAATGAAGTCACCGCCGACAGCGTCCAGGAAATCAAGTACGACCCGACGCGTTTCGATTTCGGCGACGTGAAGTTTGATCCTAAAGCCACCGAACAGCTGGGTTATGCCGGCTTCCGTGTGCTGTACCCGATCAACAAGGCCGACAAGCAAGACGAAATCATGACCATGCTCGGCGCGAGCTACTTCCGCGTGGTCGGCAAGGGTCAGTCGTATGGCCTGTCCGCCCGTGGCATGGCGATCGATACTGCCTTGCCGTCCGGCGAAGAATTCCCTCGCTTCACCGAGTTCTGGATCGAACGTCCAAAGCCGGGTGAGAAACAACTGGTGATCTTTGCCCTGTTGGACTCGCCACGCGCTACCGGCGCTTATCGCCTGATCCTGCGTCCGGGCACCGACACCATTGTCGATGTGAAATCCCAGATGTTCCTGCGCGACAAGGTCACCAAACTGGGCGTAGCCCCGTTGACCAGCATGTACCTGTTCGGTGCGAACCAGCCGTCCAAAGTGCTGAACTACCGTCGCGAGCTGCACGATTCCAGCGGCCTGTCGATCCATGCCGGCAATGGCGAGTGGATCTGGCGTCCGCTGAACAACCCTAAACACCTGTCGGTCAGCAACTTCACCGTAGAGAACCCGAAAGGTTTCGGCCTGCTGCAACGCGGCCGCGACTTCAGCCACTACGAAGACCTCGACGACAACTACGACAAGCGCCCAAGCGCCTGGATCGAGCCTGAGGGCGACTGGGGCAAAGGCACCGTCAACCTGGTAGAGATTCCGACCGCCGATGAAACCAACGACAACATCGTTGCCTTCTGGAGCCCGGAAAAACTGCCGGAAGTGGGCCAGCCGCTGGACGTTTCCTACCGCCTGCACTGGACCATGGACGAGAAAGCCTTGCACCCGGCCGACAGCGCCTGGGTCAAGCAGACCCTGCGCTCCACCGGTGACGTGAAGCAATCCAACTTGATCCGCCAGCCTGACGGCAGCGTGGCCTACCTGGTCGACTTCGAGGGCCCGTCCCTCAAGGCGCTGCCGGCGGATGCCCCGGTGCGCAGCCAGGTCAGTGTCAGCGACAACGCCGAGCTGGTTGAAAACAGCGTGCGCTACAACGAGCACACCAAAGGCTGGCGCTTGACCCTGCGCATGAAGATCAAGGACGCAGGCAAGCCGACCGAAATGCGCGCGGCGCTGGTGCAGGATGTTGCACCGCCGGCCCCTGAGCAGGACTCGAGCCACGTGCTCAAGGCTGACAAGGTCCTGGCCAAGCAACACGAGAAACAGGCCAAGAAAGACGCGAAAGACGCGAAAGACAAGGAAGCCAAGCAGCCAGAAGCTGCCCCAGCCACGCCGGAGCCGATCAAGACCGAACAAGTCCTGACCGAAACCTGGAGCTATCAGTTGCCTGCCGATGAGTAATTCTCAAGTAACGCCTGAGACTCTGTCCGAGTACCTGGCGCATCTACCGATGACCGCTGAGCAGCGCGCCGAACTGGCGGGCTGCACATCCTTCACCGAGTTGCACGAGCGTTTGTCGTCGTCGACGTTCGACGCGCCCACCGACGCCGCCCAGGCGTCGGTAGGCCGCCGTTTGACCCTCAACACGGCCGAAGAGCTGCAAGACGCCGAAATGCTGGTGCTGGATGCCAGCGGCCGTGTGTGCCTCAAGGCCACGCCGCCGATTCGTCGTACCCGTGTGGTGCCGGAGCCGTGGCGTACCAATATCCTGGTGCGCGGCTGGCGTCGTCTCACCGGCCGCAGCAACCCGCCGGCCCCGCCGAAGGATGAGCGCGTATTGCCGGCCGCCCGCTGGCGCACCGTGGGTTCGATCCGCCGTTACATTCTGCTGGTGCTGATGCTCGGCCAGACCATCGTCGCCGGCTGGTACATGAAAGGCATCATGCCGTACCAGGGCTGGTCGCTGGTCGACTTCGACGAAATCCGCAACCAGACCTTGTTGCAAACCGCTACCCAGGTACTGCCTTACGCCCTGCAAACCAGCATCCTGATCATGTTCGGGATTTTGTTCTGCTGGGTCTCGGCGGGTTTCTGGACCGCGTTGATGGGCTTTCTGGAGCTGCTCACCGGCCACGATAAATACCGGATCTCCGGTAAGAGTGCCGGCGACGAGCCGATTCCGAAAGACGCCCGCACCGCGTTGGTGATGCCGATCTGCAACGAAGACGTGCCGCGTGTATTCGCGGGTCTGCGCGCGACGTTCGAGTCGGTCGCCGCCACCGGTGACCTCGACCGCTTCGACTTCTTCGTGCTCAGCGACAGTAATGACGCCGACATCTGCATCGCCGAACAGCAAGCCTGGCTCGACGTGTGCCGTGAAGCGGGTGGTTTCGGCAAGATCTTCTATCGCCGCCGTCGCCGTCGCGTAAAGCGCAAGAGCGGCAACCTCGACGACTTCTGCCGTCGTTGGGGCGGTGACTACAAATACATGGTCGTGCTCGACGCCGACAGCGTCATGAGCGGCGAATGCCTGACCAGCCTGGTGCGCCTGATGGAAGCCACGCCGGACGCCGGGATTATCCAGACCGCGCCGCGTGCGTCGGGCATGGACACCCTGTATGCACGCATGCAGCAGTTCGCGACCCGCGTCTACGGCCCGCTGTTTACCGCCGGCCTGCACTTCTGGCAGTTGGGTGAATCCCACTACTGGGGTCACAACGCGATTATCCGCATGAAGCCGTTTATCGAGCATTGCGCCCTGGCGCCATTGCCGGGCAAAGGCGCGTTCGCCGGTTCCATTCTGTCCCACGACTTTGTTGAAGCTGCGCTGATGCGTCGTGCCGGCTGGGGCGTGTGGATTGCCTACGACCTGCCGGGCAGCTACGAAGAACTGCCGCCGAACCTGCTGGACGAACTCAAGCGTGACCGTCGCTGGTGCCACGGTAACCTGATGAACTTCCGCCTGTTCCTGGTCAAGGGTATGCACCCGGTGCACCGCGCGGTGTTCCTGACCGGTGTGATGTCCTACCTGTCGGCACCGTTGTGGTTCCTGTTCCTGGTGCTGTCCACGGCCCTGCTGGCAGTGAACACCCTGATGGAGCCGCAGTACTTCATGGCGCCACGCCAGCTTTACCCACTGTGGCCGCAATGGCATCCGGACAAAGCGGTGGCGCTGTTCTCCACCACCATCGTGCTGTTGTTCCTGCCGAAGCTGCTGAGCATCATCCTGATCTGGGCCAAAGGCGCGAAAGAGTTCGGCGGCAAGTTCAAGGTGACCTTGTCGATGCTGCTGGAGATGCTGTTCTCCATGCTGCTGGCACCGGTACGGATGATCTTCCACACCCGTTTCGTACTCGCCGCGTTCCTCGGCTGGGCCGCGACCTGGAACTCGCCGCAGCGTGACGATGACTCCACCCCATGGGGTGAAGCGATCAAGCGCCATGGCACCCAGACCTTGCTCGGCTTCTTTTGGGCGTTGCTGGTGGTGTGGTTGAACCCAAGCTTCCTGTGGTGGCTGGTGCCGATCGTGGGGTCGCTGATGCTGTCGATCCCGGTGTCGGTGATTTCCAGCCGTGTCGGGCTGGGCCTCAAGTCCCGCGACGAGAGCCTGTTCCTGATCCCTGAGGAATACAATCCGCCGCAAGCGCTGCTGTCCACCGACAAGTACACCCACGAAAACCGTTGGCATGCGCTGAATGACGGCTTTGTGCGCTCGGTGGTCGACCCGCAGCAGAACGCCCTGGCCTGTGCCCTGGCGACCTCGCGTCACGCGCAGGCCGAGCCGATCGAGTACCTGCGTGCCGAACGTGTGCGTCACGCGTTGAAAGTCGGTCCTGCCGGCCTCAACAACGGTGAACGCCTGGCCTTGCTCAGTGACCCGGTAGCCCTGGCTCGCCTGCACGAGCAGGTCTGGAGCGAAGGCCATGCCGAGTGGCTCGCCGCCTGGCGGGAATCGATCAAGGCTGACCCGCACGCGCCGTTGCTGCCGCTGCAACCGCTGTCGTCCCAGGCCCAACCGGCCTGATTCAGACGCCCCCGAGGGTTCTCCTCGGGGGTGTTCCGAACGCTGGTCCTACAGCGTTTTTCGTTACTTTCCCTCTCGGCTTAACCTCTTGTTATTTCGAAACAAAAGACCCTTGTTCGAGGCGTATTGCCGTGCCCGTGGCTGAGTTAGCATCGCCCCGAATTTAACCGGCTACTGGGGTCTTCATGAGCAAAGGCTATTGTTCTGCGCTGCTGATCAGCGCTGTCGCATGGATTCACATGGGCCTGGCACAGGCTGGCGCGATTGACGACGCCGTTCGACGCGGCGCGCTCAAGGTCGGCACCACGCCCACCTACGTGCCCTTCGAAATGACCGATAAACAGGGACGCATCGTCGGCTTTGAAATCGACCTGCTCAAGGTCATGAGCCAAGCCTTGGGGGTCGAGCTTGAATTGGTCACTGTGCCCTACACCGAGCTGGTGGCGGGGTTGCAGGCAAAGAAATTCGACCTGATCGGCAGCGGCATGACCGTCACCCAGGAACGCAACCTCAAGCTCAACTTCAGCGACTCGTTCATCGTGGTCGGCCAGTCGGTGGTGTTGCACCCAAGGCTTCTGGGCAAGGTCAGCAGTGTCGAGGACCTGGATGACGCCAGTTACCGGATCGCCACCACCGAAGGCACCACGGGTGAGGCGGCAGCCCGACGGTTTTTGGGGGCGGCCCGCATCAGCAGTTTTGCCACTCCGGAAGAAGGGGTACGCCAGGTGTTGGCGGGAGCGGCCGATGCTTTTATTCATGACGCACCCTACAACCTGATCGCCCTGAGCCGCCCGGAAAACAGCACGCTGCTGGCACTTGAGCAACCCTTTACCTTCGAACCCTTGGCGTTCGGCTTGAAAAAGGGCGATTTCGACAGCCTCAACTGGATCAACCATTTTCTTAATCAAGTGGCCCAGGATGGGACCTACGATCGCCTGCACGACAAGTGGTTTAAAGACACCGATTGGTGGGTGGAAATCGACTGAAAGTCATAACTGCTTACACATCAACCGGTTGCCGGTACTCCTCTGCGTAAGTGTCTGCCCCTGAGCTTTGCCGCACCGATGTGGGGCTTTTCCGACATATGCCGATAACAAATAGCCGTGAAACCTTTGTGACGAGCAACGAGTGGGTTAGGATCGCACCCCGAAATGGTGCAGCCCTTTTGCGCGCCGACCTTACAAGAATCGTTCAGGGGACTTGATGATGAAAAAGTATCTTTCGATGCTGCTGCTCGGCGTCACCGCACTGGTCGCGGCCACTGCGGCCCAGGCGGGTGCGATCGATGATGCGGTCAAGCGCGGCACGCTGAAAGTCGGCATGGACCCGACCTACATGCCGTTCGAAATGACAGACAAGCGCGGTGAAATCATCGGCTTCGAAGTCGACATCCTCAAGGCCATGGCCAAGTCCATGGGGGTCAAGCTGGAGCTGGTATCCACCGGCTACGACGGCATTATCCCCGCCTTCCTGACCGGCAAGTTCGACATGATCGGCAGCGGCATGACCCTGACTCAGGAACGCAACCTGCGCCTGAACTTCAGCGAACCCTTCATTGTGGTCGGCCAGACCCTGCTGATCCGCAAGGAACTGGAAGGCACCATCAAGTCCTACAAAGACTTGAACGACGAGAAATACCGCCTGACCTCCAAGCTGGGCACCACCGGTGAGATGGTCGCCAAAAAGCTGATCTCCAAAGCCAAGTACCACGGTTACGACAACGAACAGGAAGGCGTGCTGGACGTGGTCAACGGCAAGGCCGATGCCTTTGTGTATGACGCGCCGTACAACGTGGTTGCCGAGAAAAAAGTCGGCAATGGCAAGCTGGTGTTCCTGGAAGAACCCTTCACCTTCGAACCCCTGGCGTTTGGCCTGAAGAAAGGCGACTACGACAGCATCAACTTCATCAACAACTTCCTGCACCAGATCCGCAACGACGGCACCTACGATCGCATCCATGACAAGTGGTTCAAGAGCTCCGAGTGGCTCAAGGACATGGAATAAGGCTGGCGCGCGCCCGACTCTTTTGGATACTGAGTAAATGAAACAGAAAAAAGCCCAATGGCCCTGGCACCTGCTGACTGTGGTTGTGCTGGTTGGCCTGGCCGGTGCGCTGTACTACGCCACCTCGCTGATGTCCTACGAATGGCGCTGGAACCGCGTACCGCAGTACTTCGCCTACCAGGCTGAAGAGTCCCAACGCGCCGCTGACATCTCCACGGTTGTCGAGTTGGTCCGCAAAGGCGACGTCGCCGAAGTGACCTTGCGCAACGACGCCGGCACCGAGCAAAAGCTGACTGTTGCCGACAACAGCCTGCAAGTGGCGCGCGGTGACGATGTCGCCGAAGGCGATGTGGTGGGCGTGACCCGGCATTGGGCGTTGGGGCCATTGATGTGGGGTTTGTGGACCACGCTATGGTTATCGGTGGTGTCCGGAATCCTCGGCCTGGCGATTGGTCTGGCGACCGGCTTGTGCCGCTTGTCCAGCAACCCGACCTTGCGTGATCTGTCGACGATCTACGTCGAGCTGGTGCGCGGTACGCCGCTATTGGTGCAGATCTTCATCTTCTATTTCTTTATTGGCACGGTGCTCAACCTGTCCCGGGAATTCGCCGGGATTGCGGCGCTGTCGCTGTTTACCGGTGCCTATGTGGCTGAAATCGTCCGCGCCGGTGTGCAGTCCATCACCCGTGGCCAGAACGAAGCCGCGCGCTCCCTGGGCCTGAGTGCCAGCCAGTCGATGCGCCATGTGGTACTGCCGCAGGCGTTCAAGCGCGTGCTGCCACCGCTGGCCGGGCAATTTATCAGCCTGGTCAAGGACACGTCCCTGGTGTCGGTGATCGCGATTACCGAATTGCTCAAGAGTGGCCGTGAAGTGATCACCACTTCATTTTCGCCGTTTGAAATCCTGTTCTGCGTGGCAGGCCTGTACCTGCTGATCAACCTGCCGCTGTCGAAAATGGCCAGCCGGCTTGAGCGGAGGCTCGCGCAAAGTGATTGAAGTTCGCGATCTGGTAAAAGTTTTCGACACCCGTGGCCATGTGGTCCGTGCGGTGGACCATGTGACCACCCAGGTGGCCAAGGGCGAAGTGCTGGTGGTGATCGGCCCGTCCGGCTCCGGCAAGTCCACGTTCCTGCGTTGCCTCAACGGCCTGGAGGAGTTCGACTCCGGCTCGGTGAGCATCGACGGCTTGCAACTGGCCGACCCGAAGACCGACGTGAACGCCTACCGCCGCGAAGTCGGCATGGTGTTCCAGCACTTCAACCTGTTTCCGCACATGACCGTGCTGGAAAACCTGTGCCTGGCGCAGAAAGTCGTGCGCAAGCGCGGCAAGCAGGAGCGTGAGGCCAAGGCCCTGGCGCTGCTGGAGAAGGTCGGCATTGCACAGAAGGCCAATGAGTTCCCCTCACGCTTGTCCGGTGGCCAACAGCAACGGGTCGCGATTGCCCGGGCGTTGGCCATGGAGCCCAAGGTGATGCTGTTTGATGAGCCCACCTCGGCCCTCGACCCGGAAATGGTCGGCGAAGTGCTGGACGTGATGAAGACGCTCGCCTTGGAGGGCATGACCATGGTCTGTGTGACCCACGAAATGGGCTTTGCCCGTGAAGTGGCGGACCGCGTGCTGTTCTTCGATCATGGCAAGTTGCTGGAAGATGCGGCCCCCGCCGAGTTCTTCGACTCACCGAAAGACCCTCGCGCCCAGGCGTTCCTGCGCCAGGTCCTGTAGTCAACACTTCCAGAGCGCTAAAAGTTGACCTGTAGTGAGCGAGCTTGCTCGCGCTGGGCCGCGTAGCGGCCCCCATAAACCCATCCGCGTTTTTAAGCCAAATCGCAGTGGCAGGTTTTTAGGGCCGCTTCGCAGCCCAGCGCGAGCAAGCTCGCTCGCCACAACAAGCCAGTCGCCACACATGTGGTGAGTCTCAGAGCCTGAATTTGCCGACCAGTGTCTGCAGGTCAAGGCTCAATCTTGTCAACTGAACGCTCGCCGCCGCCGTTTCCTCGCTGGCGGCTGCGGTTTGTTCGGAAACATCCCGTACTTTCAACACACTGCGATTGATCTCCTCGGCCACGGCGCTCTGTTGTTCGGCGGCGGCGGCAATCTGCTGGTTCATTTCCTGGATGATCGATACCGTCCGGGCAATCGCCCCCAGTGCGTCGCCGGCGTCGCGGGTCAGGCCGACGCTGTGGTCGGTCAGGTGGCGGCTGCTGTCCATGATGTCGGCCACCTGTTGTGTACCGGCGTGCAGGCCGCTGATCAGCCTTTCGATTTCTTCGGCCGATTCCTGTGTGCGTTGCGCCAGGCTGCGTACTTCATCGGCTACCACCGCAAACCCTTCACCGGCATTGCCCGCGCGTGCGGCCTCGATGGCCGCGTTCAGCGCCAACAGGTTGGTTTGCTGGGACACGGACTTGATCACGTCCAGCACACTGCCGATTTTTTGGCTCTCCTGCTGCAGTGCCAGCATGGCGCGGCTGGACAGGGCCATTTCACTGGCCAGATGGCCGATCTCCTCAATGGCTTGTGCAACCACCTTGTCACCGGCGCAGGCCTGTTGGTCCGCTTCATTGGCCGCGATAGACGCCTGCTCGGCGTGCCGGGCGACTTCCTGGGCGGTGGCGAGCATTTCGTTCATGGCGGTGGCCACCTGATCGGTTTCGTCCTTTTGGTTGCTGAGCCCGGCGCGGGTCTGCTCGGAGACAGTGGACAGCTGTGTGGCGGCACTGGCGATTTGTCGGGCGCTGTCGCCAATACCGCTGATCAGGCCGCGCAGGTTATGCGTCATTTGCCCGATACTGTGCTGTAACTGGCCTAATTCATCCCGGCGAGAGGTGCTGGTGGTGGTGCTCAGATCGCCCTCGGCGATCCGATTAGCCGTCAGCAATACTTGGCGCAGCGGTACGACGATCTGGCCCGCGATCAACCAGGCGGCCAGGCTGCCCAGTAGCAGTGCGGCGACGGTGACATTCAGCAGCAGGGTACGCGCCAGGCTCGCTTCGTTGTTTCGCTTGGTGCTCTGGTCTTCGCTTAACTGGTCGCTTTCCTTGAGCAACTGATCCAGTTGCTGTTCGAGTTGGAACTGCCGGGCTTCAGTACTGAGTTGGGCCTCCTTGAGGTCGGTCAGATGAGTCCGATAGTTGAGCAGGACCTTTTCCAGTGCGGCGCCGTTGACGGGCAATGCAGTGACTGCTTTCTGGGTGCGGTCCAAGGTTTGGATCGCAGTATCGACACTGTCGACATAGGCCTCCAAAGAGGCGGCGGCCCAAGCCTGGGCCTGGGCACGATCTTCGGCTTGTTCCAAGGCGTGGCGCAGTTGTTCGATGGCCTCCAGGGCGTTTTCATCATCTTGGCTGGGCAGATCGCTGGTGAGTTCGGCAAGCGCGTCGCTGGTCTCTGCGGCGCTGCGCTTGAGCTGTGCACGGGTGTTTTCACGGTGTTTGATCAAGCTGTCCAGGCCATTCAGGGCGGCTTTGAAGCTCGCCGCAAAGTCCCGGCTGTTCTGCAGTTGGCGTTGGTTGAGCGGGTCGGTAAAGCGTGGTGAAAGCTCAGTCAGGATGCGGTCGATCTTCTCCATGTGCGAGCTGATCCTTGCCAGGCTCTCCGGGTTGCTGAGGGTCCGGTAAAGGATGCGATCAGCGCGCAACTCTTCGCCGACAATCGCGAGTTGCGAGAGGATTGTCAGTTTCTGTGAGCGATCGACCGATTTGTTCAAGGCTTGCCAGCCGGTTGACGCGATGATCAGGCTGAGGGCCAGCACCAGGCCAAAGCCCAGGGCAAGTTTCAGGGCGATGCTGGTGTTTTCCAGCAGGCGGGTCAGTGGACTAAACATAGTGAACCTCCAACGAATCAAAGATAGCGTTTCGAGATTCCGGCTGACGCGGGTCAGGGGAAGTTGAAACGCTACTTTTTTCGCCGCCATACAAGTCGGTTCACGACCTGAAAAGCGTGTAGGAAATTTCACAAATTGTCGGTGGCGACCCTGATGGCCGCCACGCGGGGATCAAACCTTGAAGCGGCCTACCAGGGTTTGCAGGTAGATACCCAGGCGCGCCAGCTCAGCGCTGGAGGCTGCGGTTTCTTCGCTGGCCGAAGAGGTTTGTTCCGACACATCGCGCACGTTCAACACACTGCGGTTGATCTCCTCGGCCACCGCGCTTTGCTGCTCGGCCGCCGTGGCGATCTGCGAATTCATCGCCTGGATGGTCGAGACCGTACGGGTGATGTTCGCCAGGGCGCTACCGGCACGGCGGGTCAGCTCGACGCTGCTGTCGGTCAGGCCACGGCTGTTGTCCATGATGCTTGCGACCTGTTGGGTGCCGTTTTGCAGGCCGACGATCAGCTCTTCGATCTCTTCGGTGGACTTCTGTGTGCGCTGGGCCAGGCTGCGTACCTCGTCCGCCACCACGGCGAAACCTCGCCCGGCTTCGCCGGCACGTGCGGCTTCAATCGCGGCGTTGAGGGCCAGCAGGTTGGTTTGCTGGGCCACGGACTTGATCACGTCGAGCACGCTGCCGATTTTGTCGCTTTCGCGCTTCAGGTCGCCCATGGCCGCCGTGGAGTTGCCCACTTCGGTGGCCAAGCGTTCGATCTGGGCGATGGCTTCGCCGACCACTTTGTCGCCTTCACGGGCCTGCTGGTCAGCGGCCACGGCAGCTTCGGAGGCTTCCTCGGCGTTGCGCGCCACTTCTTGCACGGTGGCGGCCATTTCGTTCATGGCGGTGGCGACCTGGTCGGTCTCGACTTTCTGGCTGTTGACCCCGGCGCTGGTTTGCTCGGTCACGGCGGACAGCTGTTCAGCGGCGCTGGCGATTTGGGTGACGCCGTCGCTGATGCCACCGATCAGCTCACGCAGGCCGACGGTCATGCTTTGCATGGCGCGTTGCAGTTGACCCAGTTCGTCCTGGCGTAGAGAGGTCAGGTTGTGGCTCAGGTCACCCGAGGCCACGCGTTCGGCCACCTGGAGTGTCTGGTTGAGCGGGATGATGATCTGGCGGGTGATGGCCCAGGCGGCGACGAGGCCGAAGATCAGCGCCAGTACGGTGGCCAACAGCAACAGCTGCTTGGCGTTTGCGGCATCGGCGTCACGCACCACCGTTTGCGAGGTGGTCAGCTTGTTACTGCGGTCCAGCAATATGTCGCCCTGCACGCCCATGATTTTCAGCGCTGCAGCGCTGGCAACCTGAGAGTCGCGGTATTGGCTGACCGCTGCGCGATAGGCTTGCAGTGACACGCTGGCCTGTTGCAGGTTGGTCGAATATTGTTCAGGGATTTGGCCCGTGAGGCTGGCGATTTTTTTCAGGGCATTGTCGATGGCGTCCAGCGCGGGCTGCTCTGCTTCGACCTTGCCGCTGTAGGTATAGCCGCGCACCTGAAAGCGCGCTTGCTGGATCAATTTGCTCACATCAACAACGCTGTTGAACTGGCTGACGTTGTCACCTTGCAGCAGGGATTTTTCGACTTCGTTTACCTTGAGTACCGCGTTGTCAGCGGTATCGCCCAATTTGCTACGGGCGTTTTCGCGATTGGCTCCGGCCTGGACCATGGCATCAAATGCCCGCTTGTACTGGTCGACCCCTGCCAGTTGATCATCGATCAGAGCAATATCGGCGGGCTGCTCGATTAGCGTGCGCGCGGTTTTCAGGCCACCTTCCAGCTTGCCAAGCAGCTCATTGACGGCTGCCGGCCCCTGTTCGCCACGGCGCATTTCGAAGTCCAGGCGCGCAATGCGCAGGTCCTTGCTCAGGTCGTTGAGGCTGGCGATATAACCCAGTTTGTCCCCGCGACTGATCACGCCTGAAAGCCCGGTCCAGCCGGTGAAGGTGATCATTAGCGTCAGCAGTAATACCAGGCCGAAGCCCACGCCAAGTTTGGTTTTGACGCTGACATTCCCCAGCTTTTCGGCTAACCAACGATACATACTGCAAACTCCCGTGGAACAAGGCTTGGACTTATTCACGGGTTATCGGCAGATACGCAGGAATCTGTAGTGACACAGGGGAGCTGCGTCGTTTGCCAGGTTTGTGGTTAGAAGAGCCGGGCGAGCAGGGCGGTGACGGCCGTTTCGACCCGTAGGATGCGTGCACCGAGTTGCACCGGCTGCAGCCCTGCTTGGGTCAGCAGGTCCACTTCGTAGGGAATCCAGCCACCCTCAGGCCCGATCGCCAGGGTCACCGGCTCATCCAGCCCACGTGGGCACGCCGGGTAATCGCCTGGGTGACCGATCAGGCCCAGGGTGCCTTCGGTCATGGCCGGCAGGCGGTCTTCGACGAAGGGCTTGAAGCGCTTTTCGATAACAATCTCGGGTAACACCGTGTCTCGGGCCTGTTCCAAGCCGAGGATCAATTGCTCGCGAATCGCCTCGGGCTCCAGGAACGGGGTCTGCCAGAAGCTCTTCTCGACCCGGTAGCTGTTGACCAGCACCACCTTGGGCACGCCCATGGCGGCCACGGTCTGCAGCACCCGGCGCAGCATTTTCGGGCGCGGCAGGGCCAGCAGCAGCGTCAGCGGCAGTTTGGCCGGTGGAGGTTGGTCGAAGCTCACTTGCAGTTCGGCTTCGCGGGCTTCCAGGCGCACCAGTTGTGCATTGCCCATCAACCCGCCGATGCGCCCGACACGCAGGCTGTCGCCTACGACGGCGCGGTGGACTTCCTGCATGTGCACCAGGCGCCGATCACGCAGCACAACACGGTCGGCCGCGATAAAGTCGGCCTCTTCCAGCAGCAGCAGGTTCACGGCTGGGTCGCTGGCGGCTGGTCGTCGTCGGCGGTTTGGTCATCCGGGTGTTCGCCGCGCTTGGTGATCAAGCTGCTGAACAGGATGCCAATCTCGAACAGCATCCACATCGGCACGGCCAGCAGGGTCTGGGAGAAAATATCCGGCGGGGTGAGGATCATACCGACCACGAAGCAGCCGATGATCACGTAGGGGCGGATCTTCTTCAGGTATTGCACGTTGACCACGCCGATCCACACCAGCAACACCACGGCCACCGGGATTTCGAAGGCCACGCCAAAGGCGAAGAACAGCGTCATCACGAAGTCGAGGTAGCTGGTGATGTCGGTCATCATTTCCACGCCGGCCGGGGTGGCGGCGGCGAAAAATTTGAAGATCAACGGGAACACCAGGAAGTAGGCGAACGCCATGCCGGTGTAGAACAGCAGGATGCTCGACACCAGCAACGGCACCGCGATGCGCTTCTCATGCTTGTACAGGCCCGGCGCGATAAAGCCCCAGATCTGATGCAGGATCACCGGGATCGCCAGGAACAGCGAGACCATCATGGTCAGCTTCAACGGCGTCAGGAACGGTGATGACACATCGGTGGCGATCATCGTCGCGCCGGCCGGCAGGTACTGGCGCAGCGGCGTGGAGACGAAGGTGTAGATCTGCTGGGTAAAGGCGAATAACCCGGCAAAGATGATGAAGATGGCCGCTACGCAACGCAGCAGGCGGGTACGCAGCTCGGTGAGGTGCGAGACCAGCGGCATATGCTGGTCGTTTTCCGGTTTATCAGCGCTCATGGGGCTCGCGGCGGCAATGTGGGGTCATGGGGCGCGGGCGACGCGGCAGGCGTCGGCGCAGGCTCGGTTGGCGCGGTGGGCTGCACGGGAGCGGCCTCAACGGTTGGCGCGATGGTGTTGTCAGCCACCGGCTCCACCGGTTTGGCGGGTTCCTGCACGGGTGACAGAATCTTCCGGGCTTCCTGCTCCAACGACAGAATATGTTCGTTGTGCAGTTGCCGGCGGATTTCGTCGGCGCCGATTTCCCTTTCAACTTCCTGTTTGATGGCGTTGAAACTGCGTTTCAGGCGCCCGATCCACAGGCCGGCCGTGCGTGCCGCACCGGGCAGGCGTTCCGGCCCCAGTACCAGCAGGGCTACCAGGCCGACGAGCAGCAGTTCAGAGAAGCTGATACCAAACATTAGTCAGTGCTCACGAGTCTTTGCGGGTCGGCTCTTCGACTTTTTCAGCCTGCACGTCGAAGGTACGACGCTCGGTGATCGGCTGGGTGGCCTGCGGGTGCACAGGCTGGGCCGGCGGTACGGGATTGACCACCGGGTCGGCCGGTTTTTCGTCGTCGTTCATGGCTTTACGGAAGCCCTTGATCGACTCGCCGACGTCGGTGCCGAGGTTCTTGAGTTTCTTGGTGCCGAATACCAGTACCACGACCACCAGAATGACGATCCAGTGTTTCCAGTCAAAAATGCCCATGCTGCAATTCCTCAGTCAACGTTATTCAAGCGGACGGGCGCGAAGCCTTTTCGGCATGCCCGGACAAGCCGAAGCGACGGTCCAGTTCATCCAGCACTGCCTGTGGATGCTGCCCCAGTTGGGCGAGCATGACCAGGCTGTGGAACCACAAGTCGGCGGTTTCGTAGATCACATCGCTGCAGTCGCCGCTGATTTGCGCGTCCTTGGCGGCGATGATCGTCTCGACGGATTCTTCGCCGAGTTTTTCCAGGATCTTGTTCAAGCCCTTGTGGTACAGGCTGGCGACGTAGGAGCTGTCGGCGTCCGCGCCTTTGCGGTCTTCCAGCACCTGGGCCACACGGTTCAGGGTATCGCTCATGTTCAGTGTCCTGCCGAGTAGATGGCGTGCGGGTCTTTGAGCACCGGCTCCACGACTTTCCATTCGCCGTTCTCGAACACGCGATAGAAGCAGCTGTGACGGCCGGTGTGGCAGGCGATGTCGCCGATCTGCTCGACCTTGAGGATCACCACGTCGGCGTCGCAGTCGATGCGCATCTCGTGCAGGGTTTGCACGTGCCCGGACTCTTCGCCCTTGCGCCACAGTTTGCCACGCGAGCGTGACCAGTAGATGGCGCGCTGCTCAGTGGCAGTGAGGCTCAGGGCCTCGCGGTTCATCCAGGCCATCATCAGCACGCGCCCGGTCTTGTAGTCCTGGGCAATGGCCGGCACCAGGCCGTCACTGTCCCACTTGATCTCGTCCAGCCAGTCTTTCATGTTCGGCTCCGGCAATTTGCGACAGTGTATAACCGGATTGGCTATCGACGCACGATCAGATAAACACCCACGGCGACCATGATGCCAGCCGGCCAGTGGCCCAGTTGGTTCAGCGGACCACCGATGGCCAGCATCACCCCGCCGACCAGGTGCGCAGCGCCCAGCAGGCGCAGGAACCAGTCGTCCTTGCGCTTCTTCCAGGGCGGCGCCGGGTCCTTGGCGTGGGGCTGGGACATGCGCTCCAACAGGTCGCGGGTCATGTTGGCCAAGTGCGGCAGTTGTTCCATCTGGCTGTGCAGGTTGCCCAGCATGGTTTTCGGGCTCATCCGCTCGCGCATCCAGCGTTCGAGGAACGGCTGGGCGGTATTCCACAGGTCGAGGTCCGGGTACAGCTGGCGGCCAAGGCCTTCGATGTTGAGCAGGGTTTTCTGCAACAGCACCAACTGTGGCTGCACTTCCATATTGAAGCGCCGCGCGGTCTGGAACAGGCGCATCAAGACCTGGCCGAAGGAAATATCTTTTAACGGTTTTTCAAAGATCGGCTCGCACACGGTACGGATCGCCGCTTCGAATTCGTTGAGCTTGGTCTCAGCCGGCACCCAGCCCGAATCGATGTGCAATTGCGCCACGCGCCGGTAGTCGCGCTTGAAGAAGGCGAACAGGTTGCGGGCCAGGTAGTCCTGGTCTTCCGGCGTCAGGCTGCCGACGATGCCGCAGTCGATCGCGATGTACTGCGGGCTCCACGGGTTGACGGTGCTGACGAAGATATTGCCCGGGTGCATGTCGGCGTGGAAGAAACTGTCGCGGAACACTTGGGTGAAGAAAATCTCCACGCCACGCTCGGCGAGCATCTTCATATCGGTACGCTGGTCGGCCAGCGTCGCGAGGTCGGTGACCTGCACGCCGTAGATGCGCTCCATCACCAGCACTTTGGGGCGGCACCAATCCCAATACACTTGCGGCACGTACAGCAGTGGCGAGCCTTCGAAGTTGCGCTTGAGTTGGCTGGCATTCGCGGCTTCGCGCAGCAGGTCGAGTTCGTCGTAGATGGTTTTTTCGTAGTCGGCGACCACATCCACCGGGTGCAGCAGGCGCGCATCGGCCGAGAAACGCTCGGCAGCGCGGGCGAGAATGAACAGCCACGCCAGGTCCTGGCCAATGATCGGCTTGAGGCCGGGGCGGATCACCTTCACCACCACTTCTTCGCCGGTCTTGAGCTGCGCCGCGTGCACTTGTGCGACCGAAGCAGAGGCCAGCGGGTCGACGTCGAAGCGGCTGAACACCTCGCTGATCTTCTTGCCCAGCTGTTCTTCGATGAGCTTCATCGATTGCTGGGAATCGAACGGCGGCACGCGGTCCTGCAACAGCATCAGCTCGTCGGCGATGTCTTCGGGCAGCAGGTCGCGGCGGGTCGAGAGGATCTGCCCGAACTTGATGAAGATCGGCCCCAGGTCCTGCAACGCCAGGCGCAGGCGCGCGCCACGGCTCAGCTCCAGCTGTTTGCGCGGGAACCAGCGCCACGGCAGTACATAACGTACAGCGAGCAGGAACCACGGCAGCGGCAGGGCGAACAGCAGGTCATCGAGGCGGTAGCGGATTACGACGCGCTGGATACGAAACAAACGGCGGACGGCGAGCAGCTTCATGCGTTATCGCTTGGATCAAGGGAACGGCTCAGGCGCTCGAAGCGGGCCTCGAGGCGTTCCAGGTCGATTTTGGCCTTGTCGAGTTCACGAAAGCGCGCTTGCGCTTCCCGTTCTCCGACCAGGGTGCGCGATTCTTCGCTCAGGTATTCGGCGAGGTTCTGGTTGAGGCTGGCGAACCCCTGCTGGTACCAACGCGAGCGGCTGCGCAGGTGCCCGCTGATCAGCTGGGTGGCGACGGGGCCGATCCAGCGCGACAGCTCGTATTCCCAGTCCAGCTCCAGGTCCTGCAGCACGGCGGCCAGGTCCATCAGCACCGAGCTGTCACCTTCCAAATGCACTTCAGTGCCGTGGAGGATGGCGGTTTTGTTGCGGCTCAGCGCCAGGTGCAACAGGCTGGACGCCGGCGCACGCAGGGTGCAATCGGCCTCGGCAGCCCATTGGGTCGCGAGCAGCAGGCCTTCATCGCTGGGCAGGATAAACAGCTGCAAGGCGGGGCTGCTGCAGTCGACGGCGATGACCTTGCCGTTCAAGTGCGCAAGCCGCGCCAGGGCGGTGCTGTCCAGGCGCAGCACACGGTTGAGGCCGTGTTCGACGCTGGCGAGAAGACCCTTGAGCAGCATCAGGGCTTGATGCCGCGGTGCAGGGCCACGATGCCCGAGGTCATGTTGTGGTAGGTCACGCGGTCGAAACCGGCCTCTACCATCATCGACTTCAGGGTTTCCTGATCGGGGTGCATACGGATCGATTCGGCCAGGTAGCGATAGCTCTCGGCGTCATTGGTGATCAGCTTGCCCATCAACGGCATGAAGGCGAAGGAGTAGGTGTCGTAGACCTTGGACATCAGCGCGTTGGTCGGCTTGGAGAACTCCAGCACCAACAGACGGCCGCCCGGCTTGAGGACGCGCAGCATCGAGCGGATCGCGTCTTCCTTGTGGGTCACGTTGCGCAGGCCGAAAGCGATGGTCACGCAATCGAAGTGGTTGTCGGGGAACGGCAGCTTTTCCGCATCGGCCTGGACGAATTCGATATTGCCGGCCACACCCTTGTCGAGCAGGCGGTCACGACCGACCTTGAGCATCGAGCCGTTGATGTCCGCCAATACCACTTGGCCGGTCGGACCCACGAGCTTGGAGAATTTGGCCGCCAGGTCGCCCGTACCGCCGGCGATATCCAATACGCGGTTGCCGGTGCGTACACCCGACAGCTCGATGGTGAAGCGCTTCCACAGGCGGTGCATGCCGCCGGAGAGCACGTCGTTCATCAGGTCGTACTTGGCCGCTACGGAGTGAAACACCTCAGCGACTTTTTCCGCTTTCTGGCTTTCCGGGACGTTCTTGAAGCCGAAGTGAGTGGTGGGTTCGGCATCGCTGCCTTTGCGCTGATCAGTCATATCGCTGTCACCAAAAGAGAATGCGGGACATGATAATCCCCAAGGCCTGCTTTGTCTTGGCAAGGCTGAAGGTAAGATGGGCGGTCACCGAGACCTTTTGCCGCATCGAAGGTATCCAAGTCCCTATAAAGAGGAGTCATTGCAATGGCCCGTATAACCGTTGAGCGTGCACATTCCCTGGGTAAAGAAGGCGCACGGGCAAAGGCCGATAAGTTGGCGCTCAAACTCAAGGAGCAATATGGCCTGGAGCCTTCGTGGTCCGGCGATACCTTGAACCTCAAGCGTTCGGGGGTTAAAGGCACGGTATTAGTCGCCGATGATTCGCTGCGCATTGATGTGGAACTGGGGCTGTTGATGTCGGCCATGAGTGGCACCATCAAGTCCGAAATCGAGAAGGCCCTGGATAAGGCGCTGGTTTGATCCGATTGTTCTTAGGGTGCCGATTCTAATTTTCCAGCCTACTTTGTGCCCAAGCCCTCAACTCCTGTGGGCCGTTCCTCCCCCCTATTTTGCGTGAGGTGCACCATGGCCAAAGTTATCCTGAAGAAAAAAATCGACGCCCAGACCACTACCCTGAGTGACGTTAAATCCTACGCCCGCAAGATCTGGCTGGCAGGACTCGGTGCCTACGCCAAGGTCGGAAGCGAGGGCAGCGAGTACTTTAAAGAGCTGGTTAAGTCGGGCCAACATGTTGAAAGTAAAGGTAAAAAAGTTGCAGTTGAACAACTTGAGGCCGCCAACAGTCAGATTGACCAAGTAAAGAGTAATGTCTCCTCTGTCAAAGGTCTGGTAGAAGTTCAGCTGGATAAAGTTGAAAAAGCTTTTGATACTCGTGTTGCAAGTGCCTTGAATCGAATCGGCATTGCGTCTAAACATGACGTGGAGACACTCTCTGCTAAGCTCGAAGAGCTGACGGCATTGCTCGAACGTGTCGCGCGTAAACACTAAGGAGACATCGGGATGGCTGTTAAAAAGACTACTCAGAAAGAAGGCAGCTCGTGGGTCGGGGAAGTTGAAAAATATTCCCGTAAGATCTGGCTTGCTGGTTTAGGCGTGTACTCGAAGGTTAGCAGTGACGGTGGCAAATACTTCGAGACTTTGGTCAAGGACGGCGAGAAGGCCGAGAAACTGACCAAAACCACGGTTGGTAAAAAAGTTGAAGCCGCCAAGGCAACTGCCGGTTCCGCCAAGTCGAGCATTTCTGACACGTGGGGCAAGTTGGAAGAGACTTTCGACAAACGCCTCAACAGTGCCATTTCGCGACTGGGCGTGCCGAGCAAAGCTGAATTGAAAACGTTGCACAGCAAGGTTGATACCCTGACCAAGCAAATTGAAAAACTCACCGGCGCCAAAGTGGCTCCGGCGAAAACCGCAGCGGCCAAACCGGCTGCCAAGCCTGCCGCTAAAACGGCCGCTGCCAAACCGGCTGCAAAAGCTGCCGCCAAGCCCGCCGCCAAAGCTGCCGCTAAGCCAGCAGCCAAGCCAGCGGCCAAAACCGCAGCCGCTAAGCCGGCCGCCAAGCCTGCTGCTAAACCGGTAGCGGCTAAAGCGGCTGCCAAGCCTGCCGCTAAACCCGCAGCCAAGGCAGCAGCAAAACCTGCCGCCAAGCCTGCGGCCAAAACCGCCGCTGCAAAACCCGCTGCCAAACCGGCCGCTGCGAAACCTGCAGCCAAGCCCGTCGCCGCGAAGCCGGCGGCCAAGCCTGCCGCAGCCAAACCAGCGGCAAAACCTGCCGCCGCGAAGAAGCCTGCCGTAGCGAAAAAACCAGCAGCACCGAAGCCTGCTGTTGCGGCCAAGCCTGCTACCGCGCCAACCGCTTCCACAGCCAACTCGGTGTCCGCACCGACCCCTGCTGCTGTGACCCCGACTGCAACGCCGGCAACCCCGACGCCATCCAGTCAGTCCTGATCTTTTCAGGGCACAAAAAGTGCCCGGCCTGCAAAGGTCGGGCATTTTTTATGTGTGGGGGTCATCGAGGTATTTCAGCGCGAACTTCTCGGTTGCCTGCCGCGCCGGTGGCAGCAAGTGCGGCGCTACCAGCATCATGATCTGGTAGACCACCACCTGCACCTCACCTTCGCGATCGAGGATCCGCTGGTAATCCAGGGAAAACAGCAGGGTCAGGGTGATCTGCTCCACCAACTGCCCCAACGCCTGGGTGCCGCTGACCAACTGGCCCGCCGCCTTCAACCGCGCGAGCAATGACGCCAGCGTACGTTTGAGCGCCGTCAGCAGGTTGCGAATGCCCTTGGCCAATTTCGGCAGGCGCCCCGCCAGATTCGACAGGTCTTGAAACAGAAACCGGTAATGGGCCATGCGCTCGACGATCAGGTGCAGGAACAGCCAGTAATCCTCGGCTTCCAGTTGGGCATCCGCCGGCGGGTCGAGCAAGGGCGCCAGCTCATTCTGGAATCGCTCGAACAGCCCGAGCACCAGTGGCTCCTTGCCATGGAAGTGGTAGTAGAGATTGCCGGGGCTGATCCCCATTTCATTGGCCACCTCCATGGTCGACACGTTCGGCTCGCCCTTCTGGTTGAACAACTGCAGGGCACATTCAAGGATACGGTCGCGCGTCTTCATCCAGTCTTCTTAATGTGATCGTTGAGCTCAGCGCACCCGCACATAGGTGCCCGGCGCCGCTTCCATCGGTGGGTAATTCTGGTTGCCCAGGGCGGTGAGGGTTTCGCGTTGTACGCCTGAGCGCTGCTGGATCCACTCCAGCCACTGCGGCCACCAACTGCCTTCGACGTGGTTGGCGTCGTAGTACCAGGCACGCGGGTCGCTGCTCAGCTTGGGGTTCTCGACGTAGTTGGCCTTGGGGTTGCCCGGTGGGTTGAGAATGCTCTGGATATGCCCGCTGTTGGACAGCACGAAGCGCCGCTCACCGCCGAGCAATTGGGTAGAGCGATACACCGCGTCCCATGGCGTGATGTGGTCGTTGATCCCGGCCACGCTGAAGCTGTCTACCGTGACCTTTTGCAGGTCGATGGGTGTACCGCACACCTCCAGCCCACCGGGGTGGCTGAGCGGGTTGTGCTTGAAGAAGTCCAGCAGGTCACCATGCAGCGCGGCAGGCAGGCGCGTGTTGTCGTTGTTCCAGTACAGGATGTCGAAGGCCGGCGGTTCCTTGCCCAGCAGGTAGTTGTTGATCCAGTAGTTCCAGATCAGGTCGTTGGGGCGCATCCAGGCGAACACCTTGGCCATATCGCGGCCGTCGAGCACGCCTTGCTGATAGGAGCGGCGCTTGGCGGCTTCCAGGGTTTGCTCATCGGCGAACAGCGTGGCGGGGCTGTCGATCTGGCTGTCCAGCAGGCTCACCAGGTAGCTGGCGCTGGAGATCCGCCGCAGCTGGCGTTTGGCTTGCAGGTGGCCTTGCAGGGCGGCAATGGTCAGGCCGCCGGCGCAGGCGCCCATCAGGTTGACTTCGCGGGCGCCAGTGATGGCACGGCAGACGTTGAGCGCTTCTTCCAGCGCCGCCACGTAAGTGGAGAGACCCCATTCGCGATGCCGCACATCCGGGTTGCGCCAGCTGACCATGAACGTCTGCAGGCGGTTTTTCAGGGCGTATTGCACAAAACTGTTGGCCGGGCTCAGGTCGAAAATGTAGTACTTGTTGATTTGCGGCGGCACGATCAGCAAGGGCTTGGCGTACTGTTTTTCGCTCATGGGCTTGTACTGGATCAGCTCCAGCAGCTCATTGCGAAACACCACTGAGCCGGGCGTGGTGGCCACGGTTTTGCCGACTTCAAAGGCCTGCTTGCTGACCTGCCGCGGCAGGCCGTTGTTGTGCAGCAGGTCGTCGAACAGGTTGCTCACGCCACGCACCACGCTGTTGCCGCCGGAGTTGAGCAGCTCCTTGACGGCCAGCGGGTTGAGCAGGGTATTGGAGGGCGAGACCGCATCGTTGAACAGCGAGAAAGCAAAGTTCGCACGGGCGCGGTCATCGGCACTCAGCGTGCTGTCATCGATCCAGTGACGGGTCTGTTTCTGCCAGGCCAAATACGCTTGCAGGCTGCGTCGGTAGAACGGGTTGAGCTTCCACGTCGGGTCAATGAAGCGGCTGTCGTGAGGGTTGGGTTCATGCACCGTCTCCCCCAGCAGGACGCGACCCAGTTGACCGCCCAGCGCCAGGGCGTGACGGGCGGTATGCACCGGGTTTCGCAAACCATGGGCGGCAACGCTGCGCAGGGTCGACAGCAAATCCCGACCCCGCAGGCCGGTGATTGCATTTTGCGCATTGATGAACGCGGCAGGGGTGGGCGCCGGGTTCGTCACGGGTCTTTCTCGCATGAGCCAACACTCCTTCGTCAAGCCATCAACAGGCACGCCAATTCAGAACCATAGTCGGTTCTCGGCAAGTTGCGCGGCAGTGTGGTCCTTACACTGCCGGTCGCGGGTGAATCACCGCGCGCATACGCTCCTCCTCGAGAAACTTCATGATGATCGGTGCAACGGCTTCGGCCCGGGTGATCAGGAACAGGTGGCCGTCATCGATGATGTGCAACTGTGCATTGGGGATGCGCCAGGCGAGCATGCGCATGTTGATCAGTGGGATCAGCGGGTCGTCGTCTCCCGCCAGCACCAGCGTCGGTTGGCGGATCTTGTGCAGCCAATGGATGCTGGTCCAGCCCAACCCGGCGAACAGCTGCCAGTAGTAGCCCAGTTTGCCCGCTGAGCGCACTTTGCTCGCGTGCTCGGCGGCCAGTTTCGAATCGCGGCGGAACGAGCCGCCGTAGATCATCGGCGCAATGCGCACCACGTGGGACGGTTGGATGTAACGGCGTGGGCTGGCCATCAGCCACAGCACTTTGGGCTTGCCCGGCACCATCACCGCACCCGCCGCCGTGGCCGCGAGGATCAGCTTTTTGCAGCGCTCCGGGTAGTCGTAGGCAAATTGCTGCGCCAATGCGCCGCCCCAGGACACGCCCACCGCATTGACCTGGCCATAGTCCAGGTAATCGAGCATGCGTGCGGTGAGTTTGGCCAGGCCGGGAAAACGGTACGGCCGGTTCGGTGTGGATGAACCGCCCACGCCGGGCACGTCGAAGGCGATCACTTCCAGGTCCGGGTCCAGCGCCTGGACGAACGGAAACACCAACTCAAGGTTGGCGCCGATGCCATTGAAGATCAGCAACGGCGTCAAGTGAGGCTTGCCCGGGCGTACCGCCGTGCGGATGGTCTGGCCATCCAGGTCGATGGTACGGAAGATGAACGGTTGCGGCATGCTCAAGCCCTGTGAAATGGTGGGGTTGGAATGCAATCAATGTGGGAGGGGGCTTGCCCCCGATGCAGGGTGTCAGTCAGTACATCTGTTATTGATGCGCCGCCATCGGGGGCAAGCCCCCTCCCACCTTTGAACGCATTTCAATCTAGCGCTCGTGTACATATGTGCCTGGCGCCGCCTCTGCTGCGGTGTAGGTTTTGTTACCCAGGCTTGTGGGTGCCTTCTTCATCTTGCCCGCCCGCTCCGACTGCCACACTTGCCAGTGCAGCCACCACGAATCCGTGTGCTTGGTCGCATTCTCCTGCCACTCAAGCGGCTTGCCCGCCAGGCTGTCGCTGGTCTGGTAGCGCGCCTTGGGGTTGCCCGGTGGGTTGAGGATGCTCTGGATATGCCCACTGCTGGACAGCACGAACTCGACCTTGCCACCAAACAGCTGTGCCGACTTGTAGCAGGACTGCCACGGCGTGATGTGGTCGTTGGTGCCGGCCAGTGAGTAGATATCGGCGGTGACCTGCTTGAGGTCGATAGGCGTGCCGCACACTTCCAGGGCGTTGGCGCGCACCAGTGGGTTATTTTTGAACAATTCGATCAGGTCGCCGTGGAACGCGGCCGGCAGGCGTGTGGTGTCGTTGTTCCAGAACAGGATGTCGAACACCGGCGGCTCGTTGCCCAGCAGGTAGTTATTGACCCAGTAGTTCCAGATCAGGTCATTGGGGCGCATCCAGGCAAACACCTTGGCCATGTCGCGGCCTTCCAGCACGCCGGCCTGGTAGGAGTGGCGCTTGGCCGCTTCCAGGGTCTGCTCATCGACGAACAGCGCCACCTGGGTGTCCAGGGTGGTGTCCAGCACGCTCACCAGCAGGGTCAGGGCGTTGACCTTCTTCTCCCCCAGCGCGGCGTAGTGGCCCAGCAGGGCAGTGCAGGTGATGCCGCCGGAGCAGGCGCCGAGCATATTCACGTCTTTGCTGCCGGTAATCGCTGTGACCACGTCGACCGCTTCCTTCAGCGCTTCGATATAGGTCGACAGGCCCCACTCGCGCTGGGCCTTGGTCGGGTTGCGCCAGCTGACGATAAACGTCTGTTGGCCATTGCGCAGGCAGAAGCGCGCCAGGCTCTTCTCCGGGCTCAGGTCGAAGACATAGAATTTGTTGATCTGCGGCGGCACCACCAGCAGCGGGCGTTCGTGCACCTGTTCGGTGATCGGCTTGTACTGGATCAGCTCCAGTACGTCATTGCGAAACACCACCGCGCCTTCGGTGGTGCCCAGGGTCTTGCCCACTTCAAAGGCGCCCATGTTGACCTGGCTCGGCATGCCGCCGTTGTGCACCATGTCCTTGGCCAGGTGGGACAGGCCATCGAGCAAGCTCTTGCCGCCGGTCTCAAAGAAGCGTTTGACCGCCGCCGGGTTGGCCGCGCTGTTGGTGGGGGCCATGGCTTCGGTCATCAGGTTGATCACGAAGTGGCCGCGGCTGATGTCCTGTTCCGACAGGTTGCTGTCGCCGATCCAGTCGTGCAGTTCCTTGCGCCACGCCAGGTAGGTTTGCAAATACCGTTTGTAGAGCGGGTTCTGGCTCCAGGCCGGGTCGTGGAAGCGGCGGTCGTCGCTTTCGGGGGTCAGTTGGGATTTGCCGAACATCACGTTCTTCAACTCGACGCCAAAATGAGCCACGTGCTTGACGCTGTGCAACGGTTGCTTGATGGCTTGGGTCAGCACCATCTTCGCCGACGCCAATAAATCCTTTTTGCGTAACGCGATGATCGGGTTAAGCCCCAAGGTGTTTTCCGAGGCCTGGCGTTTCAAGTCATCGTTGTTCTTGTTACTCATCTACGACGCTCCATTGTCCGAAAGACGAGTACCGGGTACCGCTGCGTACGAAGTTTCGATACACAACACAAGCCTGGTACTGCGACTCGGGTGACCGTTGATACCGCATCGTCAAATGCAGGGAACTTGCCAGCTCCATTGGTTACCCGAGTTTAATTTTTTTCGCAAGCGGACCAATCTTTGGTCACGCGACAGGGCATTCAAGCAGAAGCAATTAGAAAATGCCCACTAATGAGCAAGAGGCCTGGGCTAGAGCATCAGGCGCACGACCGACTCGCTCGGGTCGCGGGTTTTGCCGGCCGCTTTGAGCTCGGCGAGATAATCAGCCCACAGTGCATCCTGACGCACGGCCAACTGGTAGAGGTAGTCCCAGGTGAACAGTCCGCTGTCATGCCCGTCGTCGAAGGTCAATTTCAGTGCGTACTGGCCGGCCGGTTCGATCTTGGTCAACCGGACGTTGAGCTTGCCGAATTGCAGGATGGGTTTACCGTGGCCCTGGACCTCGGCGGAAGGCGAGTGGGTGCGCAGCAGTTCGGCAGGCAGTTGATACACCTCGTCGGGCCCGTAGGTGAGGCCGAGGGTGTTGGAGGTTTTGTGCAGGTTTACCGCGGTGGGGAATTTGGACATAGGTAATGATCCTGAAGAAACCGGCTTCAACATGTGGGAGGGGGCTTGCCCCCGATAGCAGTGTGTCAGTCAGCATATATCTGTCTGACAAACCGCTATCGGGGGCAAGCCCCCTCCCACATTGAAGCGAAGCGATTCTGTGTGAGGCTTACAGAATGTAGCGCGACAAGTCTTCGTTCTGCGCCAATTCGCCCAAGTGGCTGTTGACGTACTCCGCGTCGATCTTGATCACTTCGCCATTCTGCGCACCTGCCAGGTCACCGGCGCTGAAGGACACTTCCTCCAGCAAGCGCTCCAGCAAGGTGTGCAGGCGACGCGCACCGATGTTCTCGGTCTTCTCGTTGACCTGCCAGGCGATCTCCGCCAGGCGCTTGATGCCGTCCGGTTGGAACTCGATGCCCAGGCCTTCGGTTTTCAGCAGCTCACGGTACTGCTCGGTGAGCGACGCATGCGGCTCGCTGAGGATGCGTTCGAAATCGCCCGGGGTCAGCGCCTTGAGCTCCACGCGAATCGGCAGACGGCCTTGCAGCTCCGGCACCAGGTCGCTTGGCTTGCTCAGGTGGAACGCACCGGAGGCGATGAACAGGATGTGGTCGGTCTTGACCATGCCCAGCTTGGTGTTCACGGTGCAGCCTTCGATCAGCGGCAGCAGGTCGCGCTGTACGCCTTCACGGGACACATCCACGCCGCCCGAGTTACCGCGCTTGGCGACCTTGTCGATCTCGTCGATAAACACGATGCCGTGCTGCTCGACCGCCTCCAGGGCCTTGGCCTTGAGTTCTTCCTCATTCACCAGGCGCCCGGCTTCCTCGTCGCGCACCAGTTTCAGCGCTTCCTTCACCTTGAGCTTGCGGCTTTTCTTCTTGCCCTTGCCCATGTTGGCGAACAGGTTCTGCAACTGGCTGGTCATTTCTTCCATGCCAGGCGGCGCAGAGATGTCGACGCCGGAGACTTCGGCGACTTCGATCTCGATTTCCTTGTCGTCCAGCTGGCCTTCACGCAGACGCTTGCGGAACAGCTGGCGGGTATTGGAATCCGAGGCCGGCGCGGCGTCTTCGTTGAAGCCCATGCGGGCCGGTGGCAGCAGGGCATCGAGGATGCGTTCTTCGGCGGCGTCTTCGGCGCGGTGGCTGACCTTGGTCATTTCCTGTTCGCGCAGCAGCTTCAAGGCGGCGTCGGCGAGGTCACGAATGATTGACTCGACGTCGCGGCCGACGTAGCCCACTTCGGTGAACTTGGTGGCTTCGACCTTGATGAACGGCGCGTTGGCCAGCTTGGCCAGGCGACGGGCGATTTCGGTTTTACCGACGCCGGTCGGGCCGATCATCAGGATGTTCTTCGGCGTTACTTCAACGCGCAGTTCTTCGGGCAGTTGCATCCGGCGCCAGCGGTTACGCAGCGCAATGGCAACGGCGCGCTTGGCATCGTCCTGGCCGATGATATGGCGGTTGAGTTCATGGACGATTTCGCGGGGAGTCATGGACATAGTGTTTGGCGGCCTCAAGCGGGAATAAGCCTACGGCTTACTCGGCGAGGTCCTGCTCCTCAATGGTCTGGTTGTGGTTGGTGAACACGCAGATATCACCGGCGATGCCCAGGGCGGTCTCGACGATTTCGCGGGCCGACAGGTCGGTTTTCTTCAACAGTGCGCTGGCTGCGGCTTGGGCGTAGCCACCGCCGGAACCCATGGCGATCAGGCCATGTTCAGGCTCAACCACATCGCCGTTACCGGTGATGATCAGGGAAGCGTCTTTGTTGGCGACGGCCAGCATGGCTTCCAGGCGGCTGAGGGAGCGGTCGGTGCGCCATTCTTTGGCGAGTTCGACGGCGGCACGCACGAGGTGGCCCTGGTGTTTTTCCAGCTGGCCTTCGAAGCGCTCGAACAGGGTGAAGGCGTCGGCGGTAGCGCCGGCAAAGCCTGCGAGAACCTGGCCGTGGTACAGGCGACGCACTTTCTTGGCGTTGCCTTTCATCACGGTATTACCCAGGGAAACCTGGCCGTCGCCGCCCATGACGACTTTGCCGTGGCGACGTACTGAAACGATGGTGGTCAAGGGGAGAGTCTCCACGCAGCGGGGCGAAAATGCCCTGATGGAAACTGATATGGGGGTGGTGGGGGGGATTTCAACTGTAGGGGTTTATGGCGGACGAGTGGTGTTTATCGGTCTGACACCCATTCCAGAGCGGTGCAAAACCAAATGTGGGAGGGGGCTTGCCCCCGATGGCAGTGTGTCAGTCACCGAAAATGTTGATTGATCTACTGCTATCGGGGGCAAGCCCCCTCCCACATTTGATCCAGGTTAGCTGAAGGTCAGCGGCTCTGGCGTTGTTGTAACAACAGGTTGCTAAACCCGGCGCCGGCCAATTGTTTCTGCGCCACGGTCAGCTGTTCACGGTTGCTGAACGGCCCCACCAGCACGCGATACCACGTCGCATCCTTCACTGTGCCGGACTCTACTGTCACCGTCTGGCCCAGCAGAATGATCTGCGCCCGCACGCGATCCGCGTCCGCCTGTTTCGGGAACGAGCCCGCCTGCAGGAAGAACTTGGTCACCGGTGCTGCCTTGGTCTCGGCAACCGGCGGGGCTGGCGGCGGCGTAATCCCGGCCAGTGCGGCCTGGGCACGCGCGGTGTCGATTTTTGCCGCTTCCGCCGGGGTCACCGGTGTGGTCGGCACTTGCGGCGTCGGTAGGGTTTTCTCCGGTACGGCGTCAGGCGGCACGATCACTTCCGATTCCGGCAGCAGCGTGTAGAAGTCGTACTTCGGCTTCACCGGTGCCGTCGGGCTTGGTGCGGTCTTGTTGGCTTCGGCCATTTTGGTGGCTTTCTGCTGCTCCTGTTTGACGCGTTTGACGTCGTCACCCTGGCCGGGGTCCAGCTTCATCAGAAACACGACAAACGCGCCGACCGTAAGGCCGATCGCCATCCACAACCAGCCCGGGATCGGCTTTTTCGCTGGGGCCTGGTAGCGGCTGGCGCCGCGCTTGGGTGCAGGTTTTTTCTTGGCAGCCAACTT
This sequence comes from Pseudomonas sp. OV546, assembly GCF_900116845.1. Classification (NCBI taxonomy): domain Bacteria; kingdom Pseudomonadati; phylum Pseudomonadota; class Gammaproteobacteria; order Pseudomonadales; family Pseudomonadaceae; genus Pseudomonas; species Pseudomonas sp. OV546. The sequence goes on along the minus strand of NZ_FPCE01000004.1, from coordinate 329,693 downwards.
ACATACGCTCCAGGGTTTCCAGGCCTAACAATTCCAGGCCTTGCTTGAGGGTCCGTCCAGCCAGTGCGGCGAGGCGCAGGCGACTTTGCTTCTGGGCTTCGTCGTCGGCGGTGAGGATCGGGCAGTTCTCGTAGAAGCTGGAGAACAGGCCGGCGACTTCGTACAGGTAGGTGCAGAGGATATGCGGCGTGCCTTTTTCACCCACGCTGTTCAGCACTTCGCCAAATTGCGCGAGCTTGGCGGCCAGTTCCTGTTCGTGCGGCGCTTGCAGGTCGATCTGGCCTTCGACTTCACTGAAGTCCTTGCCCAGCTTGCGGAACACGCCGGCCACGCGGGTGTAGGCGTACAGCAGGTACGGCGCGGTGTTGCCTTCGAAGTTGAGCATCAGGTCGAAGTTGAAGCTGTAGTCGCTGGTGCGGTGCTTGGACAGGTCGGCGTATTTCACCGCACCAATGCCCACCACGCGGGCGATGTTGCGCAGGTCAGCCTCGGCCAGCTCAGGGTTCTTCTCCTTCACCAGGGTGTAGGCCCGTTCCTGGGCTTCGGTCAGCAGGTCGATCAGCTTCACGGTGCCGCCGTCACGGGTCTTGAACGGGCGGCCATCGGCGCCGTTCATGGTGCCGAAGCCCATGTGTTCCATGTCCATCGGGTGGGTCACGAAACCGGCCTTGCGCGCCACGGCGAACACTTGCTGGAAATGCAGGGCCTGGCGCTGGTCGACGAAGTAAAGGGCGCGGTCAGCCTTGAGCGTGCCACTGCGGTAGCGCACGGCGGCCAGGTCGGTGGTGGCGTAGAGGTAGCCGCCATCGGCCTTGACGATGATCACCGGCAGCGGCTCGCCGTCGGCGTTCTTGAATTCGTCGAGGAACACGCACTGGGCGCCGTTGCTCTCGACCAACATGCCCGCTGCCTTCAAGTCATTGACCACGTTGATCAGGTCGTCGTTGTAGGCGCTCTCGCCCATCACATCGGCCATGGTCAGCTTGACGTTGAGCAGTTCGTAGATCTTCTGGCAGTGGGACAGCGAAATGTCTTTGAACTTGGTCCACAGTGCCAGGCATTCGGCATCACCGGCTTGCAGCTTGACGACCAGGCCGCGGGCGCGGTCGGCGAACGCTTCCGACTCGTCAAAACGTTTCTTGGCGGCGCGGTAGAAGTTTTCCAGGTCCGACAGTTCGTCGCTGGTGATCGGGTTTTCCTGCAGGTAGGCCATCAGCATGCCGAACTGCGTGCCCCAGTCGCCCACGTGGTTCTGGCGGACGACCTCATCACCGAGGAACTCCAATACCCGGGCCACGCCGTCGCCGATGATGGTCGAACGCAAGTGGCCAACGTGCATCTCTTTGGCCAGGTTAGGCGCCGACAAGTCGACCACGGTGCGCTGGGCCGGACCGGCCTTGCGCACGCCCACGCGGGCATCGGCCAGGGCCGCGTCGAGACGGCCGGCCAGCGCCTGGGTGTTCTGGAAGAAGTTGATGAAACCTGGGCCGGCGATTTCGGCCTTGGTCACACTATCGTCGACAGGCAGCGCAGCGATGATTTTTTCCGCCAGGTCGCGCGGTTTCATGCCGGCAGGCTTGGACAGCATCATCGCGATGTTGCTGGCGAAGTCGCCGTGGGTCTTGTCGCGGGTGTTTTCCACCTGGATCGCCGGCGTCAGGCCTTCAGGCAACACACCTTCGTTGACGAGTTGGGTGAGGGCTTGTTGGATCAGCTGGCGAATGGTGTCTTTCATGGTGTTCTCTTTCGACCGCAAGCGGCGGCGCGCGATGCGCAGGTGGAAAAACTGGGCATTATCCGTGGCGAGGGCGGGCTTGCCAACCTTCGTCGGACCTTCACAGACGATTAACCTGCGGCGAGGGAGCTTGCTCCCGCTGGAGTGCGGAGCACTCCCAAAATCGTTGGGGCCGCTTCGCACCCCAGCGGGAGCAAGCTCCCTCGCCACAAGGGCAATTCAATAAAGGTCTACCGGGTCAACGTCCAGCGACCATCTCACCTGTCGGCCACTGGGCATTTGCTCCAGGGCAAGCAACCAGCTACTTAATAGCCGATGCAGGGGCGCGCGCGAGGTTGCCTGCAAGAGTAGCTGAGCCCGATAGCGCCCGGCGCGGCGCTCCATGGGCGCGGGCACCGGGCCGAGCAGTTCGATGCCGCTCAGACCCAGTTCGCCGAGCAAACGTTCGGCGGCGCTGCACGCTTCATCCAGAAAGCTCTCTGCTTGCCCCGGTTTGTGGGCCTCGGCGCGCAGCAAGGCCAGGTGGGAAAACGGCGGCAGGCCGGCGGCGCGGCGTTCGCTGAGCGCCTGTTCGGCGAAGGCAAAGTAGCCTTGTTCCGTCAGTTGGATCAGCAGTGGGTGGTCGGCCAGGTGCGTCTGGATAATCACCCGGCCTGGCTCTTCAGCGCGGCCCGCGCGGCCGGCGACCTGGACGATCAACTGTGCCATGCGTTCGCTGGCGCGAAAATCCCCGGAGAACAGCCCGCCATCGGCATCCAGGATCGATACCAGCGTCACTCGTGGAAAGTGGTGCCCTTTGGCAAGCATTTGCGTGCCGATCAGGATGCACGGCTGGCCTTTCTGGATGGTCGCGAACAGTTGGTTCATCGCGTCCTTGCGCGACGTGCTGTCGCGGTCGACGCGCAGTACCGGGTAGTCTGGGAACAGGATGCCCAGGCGTTCTTCGGCCCGTTCGGTCCCTGCGCCTACCGGTCGCAGGTCGACCTTGCCGCACTGCGGGCAGTGACGCGGCACCCGTTCCACATGGCCGCAATGGTGGCAGCGCAACTCGCCATGGCGCTGGTGCACGGTTATGCGCGCATCGCAGCGCTCGCATTCGGACATCCAGCCACAGTCATGACACAGCAGGGTCGGCGCAAAGCCTCGGCGATTGAGAAACACCAACACCTGCTGGCCGGCGGCGAGGGTCTGGCCGATGGCTTGTTGCATCGGACCGGAAATACCGCTGTCCAGCGGGCGGCTTTTGACGTCCAGGCGCAGGAAACGTGGCTGCTTGGCGCCGCCCGCCCGCTCGTTCAGGCGCAGGAGGCCGTAACGGCCGGTGTAGGCGTTGTGCAGGCTTTCCAGGGACGGCGTGGCCGAACCCAGCACAATCGGGATGTCTTCCTGGCGTGCGCGCACCAGTGCGAGGTCGCGGGCGTGATAGCGCAGGCCTTCCTGCTGCTTGTAGGAGCCGTCATGCTCCTCGTCGATGATGATCAGCCCGGGGTTTTTCATCGGCGTAAACAGGGCCGAGCGGGTGCCGATAATAATGTCGGCGTCGCCATCTCGCGCGGCCAGCCAGGACTCCAGGCGTTCACGGTCGTTGACCGCCGAGTGCACCAGCGCGATGCGTGCGTTGAAGCGCTGTTCGAAGCGCGCCAGGGTCTGAGGGCCCAGGTTGATCTCGGGGATCAGCACCAGCGCCTGTTTGCCGGCCTGCAGGGTTTCGCGGATCAACTGCAGATAGACTTCGGTCTTGCCGCTGCCGGTGACGCCGGCCAGCAGGAAGGCGTGGAAACTGTCGAAGCCGGCGCGAATCGCCTCATAGGCGGCGCGTTGCTCGGGGTTCAGCGGCAGTTCCGGTTGCGCCAGCCAGTGTTCGTGACGGGCATCGGGGGCGTGCTTGCGGATTTCCACCTGCACCATGCCTTTGGCCAACAGCAGGTCGAGGCTGTCTTTGCTCAGCATCAGCTTGCTTAATAGCTGGTGAGCCACGCCATGGGGGTGCTGCGCCAATGTGGCCAAGGCTTCACGCTGGCGCGGCGCGCGGGCGATGCGCGGGTCGTCGAGTCGCGCCCCGGGGACCATCGACCAGAAGCGTTCCTGGCGCGCTTCGGCCAGTTCGCCCTGGCGCAGCAGCACCGGCAGCGCCCAGCTCAAGGTGTCGCCCAGGCTGTGCTGGTAATACTGGGCGGTCCACAGGCACAGCTTGAACAGCGCGGGTGGCAGCGGTGGGGTGGCGTCGAGGATCGCCAAGGCCGGCTTGAGTTTCTCGGCCGGCACTTCGCTGTGATCGGCGATTTCTACCAGGATGCCGATCATCTCTCGGCGCCCGAACGGTACGCGCACGCGCATGCCCGGCTGCAACTGCGCCCGCAGCACGCCGGCCGGGGCCCGGTAATCGAACAGGCGGCGCAGGGGCGAGGGCAGGGCTAGGCGCAATATGGCGTCGGGCACGCGAGGGGTCTCATATAAAGGCAGGCGGTGGCGCAGGGGCGCGAGCCTAGCAGACGAGGGGTGGCTTGGGTATGCCGCGCTTTTCTGATGAAAGGTGCTTTTATCTTTACAAGCAAATAGTGTCGCCGCTTGCGCGATTGAAAAGGTCTGGTAGAATCCGCGGCCTAATTACGTGCGGTATTCGACAATAGTGTCGAGTGGCGGCACGCTAGCCCGAGGAAGTGCCATGAAAGCCGATATCCATCCAGCGTACGAAACCATCGAAGTCACCTGCAGCTGCGGCAACAAGTTCGAAACCCGTTCGAACCTGTGCAAGCCACTGGGTACTGACGTATGCAACGAGTGCCACCCGTTCTACACCGGTAAGCAGAAAACTCTGGACACCGGCGGCCGTGTACAGCGCTTCGCAGATCGCTTTGGTGCTTTCGGCAAGAAGCCTGCTGCTACTCCAGCAGAGTAAGGCTCAAAAGCCTTATGGGCTTTTGCAAGCTGTTGAAAAAGGCGTCCCTCGCGGGCGCCTTTTTTATGCCTGGGATTTGGCTTTCAGTCGCCCAGGCCGAGGTGTTTTGCCCCGCTCCGGCCGCCCTGGCCCAGGTGGAGGTGCAGCGCGTGGTGGATGGCGACACGGTGCGCCTCAAGGACGGTCGCAGCGTGCGGATGATTGGTCTCAATGCACCGGAAACCGGCAAGCGTGGCCGCTCCGATGAGCCCTATGCCGTCGCTGCCCGCCAGCATTTGCAGGCCTTGGTGGATGCCAGCAACCACCGTGTCGGGCTGGTGCCGGGCCGCGAGAGCAAGGACCGTTACGGCCGAACGTTGGCTCACCTCTACGGCGCTGATGGTGAGAACCTGGAAGCACAACTGCTGGCCCAGGGGCTGGGGTTTCAAGTAGGTGTTGCGCCCAATGTCGATCTCGTCGCTTGCCAGCAGGCTGCCGAAAACGCTGCCCGCAAGGCGCGGCTGGGTCTTTGGCGGCAATCACCCGTGCAAAATGTGGCGCAACTCAAGCAATCCGGCTTTGCCTTGGTCAGCGGGCGGGTAAGCAAGATCGAGCGCAATCGCGGCGGAATCTGGATCGAATTGCAGGGGGCACTGGTATTACGCATTGCACCCGACCTCGTCCGCCAATTCGACGCCGCATGGCTCAGTGGCCTGCAAGGTAAGACAATTGAGGCGCGTGGCTGGGTGCAGGACCGTGCTGAGCGTGGCGGCCTGAAAAACGACCAGGCCCGCTGGCTGTTGCCGCTGACCGATCCCAGCATGCTTAAATCGACTGAATAAGAAAAAGTTGTAGACATTTTTTTCGTCGATTGTGAACAGTTGAGCCCTTGTATCCCGTGGCCTTAGACCAAAGTACGGCGCTTTGGGGCCTTGACACCTGTGACTGCCCAGTCTTGTAGGGACTTTACGACACGCGTATCCTCGGCGGTCCGTCGACCAACAGTAAAAGCGGAATGCCGATATGTCTGATTTGAAAACTGCCGCTCTCGAATATCATGCCCATCCTCGTCCAGGAAAGCTGAGTGTAGAGCTCACCAAGGCCACTGCTACCGCCCGCGACCTGTCGCTGGCCTACAGCCCTGGTGTTGCCGAGCCCGTACGTGAAATCGCCCGCGACCCTGAACTGGCGTACAAGTACACCGGCAAAGGCAACCTGGTTGCAGTGATTTCCGATGGCACCGCGATTCTCGGCCTGGGTAACCTCGGCCCATTGGCTTCCAAGCCGGTGATGGAAGGTAAGGGCGTGCTGTTCAAGCGCTTTGCCGGCATCGACGTTTTCGACATCGAAGTCGACTCCGAAAGCCCGCAGGCTTTCATCGACACGGTCAAGCGCATTTCCATCACCTTCGGTGGCATCAACCTGGAAGACATCAAGGCACCTGAGTGCTTCGAGATCGAAAAGGCCCTGATCGAACAGTGCGACATTCCGGTATTCCACGATGACCAGCACGGCACCGCGATCGTTACCGCGGCCGGCATGATCAACGCCCTGGAAATCGCCGGCAAGACCCTGGCTGATGCCAAGATCGTCTGCCTGGGCGCCGGCGCTGCAGCCATCTCTTGCATGAAGCTGATCGTCAGCATGGGCGCCAAGCTGGAAAACATCTACATGGTCGACAGCAAGGGCGTGATCCAGTCCGAGCGTACCGACCTGAACCAGTACAAGGCGATGTTTGCCCACCCTTCCTCCAAGCGCACCCTGGCTGACGCCCTGAACGGTGCCGACGTGTTCGTCGGCCTGTCCGGTCCGAACCTGCTGAGCGCCGAAGGCCTGAAGTCCATGGCGGCCAACCCGATCGTGTTCGCCTGCTCGAACCCAGACCCGGAAATCTCCCCGGAACTGGCGCACGCCACCCGTAACGACGTGATCATGGCCACCGGCCGTTCGGACTACCCGAACCAGGTCAACAACGTACTGGGCTTCCCGTTCATCTTCCGTGGCGCCCTGGACGTTCGCGCCAAGCGCATCAACGAAGAGATGAAAGTGGCGGCCGCCAACGCCCTGCGCGAACTGGCCAAGCTGCCGGTGCCTCAGGATGTGTGCGATGCCTACGGTGGCGCCAAGCTGGAATTCGGTCGTGAGTACATCATTCCGAAACCAATGGATAAGCGCCTGATCACCCTGATCTCCGATGCCGTGGCCAAAGCCGCCATCGAGACCGGTGTGGCCACCCTGCCGTATCCGAAAAACTACCCGCTGCAAAGCGTGGATGATGTGTTCAACGGCTAAGCCGTTGTAGCGCACCAACAAAAAGCCCCGGCTCTCACGAGTCGGGGCTTTTTGCTGTCTGGAGTTCGCCGATGGCCTTGTAGTGAGCGGGCTTGCCCCGCGCCGGGTGGCGAAGCCGCCCCAACACCTGACACCTCGTTCTAATTGGAGAAACTCGGTGCCTGGATTGGGGCGGCTTCGCCACCCAGCGCGGGGCAAGCCCGCTCACTACGGGTCAGAACAAATCGATCGGCGCCGCCTCGTCCGCCGGCAACGGACTGCCCGGCGCAACGCCATTAACAAAAAGCCCCGGCTCTCACGAGTCGGGGCTTTTTGCTGTGTGGTGTTCGCATGGCCCTTGTAGTGAGCGGGCTTGCCCCGCGCCGGGTGGCGAAGCCGCCCCAACACCTGACACCTCGTTCTAATTGGAGAAACTCGGTGCCTGGATTGGGGCGGCTTCGCCACCCAGCGCGGGGCAAGCCCGCTCACTACAAGGTCAGAACAAATCGATCGGCGCCGCCTCGTCCGCCGGCAGTGGGCTGCCTGGCGCAACGCCATTGCCCAGCTCATTGACCGATGGCGGCGTGTCTTCGCTCTTGAACAGTTCGAAGTACGCATTCGGCGTGCTTGGCGAGGCCGCGCGGCCGCTGACCGGGTCGATGCGCAGGCTGAGGATGCCTTCCGGCTCAGGCTGCGTATGCGGCGGCTTGTCCTTCAAGGCCGCGCCCATGTAGCTCATCCAGATCGGCAGTGCGACGGTGCCCCCGAACTCGCGGCGGCCCAGGCTTTCCGGCTGGTCATAACCGGTCCATACGGTAGTCACGTAGTCGGCGTTGTAGCCGGAGAACCAGGCGTCCTTGGACTCGTTGGTGGTACCGGTCTTGCCGGCGATGTCCGGACGGTTCAGCGCCAGTGCGCGGCGGCCGGTACCTTTCTTGATGACGTCTTCCAAGATGCTGTTGAGGATATAAGTGGTACGGCCGTCGACGATGCGCTCGGCGACCGCAGGCGTCTGGGGCTCAGCCGGCGTGCCGTTGGCCGCAGGCGTTGTGCCTGGGGTCGGCTCGATGGTGATGCCTCCGTTGCTCGGGGCTGCCAGGCCATCAGTCGCCGCCACGCCATTGACCACATCCCCCGGCACGCGCGGCGGGTTGGCCGTGAACAGGGTGTCGCCGTTGCGGCTTTCGATCTTGTCGATCAGATACGGCGCGATCTTGTAGCCGCCGTTGGCAAACGTGCTCCAGCCGGTGGCGATTTCCATCGGTGTAAGGGTCGCCGTACCCAAGGCCAGGGACAGGTTCGGCGGCAGGTCCGACTTGGCGAAGCCAAAGCGCGTCATGTAATCGATGGTCTTGCCCACGCCCATGGCCTGCAGCAAGCGGATCGACACCAGGTTACGCGACTTGTACAGCGCCTCACGGATGCGGATCGGGCCGAGGAAGGTGTTGGTGTCGTTCTTCGGGCGCCAGACCTTGTCCAAGTACTCGTCGACAAACACGATAGGCGCATCGTTGACCAGGCTGGCGGCGGTGTAGCCGTTGTCCAGTGCGGCGCTGTAGATGAACGGCTTGAAGCTCGAGCCTGGCTGGCGCTTGGCCTGGGTCGCGCGGTTGTAGTTGCTCTGCTCAAACGCGAAGCCGCCGACCAGGGCGCGGATTGCACCATTCTGTGGGTCCAGCGAAACCAGCGCGCCTTGGGCCAGTGGCACCTGGCTGAATTTGAGGCTGTCGTCCTTCTGGCGTTGCACGCGGATCAGATCGCCCACTTGCGCCACGTCCGACGGCTGCTTAGGCATCGCGCCCATGCTGTTGGTATTCAGGAAAGGGCGCGCCCATTTCATGCTGTCCCACGCCACATGGGCTTCGCCGGTACGGGTCAGCACCTGCACGCCATCTTTCTTCACCTGGGTGACGATGGCCGGCTCCAGGCCGCTGATCGGGCGTTGTTTGCCAAGCTCTGTGGTCCAGGCGCTCAGCGTTTTGCCCGGCAGGCGCGATTCAGGGCCACGGTAACCGTGGCGCTGGTCGTAGGTGATGAGGCCTGAATGCACCGCCTCATTGGCGATGTCCTGCAAGTTGCTCGGTACGGTGGTGGTCACGCGGAAGCCTTCTGTGTAGGCCTCGCTGCCGTAACGGCCGACCATCTCGGCACGCGCCATCTCGGCGATATAAGGGGCGTTCACTTCCGGTGTCGGCACGTGGTAGCTGGCGTTCAAAGGCTCGGCCACGGCGCTTTCGTAAGCGGCCTGGTCGATTTTGCCCAGCTTGTACATGCGGCCCAGGATCCAGTCGCGACGTTCTTTGCTGCGGGCCGGGTTGGCCAGTGGGTTAAAGCGCGATGGCGCTTTGGGCAGGCCGGCAATCATGGCCATCTGCGCCAGGCTGGCGTCACGGATGGACTTGCCATAGTAGACCTGGGAGGCCGCCTCGATTCCGTAGGCGCGGTTGCCCAGGTAGATCTTGTTCACGTACAGCTCGAGGATCTCGTCCTTGGTCAGCTGACGTTCGATCTGCAGTGCCAGGAGGATCTCGGTGGCCTTGCGCGAAAAGCTGCGCTCGCTGGTGAGGAAGAAGTTCTTCGCCACCTGCATGGTGATGGTGCTGCCGCCGGATTGAATGTGTCCGCTTTTTACCAATTGTGTCGCCGCACGCACCAGGCTGCTGGGGTCGACGCCATAGTGGTTGGCAAAATTATCGTCTTCGGCCGAGAGCAGGGCGCTGATGAAATTGGGCGGAATATCGGCAAAACGGATCGGTGTGCGGCGCATTTCGCCGAACTCCGCGATCAGTTTTTCATCGCTGCTGTAGACCCGCAAAGGAATCTGCAACTGGATACTTCTGAGGGCCTCTACGGAGGGCAAACCCGGACTAAGGTAGAGGTAGGCCCCGCTGAGCACGAGCAGCAGCCCGCAAACGATGGCGACAATGGAGTACCCGAAAAACTTCAGCAGACGAATCAAGGCTTTTGGATTTCCAGAGAAAAGAATGAGTTAGGCGTCGGGGCATGCATGGCAAACGATGGATCGACCCGAGCTGCAGATAAAAGCGGGAAAAAACGCTGGGCATTAAAGCATTTTTCGACTTCGGGCGTCATTCGCGCCTGTTCAACAAGTCGACCGAATGCATGGCGCCCGGCGGCAATCAGGCGGTATGACAGACAAAGTGTTGGGGAGTTTTATGGGAAAGGGATTTTTCACGCGCAAAGTCGACACGCTTCTGGGTGTCGACATCAATGACACGGCCATACGGCTGGTCGAGTTGGGCCGCTGCACTTCAGGCTACAGCGTTCAGGGCTACGTCACGCAGGCACTGCCTGCGCACGCGGTGGTCGACGGCACATTCCTCGATCTCGACGGTGTGGCACGCGCCCTGCGCAGCGCGTTGTCGCGGTTGTCGACGTCGGCCCGTGGCGCTGCGGCTGCCGTGGCCGGGCCTTCGGTGATCACGCGGATGATCGAGATGGAGGCCGGGCTCACTGACGATGAGATGACCTGGATGATCCAGATGGAGGCGGACCAGTACATTCCTTATCCACTGGATGACGTGGCTATCGACTTTCAAGTGCGCGGGCCAACAGCCCTAAATCCAGGCCGTGTCGAGGTACTGCTGGCCGCGTGCCTGAAAGAACAGGTGGAAGCGCGGCAAGCCGTTCTGGCCCTGGCCGGGTTGGTGCCGAGGGTGGTCGACGTCGAAGCGTTTGCATTGGCGCGCGCTTGCAGTCAGGATTTCGCCAGCTTCACGCCGGGCCATCGAGTCGATGGTGCACAATGGGCCGTGGATGCCCAAGGGATGGGAATTGCTTGCGGGCTGGCCCTGAGGAGTTTCGCTTGAAGACACGAATCAACCTATTGCCATGGCGCCAGGCGCTGGCAGAGCGGCGACGCAAGTATTGGCTGGCGTTTTTGCTGGCGTTCGCCTGCGCCGCGCTCGCCGCCGTATGGCTGGCGGACCAGGTGATCGACCAGGCGATTGACCGGCAGGTGACCCGCAATGACCATCTGGGCAAGGACATCGCTGGCCTGGATTCGCGTATCAAGACCATCGACGATCTGCAGGAGCAAAGCCAGCAATTGGCGCAGCGCATGAAGGTCGTGCAAGACCTGCACGATGCCCGCTCATCCGGTGCTCAACTGTTGGATCAGTTGGCGCGCGCGGTACCCGACGGGGTGCACCTGCACGAAGTGGTGGCGAAGGGCGATACGGTGAGTATCAGCGGCAGCGCCGAATCCAGCCAGGACATCGCCCAGTTGATGCGCCGCCTGGAGGCGGCGCAAGGTGCCCATTCCACTCGGTTGCAACAGGTGCGAACGGATGGCGCACGCGGCAACAACGAATTCCAGCTGATGGTGCGCCAGGGCCAGTCCTCCGGGGCTCAACCTTGAGCCTGCCAAGGCTCACTCTTTCTGCACTCACTCACAACGCTGCGAAATGGCCCCTACCTGGCAAGGCCCTGTTGGGCTGTGCACTGGCGGGCGTGGTGTTTGTGGTGGGCGACCTTGTGTACCTGAGCCCTTCGCGGGAGCGGTTGCGCCAGGTCGAGGCGCGGGAAGTGGCCCTGCAGCAGCACGTCACACAGAAGACAGTCCTGGCCGCCAGCCTTGAGGCACGCACGCAACAGCTCCAGCTGATGCAGTCGACAGCCGATGAGCTTTTTCAGGCGCTGCCTGGAGCGTCCGAAATGCCCGGCTTGCTGGAAGACATCGCTGGCTTGGCGTTGGCCAATGGTTTGCTGGTCGAGAGTGTCACTCCGCTGGATGAGCAGCCTCGGTCGTTCTATCACGAGCAGCCGGTGCAGATCGGTTTGACCGGGGCTTATCACGACCAGGCAATGTTCCTGAGCAGCCTGGGTAGCCTGCCGCGAATCGCCACGGTGCACGACGTTACCCTACGGCGTGAGGGCACGCTGGTGCGCCTCGATCTGCTGGCCAAGGCCTACTGGCGGCAAGGCGGCGGGGTGGCTGGGCAGGTCCAGCGGAGGCAGCCCTTTGCCTACGATATCAGCGGCTTACGCGACCCGTTCCGGCGGCTTGCCGTTCAAGTCGATCATGTCCCTGGTCGGCCAGCCCGTGCGCCGGACCTCGGCCGGCCGCGCGGAGCCCTGGAAAGCCTTGCGGTGGAACAGTTCCAGATGGTCGGCACGCTGTCCCGTGGGCTGCAGGCTTTTGCCCTGCTGCGTGCCGCATCCAAGGTGCATCGCCTAGCGGTCGGTGACTATTTGGGGCCGGACCATGGCCGGGTCACGGCCATTCATGAGCGTTATATAGAACTGGTCGAACTGTTTCCTGATGGCCAGGGAGCCTGGCTGGAACGCCCTCGAACCCTCGTGTTAAACGTCAACTCATAACGGAATCAAACAATGAAAAGGACTTTCTCGTCCTTCGGTGTGGCGCTATGGATAGCGTTCACGACACCGATGGCTGTTGCTGTGCCCAATCGCGTAGACCTGATCCAGTTGCCGCCCCCCGCTAGCGCCACAGTGGGCGCCTACAAAGGGGACAGGCTTAACCTCAACTTCCAGAGCATCGAGCTGCGCACCGCGCTGCAGCAAATTGCCGATGTGGCGGGCCTCAACCTGATCGCCAGCGATGATGTGCAGGGCTCGATCACCCTGCGCCTAAAGGATGTGCCCTGGGACCAGGCGCTGGACCTGGTGCTGCAAGCCAAAGGCTTGGATAAGCGGGTCAAGGCCGGCGTATTGCTGGTGGCGCCCGCCGAAGAGTTGGCTGCGCGTGAGCTGCTGACCCTCGAGTCGCGCAAGCAAATGGCTGAACTGGCGCCCTTGCGGCGGGAGCTGCTGCAAGTCAATTACGCCAAGGCGGCCGACTTGGCCAAACTGTTCCAGTCGGTCACCGGCCTTGAGGGCGTCACCGACGAGCGTGGCTCGGTAGCCGTCGATGACCGCACCAACAACATCATCGCCTACCAGACCGGGGAGCGTTTGGAAGAGCTGCGGCGGATCGTGGCACAGCTGGATATTCCGGTGCGCCAGGTCATGATCGAGGCGCGGATTGTCGAGGCCAATGTCGATTACGACAAAAGTCTGGGCGCACGCTGGGGTGGGCGACTCAATCGCGGTAACTGGGGCGCGGGCGGCATTCCCAAACCTCAACCTGAAGGCGCGGAACCGCCGGAAAACCCGCCCAGTTCGCCCTTTGTCGACTTGGGTTCGCTGACGGGCACCTCGGGCCTGGGCATCGCCTTTATCACCGATAACCTGCTGCTGGACCTGGAGCTGACCGCCATGGAGAAAACCGGCAATGGTGAAATCGTCTCGCAACCCAAGGTGGTCACGTCTGACAAGGAAACCGCGCGCATCCTCAAGGGCACCGAGATCCCCTATCAGGAATCCAGCTCCAGTGGCGCCACGTCGGTGTCCTTCAAGGAGGCTTCGTTGTCGCTGGAAGTCACCCCGCAGATCACCCCTGACGACCGGGTGATCATGGAGGTCAAGGTCACCAAGGATGAGCCTGACTACCTGAACAAACTCAACGACGTGCCGCCGATCAAGAAAAACGAGGTCAACGCCAAGGTGTTGGTCAAGGACGGCGAGACCATTGTCATCGGCGGGGTTTTCTCCAATACCCAAAGCAAAGTGGTAGATAAAGTGCCATTTTTGGGCGATGTGCCGTATCTTGGCCGCCTTTTCCGGCGCGATGTGGTGGCGGAGAAAAAATCCGAGCTGCTGGTATTCCTGACTCCGCGTATTATGAATAACCAGGCGATTGCTGTGAGTCGTTGATTCTGTGCGAAATTTGATTCTTGTAGGACCGATGGGGGCTGGAAAAAGCACCATCGGCCGTTTGCTGGCCAAAGAGCTGCGCCTGCCATTCAAAGATTCCGACAAGGAAATTGAATTGCGCACGGGTGCCAATATCCCATGGATCTTCGATAAGGAAGGCGAGCTGGGCTTTCGTGACCGCGAGCAGGCGATGATCGCCGAGCTGTGCGGCTGCGATGGCGTGGTATTGGCCACGGGCGGTGGTGCAGTGATGCGCGATGAAAACCGCCGCGCGCTGCATGCCGGTGGTCGGGTGGTGTACCTGCATGCGTCGGTTGAGCAGCAGGTGGGCCGCACTGCCCGAGATCGCAATCGTCCGTTGCTGCGTACGGCCAACCCGGAGAAAACCTTGCGAGACCTGCTCACCTTGCGTGATCCGCTCTATCGGGAAATCGCCGATCTGGTGGTAGAAACCGATGAGCGGCCACCTCGAATGGTGGTCCTCGACATTCTTGAGCGCCTGCAACGGCTGCCACCCCGTTAAAGCCAGGCCCGAAATGCGCTATTCTCGGCGGCGCGCTATCACCCTGTGGGGTGTGGCGTAGAGCCATCAGGTGACGCCAGCGCTTGGCGTTGCCGGTCGTCAATACATCTTCAACGCGGGGACACATGCAGACACTTAAGGTCGATTTAGGCGAGCGCAGCTACCCGATCCATATCGGCGAAGGTCTGTTGGACCAACCCGAGCTGCTCGCACCGCATATTGCCGGGCGGCAAGTGGCGATCATCTCCAACGAAACGGTCGCGCCGTTGTATCTTGAGCGTCTGAACCGCAGCCTGGCGGCGTACTCAGTGATTTCCGTGATCTTGCCCGACGGCGAAGCCCACAAGAACTGGGAAACCCTGCAACTGATTTTTGATGGCCTGCTCACCGCTCGCCATGACCGCCGCACCACCGTGATCGCCCTGGGCGGCGGTGTGATCGGCGACATGGCCGGCTTTGCAGCGGCCTGCTACCAGCGTGGCGTGGATTTTATCCAGGTGCCGACCACCCTGCTGTCCCAGGTCGATTCGTCGGTGGGCGGCAAGACCGGTATCAACCACCCCCTGGGCAAAAACATGGTCGGTGCGTTCTATCAGCCGCAAGCCGTGCTGATCGACACCGCGACCCTCAATACCCTGCCACCGCGTGAGTTGTCGGCGGGCCTGGCGGAAGTCATCAAGTACGGGTTGATCTGCGACGAGCCGTTCCTGACCTGGCTGGAAGAACACGTGGATGCGCTGCGCAACCTCGACCAAGTGGCGCTCACCGAGGCGATTTCGCGCTCCTGTGCCGCCAAGGCGCTGGTGGTGAATGCCGACGAACGGGAGTCCGGTGTACGGGCCACCTTGAACCTGGGCCACACCTTCGGCCATGCGATCGAAACGCACATGGGCTATGGTGTGTGGTTGCATGGGGAGGCCGTCGCGGCTGGCACGGTGATGGCATTGGACATGTCGCAGCGCCTGGGCTGGATCAGCGCCCAGGAGCGTGATCGTGGCATCCGTCTGTTCCAGCGCGCCGGTTTGCCGGTCATTCCGCCTGAGGAGATGACCGAGGCGGACTTCCTCGAACATATGGCGATAGACAAGAAAGTGATCGACGGTCGACTGCGACTGGTGCTGCTACGCCACATGGGCGAAGCAGTCGTGACCGACGATTATCCGAAAGAGATTTTACAGGCCACGCTGGGAGCGGATTACCGCGCCCTGGCTCAGCTGAAAGGTTAATAAGACCCGATGACTAGTTTGCATGCCGACGAGGCGTTCCTCGGCCACTACCAGTTAAGCCACGACCCTTTTGCTCCGCGGGTGCCTGGTTTCAAATTCTTCCCGGCCCAGCGCAAACCGGTGCTGGGTCAGTTGCACCATCTGGCGCGCTACAGCCAACTGCTGCTGGTTGTGACCGGCCCGTTGGGCAGCGGCAAGACCCTGCTGCGCCAGGCCCTGGTGGCCAGCACCAACAAGCAGTCGGTACAGAGCGCGGTGGTGTCGGCCCGTGGTGCCGGTGATGCGGCGGGCGTGTTGCGCCAAGTCGCCCAAGCGCTGGAGGTGGCCACCGCTGAGCCGAACGCGATCCTCAAGCAGGTCGTGCAACTGGGCCTGACCGGCCAGGAAGTCTACCTGCTGGTGGATGATGCCGAGCAGCTCGACGAATCCGCCCTTGAAGCGCTGCTGGCGCTGGCGGCGGGTACGCCGGAAGGTCGCCCGCACGTGTTCCTGTTTGGTGAGTCGTCGTTGATCGCCGACCTGGAGCAGATCAGCGGTGAACAGGAGCTGTTCCACGTTATCGAGTTGCAGCCGTACGAAGAGGAAGAAACCCGCGAATACCTGGCTCAACGCCTGGAAGGCGCAGGGGCGGGCATCGAACTTTTCTCTGCTCAACAGATCTCTGATATTCACGAAAGCTCCGACGGCTGGCCTGGCACCATCAACCAGGTCGCCCGCGATGCCATGATCGAAGCCATGATTGCCAGCCGCACTGCGGTCAAGCGTCCAAAGATGGGGTTCACGATGCCTAAGAAACACGTATTGGCTATTTCCGCCGTTGTTGTGGTCGCTGTCGCCGCCGCCTGGTTGATCCCAGGCCGCAGCAAGGCACCGACGACCGCCGGCGCGCCAACCGAACAGGCGCAGTTGCCACTGGGCAAGCCCACGCCAAATGTCGAATTTGCCAACTCCGGTCAACCGACCAGCCTGCCGATGGTGGGCCAACCTGTGATGCGCGGCCCACTCGCCGAAGAAGCCGGTGGTATCTCCGAAGGTGACGACGGTGTGCCGGTGGAAGGCTCCAGCGCCACGCCGCCGACCGTGACCACGACTGCACCGCCTGCGGGCGTGCCAGCGGGTCAGCCAGCCGCCAAGCCAACGCCTGCGCCAACGGTCGCCACCGCGAAGCCGGCACCGGTTACCAAGCCTGTCGCCCCTGCACCGGCCGCCAAGCCAGCGCCAGCGGCCAAGCCTGCTGAAAAACCCGCCGCCACTGTCGCCAAAGCCGGCGCCGCTGGCAGCAGCTGGTACGCCAGCCAACCTACCGGCAACTTCGTGGTGCAGATCCTCGGCACCAGCTCCGAAGCCAACGCCCAGGCGTTCGTGAAAGAGCAGGGCGGCGAGTACCGTTATTTCAAGAAAGTGCTCAACGGCAAGCCTCTCTACGTGATCACCTACGGCAACTTCTCCAGCCGTGCTGCAGCTGATTCTGCCATCAAAGCCTTGCCAGCGAAGGTTCAGGCTGGTAAACCTTGGCCTCGCACTGTCGCCAGCGTTCAACAAGAACTGGCAGCAACTCGCTGAAGATCCGGCGGCCTTACCCAGGCCGCCCTCCCGGCACCTCAAAAAAGATCGCAAGGCGTGCAGCCCCTCCAGGCCGCGCGCTTTGTGGTGTCTGCGTCACAGTGGCTTTTGAGTCGTAGCGGTCAGAATTAAAAAAGTTTTGACTAGCACAGCATATCGCTTTAAACCTTTCATAAATGCGACATAGATTTGCGACATTTCGTCGCTAAATTTGTGGGCGTCTGTGTCGGTGTGTACAATGACCTCCCTTTTGCCCCCGCTAAGTCGGCGTACGTTCGACGTGGAAGGTAACCGGTTGAATTGAAAAGAAATTTGCCTCGTTATAAGAGGCAGCCTGGTGAGAAAGTGTCTATGAAAGCAGGTCTGTACCAACCCGATGAATTCAAGGATAACTGCGGTTTCGGCCTGATAGCCCATATGCAGGGCGAGCCCAGTCATACCCTTTTGCAAACGGCCATCGAGGCCCTGACCTGCATGACCCACCGCGGTGGGATCAACGCCGACGGCAAGACCGGTGACGGTTGCGGCTTGCTGATTCAAAAGCCCGACCTGTTCCTGCGCGCTGTCGCCAAAGAGCACTTTGCGGCCGACCTGCCCAAGCAGTACGCCGTGGGCATGGTGTTCTTCAACCAGGACCCGGTCAAAGCCGAAGCCGCTCGCGAGAACATGAACCGCGAGATCCTCGCTGCCGGCCTGCAGCTCGTCGGCTGGCGCAAAGTGCCGATCGACACCAGCGTGCTCGGCCGCTTGGCCTTGGAGCGCCTGCCGCAGATCGAACAAGTGTTCATCGCCGGCGACGGCCTGAGCGACCAGGACATGGCGATCAAGCTGTTCACCTCCCGTCGTCGCTCGTCGGTGTCCAACGCCGCCGACACCGAACACTACATCTGCAGCTTTTCCCACAAGACCATCATTTATAAAGGCCTGATGATGCCGGCGGACTTGACCGCCTTCTATCCAGACCTGAGCGATGAGCGCCTGCAAACCGCAATCTGCGTGTTCCACCAGCGCTTCTCCACCAACACCCTGCCGAAGTGGCCGCTGGCCCAGCCATTCCGCTTCCTCGCCCACAACGGCGAGATCAACACCATCACCGGCAACCGCAACTGGGCCGTGGCCCGTCGCACCAAGTTCGCCAACGACTTGATGGACCTGGAAGAGCTCGGCCCGCTGGTCAACCGCGTGGGCTCCGACTCCTCCAGCATGGACAACATGCTCGAGCTGATGGTCACCGGCGGCATCGACCTGTTCCGTGGCGTGCGCATGATCATTCCGCCTGCGTGGCAGAACGTCGAAACCATGGACCCGGATCTGCGTGCGTTCTACGAGTACAACTCGATGCACATGGAACCGTGGGACGGCCCGGCCGGCGTGGTCATGACCGACGGCCGCTACGCGGTGTGCCTGCTCGACCGTAACGGTCTGCGCCCGGCGCGTTGGGTGACCACCACCAACGGCTTCATCACCCTCGCGTCGGAAATCGGCGTGTGGAACTACCAGCCCGAAGACGTCATCGCCAAAGGCCGCGTAGGCCCTGGCCAGATCCTCGCCGTGGACACCGAAACCGGGCAGATCCTCGACACCGACGCGATCGACAACCGCTTGAAGTCCCGTCACCCGTACAAGCAATGGCTGCGCAAGAACGCCCTGCGCATCCAGGCGACCATGGAAGACAACGACCACGGTTCGGCTTTCTATGACGTCGACCAGCTCAAGCAGTACATGAAGATGTACCAGGTCACGTTCGAAGAGCGCGACCAGGTGCTGCGCCCGCTCGGTGAGCAAGGCTACGAGGCCGTCGGCTCCATGGGCGACGACACGCCAATGGCCGTGCTGTCCCAGCGCGTGCGTACGCCGTACGACTATTTCCGCCAGCAGTTCGCCCAGGTGACCAACCCACCGATCGACCCGCTGCGCGAAGCCATCGTGATGTCCCTGGAGGTGTGCCTCGGTGCCGAGCGCAACATCTTCCAGGAATCGCCTGAGCACGCTTCTCGCGTGATCCTCAGCTCGCCGGTCATTTCGCCGGCCAAGTGGCGCTCGCTGATGACCCTGGAACGCCCAGGCTTCGACCGCCAGATCATCGACCTGAACTACGACGAGAGCCTCGGCCTTGAAGCCGCTGTGCGTAACGTCGCCGACCAGGCCGAAGAAGCTGTGCGCGCCGGTCGTACCCAGATCGTACTGACCGACCGTCACATTGCGCCGGGCAAGCTGCCGATCCACGCGTCGCTGGCTACCGGTGCAGTGCACCACCGCCTGACCGAAAAAGGCCTGCGCTGCGACTCCAACATCCTCGTGGAAACCGCCACTGCCCGCGACCCGCATCACTTTGCGGTGTTGATCGGCTTCGGCGCCTCGGCGGTGTACCCGTTCCTGGCCTACGAAGTGCTGGGCGACCTGATCCGTACCGGTGAAGTGCTGGGCGACCTCTATGAGGTGTTCAAGAACTACCGTAAGGGCATTACCAAGGGCCTGCTGAAGATCCTGTCGAAGATGGGCATCTCCACCGTCACCTCTTACCGTGGCGCACAGCTGTTCGAAGCCATCGGCCTGTCTGAAGAAGTGTGCGACCTGAGCTTCCGTGGTGTACCGAGCCGCATCAAGGGGGCGCGTTTCGTCGACATCGAAGCCGAACAGAAAGCCTTGGCAGCCGAAGCCTGGAGCGCGCGCAAGCCGATCCAGCAAGGTGGCCTGCTCAAATTCGTACACGGTGGCGAATACCACGCCTACAACCCGGACGTGGTCAGCACCCTGCAAGCCGCCGTGCAGCAGGGCGACTACGCCAAGTTCAAGGAATACACCGCGCTGGTGGATAACCGCCCGGTGTCGATGATCCGCGACCTGTTCAAGGTGAAAACCCTGGACACGCCGTTGGCTATCAGCGAAATCGAGCCGCTGGAATCGATCCTCAAGCGCTTCGACTCCGCCGGCATTTCCCTGGGTGCCTTGTCGCCTGAGGCTCACGAAGCCCTGGCCGAAGCCATGAACCGCCTGGGTGCGCGTTCCAACTCCGGCGAAGGCGGCGAAGACCCGGCGCGCTACGGCACCATCAAGAGCTCGAAAATCAAGCAGGTCGCGACCGGCCGGTTCGGTGTAACCCCGGAATACCTGGTCAACGCCGAAGTGCTGCAGATCAAGGTCGCCCAGGGCGCCAAGCCCGGTGAAGGCGGCCAGCTGCCAGGCGGCAAGGTCAATGGTCTGATCGCCAAGCTGCGTTATGCAGTGCCGGGCGTGACGCTGATTTCTCCGCCACCGCACCACGACATCTATTCGATTGAAGATTTGTCGCAGCTGATTTTCGACCTGAAACAAGTCAATCCGCAGGCCCTGGTCTCGGTGAAACTGGTAGCAGAAGCCGGCGTGGGCACCATCGCCGCCGGTGTGGCCAAGGCCTATGCCGACCTGATCACCATCTCCGGCTACGACGGCGGCACCGGCGCTTCGCCGCTGACCTCGATCAAGTACGCCGGCGCACCGTGGGAATTGGGCCTGGCGGAAACCCACCAGACCCTGCGCGGTAACGACCTGCGCGGCAAGGTTCGGGTACAGACCGACGGCGGCCTGAAAACCGGCCTCGACGTGATCAAGGCCGCGATCCTCGGCGCCGAAAGCTTTGGCTTCGGCACTGCACCGATGATCGCCCTGGGCTGCAAATACCTGCGCATCTGCCACCTGAACAACTGCGCCACCGGTGTCGCCACTCAGAACGAGAAGCTGCGCAAGGATCACTACATCGGCACCGTCGACATGGTGGTGAATTTCTTCACCTACGTGGCCGAAGAAACCCGTGAGTGGCTGGCCAAGCTGGGCGTGCGTTCCCTCGAAGAGCTGATCGGGCGTACCGACCTGCTGGACATCCTCGAAGGCCAGACCGCCAAGCAGCATCACCTGGACCTGACGCCGCTGTTGGGCAGCGATCACATCCCGGCCGACAAGCCGCAATTCTGCCAGGTTGACCGCAACCCACCGTTCGACAAAGGCCTGTTGGCCGAGAAGATGGTCGACATGGCCGGCTCCTCGATCAATGACGCCAGCGGCGGCGAATTCGCCTTGGATATCTGCAACTGCGATCGCTCCATCGGTGCACGCATCTCCGGCGAAATCGCGCGCAAGCACGGCAACCAGGGCATGGCGAAAGCGCCGATCACCTTCCGCTTCAAGGGCACCGCTGGGCAGAGCTTCGGCGTGTGGAACGCCGGCGGCCTGCACATGTACCTGGAAGGCGACGCCAACGACTACGTGGGCAAGGGCATGACCGGCGGCAAGCTGGTGATCGTTCCGCCTAAAGGCAGCGTCTACAAGACCCAGGACAGTGCCATCATCGGCAACACCTGCTTGTACGGCGCCACGGGTGGCAAGCTGTTCGCCGCCGGTACCGCCGGTGAGCGTTTCGCCGTGCGTAACTCCGGTGCCCACACCGTGGTGGAAGGCACGGGCGATCACTGCTGTGAGTACATGACCGGGGGCTTTGTCGCGGTACTGGGCAAGACCGGTTACAACTTCGGTTCGGGCATGACCGGCGGTTTCGCCTACGTGCTCGACCAGGACAACACCTTCGTCGACAAGGTCAACCACGAGTTGGTCGAGATCCAGCGGATCAGCGGCGAAGCCATGGAATCCTACCGGAACCACTTGCAGCACGTGCTGGACGAGTACGTCGAGGAGACCGGCAGCGAATGGGGTCGTAACCTCGCCGAGAACCTCGATGATTACCTGCGTCGTTTCTGGCTGGTCAAGCCCAAGGCTGCCAACCTGAAATCGTTGCTTTCCAGCATCCGTGCCAACCCGCAGTGATATGCGCCTGAAGAGTTTGATGAGGTTTTAACATGGCTGAACGTCTGAATAACGACTTCCAGTTCATCGATGTCGGGCGCAAAGATCCGAAGAAGAAACTGTTGCGTCAACGCAAGAAAGAGTTCGTGGAGATCTACGAACCCTTCAAACCCCAGCACTCGGCCGACCAGGCCCACCGCTGCCTGGGGTGCGGTAACCCGTATTGCGAATGGAAGTGCCCGGTGCACAACTTCATTCCCAACTGGCTGAAATTGGTGGCCGAGGGCAACATCCTCGCCGCCGCCGAGCTGTCGCACCAGACCAACACCCTGCCGGAAGTCTGCGGCCGGGTGTGCCCGCAGGACCGTCTGTGCGAGGGTGCCTGCACCCTCAACGACGGCTTCGGCGCGGTGACCATTGGTTCGGTGGAGAAGTACATCACCGACACCGCGTTCGCCATGGGCTGGCGTCCGGACATGTCCAAGGTCAAGCCGACCGGCAAGCGCGTTGCGATCATCGGCGCGGGCCCGGCGGGCCTGGGCTGTGCCGACGTACTGGTGCGTGGCGGCGTGACCCCGGTGGTGTTCGACAAGAACCCGGAAATCGGCGGCCTGCTGACCTTCGGGATCCCCGAGTTCAAGCTGGAAAAAACCGTACTGAGCAACCGTCGTGAAGTGTTCACCGGCATGGGTATCGAGTTCCGCCTCAATACCGAAATCGGCAAAGACATCACCATGGAGCAGTTGCTTGAAGAATACGATGCCGTGTTCATGGGCATGGGCACCTACACCTACATGAAGGGCGGCTTTGCCGGTGAGGACCTGCCGGGTGTGTATGACGCGCTCGACTTCCTGATCGCCAACGTCAACCGCAACCTGGGCTTTGAAAAATCGCCGGAAGACTTCGTCGACATGAAAGGCAAGAAGGTCGTGGTACTCGGCGGTGGTGACACCGCGATGGACTGCAACCGTACGTCGATCCGCCAGGGTGCCAAGTCGGTGACCTGTGCGTATCGCCGTGACGAAGCCAACATGCCGGGCTCGCGCAAAGAGGTGAAGAACGCCAAGGAAGAAGGCGTGAAATTCCTCTACAACCGCCAGCCGATCGCTATCGTCGGTGAAGACCGCGTCGAAGGCGTGAAGGTGGTCGAGACCCGTCTCGGCGAACCGGACGCCCGTGGCCGTCGCAGCCCCGAGCCGATCCCGGGCTCCGAAGAGATCATCCCGGCCGACGCCGTGGTCATCGCTTTCGGCTTCCGCCCAAGCCCGGCGCCGTGGTTCGAGCAGTTCGAGATTCAGACCGACAGCCAGGGCCGCGTGGTTGCCCCGGAGCAAGGGAAATACAAGCACCAGACCAGCAACCCGAAGATTTTTGCGGGCGGCGATATGGTGCGCGGTTCTGACTTGGTGGTGACCGCGATCTTCGAAGGCCGTAATGCGGCCGAAGGGATCCTGGATTACCTGCAGGTCTGATCCTGATCTCAAGTTGAAATGGGATCAAACTGTGGGAGGGGGCTTGCCCCCGATAGCGGTGTATCAGTCAAAGATACTGGGACTGACACACTGCAATCGGGAGCAAGCCCCCTCCCACATTTGTTTTGCGGTGGGTTCAAGCTACCGCGACAAATTGACCCGATAGACAAAAGGCACGGCTCACTCCGTGCCTTTTGCGTCCGGCTCTGAGAAAATGCCCGTACTTTTTTTGCGGATGCCGACATGACTGCCCTCAAGAACGACCGTTTCCTTCGTGCCCTGCTCAAGCAACCCGTGGACGTCACCCCTGTGTGGATGATGCGCCAGGCCGGTCGCTACTTGCCGGAATACCGCGCCAGTCGCGCCAACGCCGGCGACTTCATGAGCCTGTGCATGAACCCGGAGTTCGCCTGCGAAGTCACGATGCAGCCGCTGGACCGCTACCCACAACTGGACGCGGCGATCCTCTTCTCCGACATCCTCACCATCCCTGACGCGATGGGCCAAGGCCTGTACTTCGAAACCGGCGAAGGCCCGCGTTTCAAAAAGGTCGTCAGCACCCTGGCCGACATCGAAGCCCTGCCGATCCCCGATCCGCACAAAGACCTCGGTTACGTGATGGACGCCGTCAGCACCATCCGCCGCGAGCTTAACGGCCGCGTGCCGCTGATTGGATTCTCCGGCAGCCCGTGGACCCTGGCCACCTACATGGTCGAAGGCGGCTCGTCGAAAGACTTCCGCAAGACCAAGGCCATGCTCTACGACAACCCGCAAGCCATGCACCTGCTGCTGGACAAGCTGGCGCAGTCAGTCACCAGTTACCTCAACGGCCAGATCATGGCCGGCGCCCAGGCGGTGCAGATCTTCGATACCTGGGGTGGCAATCTCTCGGCGGCGGCGTACCAGGAGTTCTCTCTGGCCTACATGCGCAAGATCGTCAGCGGTCTGATCCGTGAACACGAAGGCCGTAAGGTTCCGGTGATCCTGTTCACCAAGGGCGGCGGCCTGTGGCTGGAAAGCATCGCCGACGCCGGTGCCGATGCACTGGGCCTGGACTGGACCTGCGACATTGGTGAAGCTCGCCGTCGCGTTGGCGGCCAGGTCGCGCTGCAAGGCAACATGGACCCGACCGTGCTGTACGCCAAGCCGGAAGCGATCCGCACCGAAGTCGGCCGCATCCTCGCCAGCTACGGCAAGGGTACCGGGCACGTGTTCAACCTGGGCCATGGCATCACCCCGGAAGTGAACCCGGAACATGCCGGCGCCTTCCTGCGCGCAGTGCACGAACTCTCTGCGCAGTATCACGAATAACACGCAAAACAAATGTGGGAGGGGGCTTGCCCCCGATTGCAGTGTGTCAGCCAATGAATCTGGTGACTGACACACCGCTATCGGGGGCAAGCCCCCTCCCACATTAAAAGCAAGATCGCGTCAGGCCCGCACATTCCCCAACGGCGGCAACTTCGCCAACTTCAACGCCACCAGCAACGCGCCGATCAGCAGCGCGATGATGAACGCTCCAATCCCATTCCACCCGGCAAAGTGCCAGAAAAACCCGCCCGCCGTCCCCGCAATACTCGACCCCACGTAGTAGCAGAACAGGTACAGCGACGACGCCTGCCCCTTCGCCTTCACCGCGCGGCGGCCGATCCAGCTGCTGGCCACCGAGTGGGCGCCGAAGAAGCCGAAAGTGAAGATCAGCATGCCCGGCACCACCAGCCACAAGGGCGTGAACAGGGTCAGGGCCATACCGGCGAGCATCAGCACGATGGTGGCCCACAGCACACGGCGGCGACCGAGGCGGTCGGCCAGGGAGCCGATCTTCGCCGAGCTGTAGATACCCGAGAGGTACACCAGCGACAGCAGGCCCACCACGGCCTGGCTCAGGTCGTAGGGATCGGCCAGCAGGCGATAGCCGATGTAGTTGAACATCGTCACGAATGCGCCCATCAGCAGGAAGGCTTCGAGGAACAGCCACGGCAGGCCGGCGTCCTTGAAGTGCATGACAAAGCCGTCCACCAGGTTGCGCGGCTTGAGGCTGCTGGCGCGGAAGTTGCGCGATTCCGGGAGGATTTTCCAGAACACCGTCGCGGCGATCAACGCCAGGGCGCCGATGATCAACATTGCCGTGTGCCAACTGACGAAGTCGATCAACACGCCGATGATCAGGCGCCCGCTCATCCCGCCAATCGCATTGCCGCCGATGTACAAGCCCATCGCCAGGCCGATGTGCTGTGGGTGGATCTCTTCGCTCAGGTACGTCATGGCCACGGCGGCCAGGCCGCTCAATGACAAACCCACCAGCGCGCGCATGAATAAAATCCCTTCCCAGGACGGCATCAAGCCACTGGCAATCGTCGCGAGCGCTGCGCAGAACAACGCGGCGACCATCACCGGTTTACGTCCAAGGGTGTCGGAAATCGGCCCGGTAATCAGCAGGCCCAGTGCGAGCATCGCGGTGGACACGGACAGGATCAGGCTGCTTTGCGCTGCATTGATGGAAAACTCGTGGGACAGCGCCGGCATCATCGGCTGCACGCAATACAGCAGGGCAAAGGTCGCAAAACCGCCGGAGAACAGCGCCAGCACCGTGCGCATGAACATCGGTGTACCTTTTTCGATGTACGCGTCATTGAGCTGGGCCACCACCTCATCGAGGGCAGTGGGCGGGACTTCTTGAGCGAGTGGAGCGACAGCAGAATTCACGGGGACCTCGGGGAGGAAGGGCGTGCCAGGACCGGCCATGCAAAAAAGAATATAGCTGGCTAATGATTCTTTCCAATATATTGTTCGACCTGTTTGATAGCTTTTACGACCTAATGAGGCTTGCATGGAATTGCGTCACTTGCGGTACTTCATTGCCGTCGCCGAAGAACTGCACTTTGGCCGGGCTGCCCAGGTGCTGGGCATCTCGCAGCCGCCTCTGAGCCAGCAGATACAGGCGCTGGAGCAGGAGGTGGGCGCACGCTTGTTTGAGCGTACCAATCGTCGGGTTGAGCTAAGCGAGGCGGGGCGGTTGTTCCTGCATGAGGCGCGGTTGGTGCTGGCGCAGGTCGACAAGGCGGCAGATGTGGCGCGCCGGGCGCAGTTGGGTGAGCTGGGTGAATTGAAGATCGGCTTCACGTCATCGGCACCGTTTAACTCCAGCATTCCCCAAGCGATCTTTGCGTTTCGCCAGGCGTTCCCGGCAGTGCATCTCAATCTGCAAGAGATGAGCAGCACCGAAGTGGCTGATTCGCTGGTGGATGAGTCGATCCAGGTTGGACTGATGCGCCCCCTGCCGTTGCCGGATTCGCTGAGTGTGGTCGAACTGATGCGTGAGCCGCTGGTGGCCGTAATGAACGCTGGCCACCCGTTGGTAGCAGGCAGTGAGCGTGGCCTGCACCTGGCGCAGCTGGCGGAAGAACCGTTCGTTTTTTTCCCGCGCAGCTACGGCAGTGGTCTCTACGCGCAGTTGCTAAGCCTGTGCCGTGACGCCGGGTTCAGCCCGCATTTTGCCCAGGAAGCGGGGGAGGCGATGACCATCATCGGTATGGTGGCGGCGGGGCTGGGGGTATCGGTGCTGCCGGCGTCGTACCAGCGGATAAGGATCGATGGCGTGGTGTATCGCACGTTGCTGGACCAGGAGGCGATGACGGCGGTGTGGCTGGTGCAGCGAAAAGGCGCGCAGACACCGATGGCTGCGGCGTTTGTGGAGTTGTTAACGCGCAAGGCTATCCAATAACCTCCTGCAATTAGGCTGTTGTGGTGAGCGAGCTTGCTCGCGCTGGGCTGCGTAGCGGCCCCAAAGATCTTGGGAGCGCTTCGCACTCCAGCGCGGGGCAAGCCCGCTCACCACAGTGTTGTGCCAGGTTTTGGTTTTATTTCGAAGTACCGGTCTGCTCAAACAACTGCGCCGCCGTCCCCGCCTCATTCACGCCATTACTGCGCAACCCCGCCATGATGTCGCTGTCCAGATTGTTCACCCAACGGTTGTAGTTGCGATGGATCTTGCCGTCCTTGTAGCCCAGTTCGCGGCTGTCGCGGTAGGTGATCGCGTAGCTGTTGCGGGTGTAGCGGATGTCGATGGCCGCGTAGTACTGGTTACGCACGTTGATCTCGGCCTGCACCAGTTGCGGGCTCAGGCGTTGAACCGTCCATTCGCGTTTTTGCAGGGCGTTGACGATCACCGTTTTCATTTTTTCTTCGCTGACCTGGGCGTTGGCCGGCAGGTCGTGCTGGGTGTTGAGGATCGGCTTGCTGGTGCAGCCGGCGGTGACCAGCAGGGCCAGGGTGATCAGGGTGATGCGTAGCAAGGAAGACATTCCGTATTCTCCAATCGATTAAAAAGTCAGGACCAGCGGCGGAAGATCAGCGACGTGTTGACGCCGCCAAAGGCAAAGTTGTTGTTCATCACGTAGTCGTGGTGCATCTCGCGGAATTCACCTTGCAGGTAATCCAGCTCGCCGCATTGCGGGTCTACCGAATCCAGGTTGAAGGTGTGCACGTACTGGTCGCGGTTCATCATCTCGATGCTGAACCAAGACTCCAGCGCACCGCAGGCGCCCAGGGTGTGGCCGAGAAAGCTTTTCTGCGAACTGATGGGCATTCGGCTGCCGAACAGGCTACTGGTCGCCAGCGTTTCGGCGATGTCGCCTTGGTCGGTGGCGGTGCCATGACCGTTCACGTAGCCGATCGCGGAAGGCTCAAGCCCGGCATCTTCCAGGGCGAGCTCCATCGCGCGGCGCATGGTTTTCTGTTCCGGGCGGGTGGTGTGCTGGCCGTCGGCGTTGCTGCCAAAGCCGACAATCTCGGCGTGGATATGCGCACCGCGCGCCAGGGCGTGTTCCAGTTCTTCGAGCACCAGCATGCCGCCGCCTTCACCGATCACCAGGCCATCGCGGCCGCTGTCGTACGGGCGTGGGCTGGTTTGCGGCGCGTCGTTTTTCAGGCTGGTGGCGTAGAGTGCGTCGAACACCATGGCTTCGGTGGGGCACAGCTCTTCGGCGCCGCCGGCGAGCATCAACGGCAGGCGGCCGAACTTGATCGCCTCATAGGCATAGCCGATGCCCTGGCTGCCGCTGGTGCAGGCGCTGGAGGTAGGGATCAGCCGCCCGGTGAGGCCAAAGAAGATGCTGATATTTGCCGCTGTGGTGTGCGGCATCATGCGCACGTAGGAGTTGGCGTTCAGCCCCTCGGCGACTGAGTTCAGCAGCATATTGCCGAACGCCTTGATCTCGTCGGTGCTGCCGGTGGACGAGCCACAGGCCACGCCCATGCGTCCGTCCTTGATCGACTCGTCGCCGAGCAAGCCGGCGTCCCGCAACGCCTGCTCCGCCGCCCACACCGCCAGGCGCGAGACGCGGCCCATGCTGCGCAGTTGCTTGCGCGTCCAATGGGCGGGCACGACGAAATCGTCGATCGGCCCGGCCAGGCGCGTGTTCAATTCGGTAAAGCGGTCCCACTCATCCATGCGGCGGATGCCGCTGCGGTTGGCGCGAAAGTTGGCCGAGATGGTCTCCCAATCGCCGCCCAGGGAGGTCATGCCGGCCATGCCGGTGACGACGACGCGTTTCATCAGCACAGGCCTCCATTCACGGCCAGGACCTGGCGCGTGATATAGCCCGCCTCGGCCGACATCAGGAAATTCACCGCGCCGGCCACCTCTTCCGGGGTGCCCATGCGCTGCGCCGGGATCATCTTCATCAGCTCTTCCACGGGCACGTTTTCATCCAGCATCGCCGTGTCGATCAAACCGGGAGCCACGCAATTGACGGTGATCTTGCGTTTGCCCAGCTCAATGGCCAGGGCCTTGGCTGCGCCAATCAGGCCGGCTTTCGAGGCGCTGTAATTGACCTGGCCGCGGTTGCCGATCAAACCGGAAACCGACGTAATGCAGACGATACGCCCGGCCGCGCGACGACGAATCATCGGCATTATCACCGGGTGCAGCACGTTGTAGAAACCGTCGAGGTTGGTGCGCATCACCACGTCCCAATCCTCTTCCGACAGGGCCGGAAACGCACCGTCACGGGTCAGGCCGGCGTTGAGCACCACGCCGTAATAGGCGCCATGTTGCTCCACATCCGCCTCAAGGATTTCCTTGCACAGCGCGCGATCCGCCACATCGAATTGCAACACCCGCGCCTGGCGGCCCAGGGCTTCAACCTCAGCCTGCACCGCATCGGCGTCGGCACGGCCGCTGCGGCAGTGCAGCACGATGTCATGCCCGGCCTGGGACAGGCGCAGCGCGATGGCGCGGCCGATGCCACGGCTGGAGCCGGTGACCAGTACGGATTCAGTCATGGCGTTACGTCCTTCGATTCTTCTAAATAATTGGCCGCCTGGGGCGGTCGAAATACATTCAAGCGGGCGCTGGCCTGGATACCGTCACCGGTCAGGTGACATTCGAACACACCCATGCCGTTGTCGTCTTCCAGGGATCGCAGGCCGTGGATGCTCAGCTCGGTGCCTGCCGGGAAAGACGCCACGTTGCATTCGAACTTACGTGTGCCGAGCAGGAAGCCCAGCGCCACGGCTTGACCTTTCTGGCGCGCGTGGCAACCGGCGTAGGCGGCGACGCTTTGCGCCATCAACTCGATGCCGACCCAAGCCGGCAGGCTGCCGTCCGGGCGGTTGAACAGGCCGCCGGGCTTGACGAGGGTGCAGGTGCGGATCTGCTCTTCATCGAACGACAGCACCTGGTCGATCAGGATCATGTCGCCCGCGTGGGGCAGCAGTTCGGCGAGTGGCCAATCGATCATGGGGCCTCTCCGATAATCAGGCTGACATTGTTGCCGCCGAAGGCAAACGAGTTGCTCATCAGGCAGCGTTTTTCCAGGGTGGCGCCGGCGGTAGCCCAGTGCAAGGCGGGCAGCGCGGGGTCGGGCTGGCCGTCCCACACATGCGGCGGCAGCCGATTGTGAACCAGGCTCAACCAGCAGAACGCCGCTTCCAGCGCGCCGGCTGCACCCAGGGTGTGGCCGCTCATGGGTTTGGTCGACGAGCACGCCACCCCTTCCGGGAACAGGCGGGCGACGGCCAGGCTTTCCATGGCGTCGTTGTGCTGGGTGGCGGTGCCGTGCAGGTTCAGGTAACCGATCTGCCCAGGCTGCAATTTGGCGCTGGCCAGGGCCTTGCGCATGGATTGCAATGCGCCTTTGCCGGTAGGCTCGGGGGCGGAGATATGGTGCGCATCGCAACTGGCGCCGCTGCCCAGCAGGGCGATGGGCGCAGGCTCTTTGCTCATCAGAAACAGCACCGCCGCTTCGCCGATGTTGATGCCGTCGCGGTTCACCGAAAACGGCTTGCAGCGCTCGTTCGACACCGCTTCCAGTGAGCTGAAACCGTTAAGCGTCAGCTTGCACAGGCTGTCGACGCCGCCGCAGATCACCGCATCGCACACGCCCAAGTCCAGCAGGCGCTGGGCACTCATCAACGCGCGGGCGCTGGACGTGCAGGCGGTGGAGATCACATAGGCCGGGCCGCTCAATTGCAGCCAGTCGACGAGGAAATTCGCCGGGGCGCTGAGCTCCTGTTGCTGGTAGTCGTAGTCGTTGGGGAACTGATGGTCGCGCAGGTAATGGGCGATGCCGCGACTGGCCTCATCGATTCCCGAGGTGCTGGTGCCCAGCACAATACCGACCCGCGCTGCGCCGTGGCGCTGGATCGCCAGGCGGATCTCGCCCTCGATCTGCAAAGCGGCCTCCAGCAGCAACTGGTTATTGCGACTGCTTTGCTGGCCCAATTCGGGCGGGATGGTTGCCAAGTCGCCTTTCACGGCGCCCACCGGCAACACGCGCTCCGGCACCCAGCCGCTTTCGGGGCGCATGCCAGAGCAGTCGCCGGCAAACAGGCTGCGGCTGACCTCGTCCTGGCCACGACCGAGGGCGCAGATCACGCCGAGGGCGTTGAGGTAGGCGCTCATCGGGCCGCTCCAAGTGGCGTGATGCGATAGCTCAACGGCTGCCCGCTGATGTTCACGCGAAAGACCTCAGACGATTGATACACGATCTGCCAACGGCCCGGCAGAGTGCGCGTCAAGTCCATCGCCTGCGCGCTGGGGTACAGCGCGCGCAGGTCATCCGGCGAGGTCAGCGCGAACAGCAACGCGGCAAACAACTCACGGGCCTGGGGATTGGGCGGCAGCAAGCCATCGGCCTGCCATTCGCCATTGATCAGCTTCTGACGGGCCTGGGGGATGCCCAGCGGGTCCATCATAGACCAACGAATGCCCGCGCCTTCGCGCTGGATCACCAGCAGCCAGTCCTGGCTCTGGCCGTCGGCCAGGCGCTGCACATGCAGTTGCAGCGGCAAGGCCAGGGTTGGGGGTTTCTCGGGCAGCGGCGGTTGGCTGGCGCAGGCGCTCAGCAGCAACAGGCAACCGATCAAGAGCCAGCGCATCATGGTGCGGCACCCGCCAAGGGTTTGCGTGCCACGCAGTTGACCAGGGTTTCTTCGCGCTGGCCCACCGGCGGCGCCTTGCGCAGGCCCCAGCGTTCCAGCAGGCCGAAGTCGCTGGAGCGGCTCCACCACAAGTACGGGTACGAGACGTTCTGTGGGCCGAATTCAAAACCCTGCTCGCGGAGCATCTCCAGGTATTCTTCGGCGCTTTTTTGCACATGCATTGGGTGGCGGAACAGCCAGCGGATTACCCAGGTGTCGATATAGGCTTCGGTGGATTCGGCAAACAACAGATAGCCGCCGGGCTTGAGCACGCGGTAGAACTCTTTGAGGGCGCGGTGCTGTTCAACCAGATGGTGGAAGGTCTGGTGGCAGAACAGGATGTCGACGCTGGCGTCCGGCACGTCGAGGGTGGCGCAGTCGCTGCCGATCAGTTCTACGCTCAAGCCTTGGCGCGTGGCCTCAACCTGGCTCAACGCCAGGCTGTGGGGGTCGGCGTCCAGGCCTATCAACCGTGAAGGCGCAAATACCTGCTGCAACAGCGTGAAGGATTTGCCTTGTCCGCAACCGGCATCCAGCAATACCGGCGCCTCAGGCAATGGCTCCGTGAACAGGCTGCGCAAGTCGTTGATCGCCACGCGCAACACGCGATGCTGCCAGGTGTGACTGCGCAGGAACCAGAGGCCGAATTTGGTTTCTTCGACGTAGTGCTTACTTAAATAGTTTTTATCAAGAGTAGGACTGCTCATACCGGCTCACTCGCACAAATCTCCGACAACATCCGCAACCGCCGCTTGGGCTCACTCACAAACGGGTTGCGCTCATCCCACGCGTAGCCGGCGAGGATCGCACTGATCATCCGACGAATCTCCGGCGAGCTGCTCGGATGGAAAATCACATCCTGGAAGGTCCCGGCGTACCAGCCTTCGACGTAGCAGCGGAAGGTGTCGACGCCACGCTTCAATGGCTCGGCAAATTCGGTTTGCCAGTCCACGGTCTCGCCGTTGAGCTGACGGTGCAGCACACCGGCCGCCATGCTCGCCGAACGCATGGCGATGGTCACCCCGGAAGAGAAGACTGGGTCGAGGAACTCCGCTGCGTTGCCCAGCAGTGCAAAGCCCGGCCCGTGCAGGCTTTTGACATTGGCCGCGTAGCCGCCGATGGTCCGCGCCGGTGTATCCCATACCGCGTTTTTCAGCACGCCGGACAGGCTTGGGGTTTCGTCGATAAAACCGCGCAGGCAGGCGTCGAGGTCACTGTCGCGGCCGTCGAAGTGCTGTTTGGCCGCGACCACACCCACCGAGCAGCGACCGTTGCTGAACGGGATGGTCCAGAACCAGATATCGCGCTGCGTAGGATGGGTGGTGACCAGAATCTTGGTGCGATCGAAGCCTGGGTGTTCGATGCGGTCCTCGACGTGGGTGAACACCGCCTGGCGCACCGGAAAGTCCGACGGCACGTCCAGCTCCAGCAGGCGCGGCAGCACGCGGCCGTAGCCGCTGGCATCCAGCACGAACTTGGCCTTGAGGTGATACTCGCTGCCGTTTTCGCGGCGCACGTGCAGGTAGCGGGATTCGCCTTTGAAATCCACGCCGACGATGGTTTCGCCATAGCGGATTTCCACACCCTGCAGCGCGGCCTGATCGGCCAGCAGCTTGTCGAACTCGCCGCGCTGGACTTGGAAGGTGGTGGGCTTGCCGTTGCTGAACGTATCGCCGAAATCAAACGCGCTGTAGCGCTCGCCCCAGGCGAACGCAGCACCGGTTTTCACCTGGAAACCCGCGGCCTGCACGGCCTCCAGCATGCCGGCTTCTTCGATAAAGTCGATGCAGTGGGACAGCAGGCTTTCGCCAATCGAGAACCGCGGGAAATGCTGGCGCTCGACGATCAATACATCATGCCCTTTGCGCTTGAGCAGCGCGGCGGCGATGGCCCCGGAGGGGCCGGCACCGATCACCACCACCTGGCGACGTTCCATTTCAACTGTGGGCACGAGGGCTCCTTGCCACATTGGCGATAATCACATTCATAAGGCGTGCTTCTGTTGCCCGGCCCAAGGCGCCAGCATAAAGCTGAATGCCAGGCCGAGGCTGACCGATAAGCCGAAATTACTCACTGCCGGCGTGCTGGACACCGCCAGCAGGCCAAACGACAACCAGGTCGTCAGCGCCGCCAGCAATGTGCCCAACAGGCTGACCGCAGGGCCGCCGATTTGCTCGCGCATCAGGATCGCGTAGTCGACGCTGATGGCCGTGACCAACAGCAGGCCGAACAGGCTGAACAGCGTCAGCGGCTGGCCCAGCCAGCCGAGGCTGGCCAGGCTGCACAGGGCTGCCAGCAGCGGCAGGGCGACAATGCGCAAGGCGCCGCCGAAGCCGAATGGCAGGATCAACAGCAGCACGATCAGCACGCACGACATCAACTTCAATTCGGCGGCGCTGATCTGCGTGTCGGCGAACACGCGGTTCAAGTCGCCCAGACGGTCGACCAATTGCACGCCCGGCAAATCCAGCGCTTGCACCCGCAGCAGCGCCGGGTTGTTCAAGCCCTGCAGACTGACCATCGCCGCCACGCCGCCGTCGACCGGACCAAGCCACAGGGTGCGCCAAGGTTCGGCCAACGGGCCCACCAGTGCGCTGTCGATGTCTTCGGTGGGCAGCGCTTGCAGTTGCGCCACTTCGGCTTGCAGGGCGCTGGCGGGGACGCCGAGGTCCAGCAGCGGCTGCCAATGTTCCGGGAGTTTATTCAGCGCATCACGCAGCTGTTGTTGCTCGGCGGGCAGGCTGACCAGTTGGTTGAGCGCCAGGTAGCCCTGGAGTTTGTCCATGTTCACCAACTGATCCAGGCGCTGGCCCAAGGCTGCCTGGCGCTCCAGCAACTGCTGCTGATTGTCCGCGCGTACCAGGAAGAACTGGCTGGTGGGCTGGAACCCGGTAATGCGTGCCACGGCCTGCGCTTCCTGCAGCAATTGCGGCGGTGCACCGATCCATTGGCGAATGTCGTTTTTGCTGTTCAGGTGCCACAGGCCGCCCGCGCAAAACAGCAGCAGCAACGCCAGCAGGACGGGGCTCGGCACGCGCTTGAGTAACGAGGCGCGTACCAGCCACAGGCATTCAGCGATGCGCAGCGGCCATTGCGCCGGGCGCAGTTCGACACCCTTGAGCAGCGCCGGCAACAGGCACACGGCAGACAGGTACGCACCGACCAGGCCGGCAGCGGAGAACACTGCAATCTGGGTCAGTGCCGGGAACGGCGTCCAGGCCAGCGCCAGGTAACCGATGCAACTGGTCGCCAGGCTCAGGCTCAGTCCCGGCAGCGTCAGACGCAACGCCGGCCAACTGCGCCACGGCTGCAGGCTCCAGCTTTTCGACAGATAGTGCAGCGGGTAATCCACCGCCACGCCGATCAGGCTGGAACCCAATACCAAGGTCATCACATGCATATGGCCGAACAGTGCCACACAGGCCACCGCGCCAAACAGCATGCCCACCAGCACCGGCACAAAGGCCAGCAGCACGCGCCAGCGCCGGAACGCAAGCAACAGCAACAACAGGATGCCGACGGTAGCGCCGCCGCCCACCCAGGTGATTTCCCGCGTGGCCTGCTGCTGGCCATTGGCGGCGTAGAGCAAGCCGCTGGCGGCGAGCAATTGCGCGCCTTGCCCGCTGGCCTGTTCGCGGCTGACCTGGAGCAGGTCTGCCACGTGCAGCGGCAGTGTCATGTCGAAGGCATTGCCGGTGGTGCGTGCACGCAGTAGCACCCAGCTTTTGCCGTCGGCATCGGCGATCAACGCGCCGCTGCCGATATCCAGTTGCACCGAGCCGTGTTGCGGCTGGCTGTTCTGGATACGCCCGGTCAGGCCCAGCCAGTCGTCCTGGCTCGGCACCAGGCTGAACCCGGTGAAGGGGTCGAACAGCGCTTGTACGCGCTGCTGGATAAACGCGTCGGGCTGTTTAACCAGTTGCTCACGGTCCTTGGCCGAGAGCATCGCCAGGCGGCCGCGCAGCAATTGCTCGCGCAGCGCCGGCAAGTCGGCTTGCAGGTTCCACTGCACCTTTTCAAACAGCCCACTGGCCTGCCAGCGCTCGCCTAACTGTTGCGCCACGGCGACGGCTTGCTGGCGGTCGGCATGCCCCACCAACACCAACATCTCGCGGTTCAGCGGCTCTTGCATGCGCTGTTCGGCTTGCTGTTCCAAGGCGTCCGGCGTGTTGCCCGGCACCAGTTCCATCAGGTTGGCCGACAAGGGCGCACCGTGGCGCCACTGCCAGCCGGCCAGGGCAAGCACGGCCACCAGCAGGATCAGGAACAGGCGGGGCAGCAGGCGTTCACTGGGCAAAATCGTGTTGCTCCGCTTCGCTCAACGGCAGGTCGGCGTGGCTGTCCTGCATGCGCAGCACGGTGCTGTCGCCCTGGGTTTCCAGCAATTCGATGTTCTGCACCAGGTCGCCACCGTCGATATTGATCTGGGTGAACACCTGCTTGAGCAGCAGCGAGCGCGGGACCAGGGTCAATGTCCATTGCTTGGCCTCGCCTTGCAGGTGCAATTCGAAGTCACGCTGCAAGCCGCTGCTGTCACCCTGCAGCACCGCAAGGAACAGGCGGTTCTGTTCGGCGCCGGCGCTCTTGTTCGGCAGCAGTTGCCAGCCGTTGGCGTCGCGGCGGGCAATACCTTGGGCGCTGATGCGGTAGTCCTGTTGCAGCGGGGTCTTCAGCAGCCACAGCAGGCCGTGGTCCTTGGCGAGCACGAAGGTGCCTTTGCTGACCAGCGGCTGGGGCAGGGCACGCAGGTGTTTTTCCTGGGTGAAGCTGCCGTGGATCACTGAGGGTTTTGCAAGTTGGTCGCTCAGTTGTTGCAAGTCAAAAGCATGTGCACTAAAGCTCAGGAAAAAACCGATCAAAAATGTGGGAGCGGGCTTGCCCGCGATGAGCCTGAGGGCGCTGCGTAGTGTCCGGCGGATCGCGTTATCGTTGAAGTCCATCGGGGGCAAGTCGAGTCGTCGCACCGCCCCTCCCACATGTAATTTCATTTCAGGGCCCTTTCGACGGCGTTGGTGAAGACTTTGGGGGAAGCCAGTTGCATCTCGCGCGTGGCGATTTCAACCGCGACTTGCACGGTGCTGGCACGGGTCAAACGCTCGCCACTGGCGAGGTCGGTGATCAGGTAATTAACCTTCAAGCGGTTCTCCCACTCCACCAGGCTGGCGCGCACGTTGATCGTCTGGCCGAACACGGCGCCGCGCACGTAGCGCAGTTGCATGTCGATCACCGGCCAGGCGTAGCCCGATTCGAGCATCGCCGTGTAGTTGTGGCCGATCTTGTCCAGCAGCGCGCAGCGCGCCACTTCCAGGTACTTCACGTAGTGCCCGTGCCACACGACGTTCATGGTGTCGACGTCAAAAAACGGCACGAGGATTTCGGTGTCGCTGTGCAACACGCCCTGGCTACGCATGCAGCCTCCAGTGTTGCTCGGCGATGCGTTGCAGGCACAGGCGCAGTTCGCCTTCCAGCGCGCGGTCTTCGATGACCGGCGGGAAGTCCTTGGCCAGTTCGTCATGCATGGCGGCCAGGGCTGGCGGCAGCGGGCGCGCCTCCTCGGCCTGGGCCCGCAGCCACACGCCTTGGTTGGCGGCGAGCAGGGTTGCGGCGGCGACCTGTTCGGTCAGTTCCAGTACGCGGATCGCATCGCGGGCGGCGATGGTGCCCATGCTCACCTTGTCCTGGTTGTGGCACTCGGTGGAGCGCGAGAACACGCTGGCCGGCATGGTGTTTTTCAAGGCTTCGGCGGTCCAGGCGCTGGTGCCGATCTGCACCGCCTTGAAGCCGTGGTTGATCATTGCGCGGTCCGCCGGGGCGCCGGACAGGTTGCTCGGCAGGCCATGGTTGTAACGCACGTCCACCAGCAGCGCGAGTTGGCGGTCCAGCAGGTCGGCGACGTTGGCGACCAGGGTCTTGAGGCTGTCCATCGCAAAAGCGATATGCCCGCCGTAGAAGTGCCCACCGTGCAGCACGCGTTCTTCTTCGGCGTCGATGATCGGGTTGTCGTTGGCGCTGTTCAGCTCGATTTCGATAAACGAGCGCAGCCAGTTCAGGCTGTCCGCCAATACGCCGAGCACGTGGGGCGCGCAACGCAGTGAGTAACGGTCCTGCAGGCGATGCAGCGGCGCGGTCGGCGCATCGATCGCCAGGTCCTTGCGCAGCCAGGCGGCGACCTGCATCTGCCCTGGGTGCGGCTTGGCGGCGAACAGGCGCTCGTCGAAGTGCTCCGGGTTGCCTTGCAGCGCCACCACGTTCAACGCGGTAATGCGCGTGGCCAGTTGCAGCAGGTAGTCGGCGCGGGCGAAGGCCAGGCACGCCAGGCCGGTCATCACGGCGGTGCCGTTCATCAGCGCCAGGGCTTCCTTGGGGCGCAGGACCAGCGGCTCCCAACCCAGCTCACGGTGCACGTCGGCCGCCTGGCGACGTTCGCCACGGAACATCACTTCGCGTTCGCCGGACAGGGTCGCAGCCACATAGGACAGCGGCGTCAGGTCGCCGCTGGCGCCGACCGAGCCTTCTTCCGGGATCAGCGGCAGTACGTCGTGCTCAAGGAACGCATGCAGGCGCTCCAGCAACTCCACGCGCACACCGGAAACGCCGTGGCACAGCGACTGCAACCGTGCGGCCAGCACCGCGCGGGTGGCTTGGGCATCGAGCAACTTGCCCAGGCCGCAACCGTGGAAGGTGTACAAATGACGGGGCAGGGCCTCGACGTGCTGCAACGGCACCGCCACCACGCAAGAGTCGCCGTAGCCGGTGGTGACGCCGTAGATCACGCCTTCCTTGTCCAGCAGCGAGTCGAGGAACTGCGCGCCTTTGGCAATGCGTTGGCGATACGCGGCGTCGCCCTGCAATTGGGTCGGCGCCTGACGGTTGGCCAGGGCCAGTACGTCTTCGATGCGCAAGGCGCGTTCGCCAAAGGTTACCGGCTCAAGATGCGTCGTCATCGGTCTTCCAGAAAGGGTAAAAGTTGAACCATTGTTGGGGCGCTTCCAGGCAGAACTGGCCCAGGCGTGCGGCGTAGTGCGCGGTCCACAGGGCGATGACCTGCTCGCGGGTGTTGCGTTTCCATTCGATCGATTCGGCGAAAGGCTCAATGCTCAGGCGATAGCGGCTTTTGTGCTTGAGGCACATCAGCAGGTTCACTGGGCATTTGAGCAAACCGGCCAGCAGCCACGGGCCTTGAGGGAAGGCGGCGTCATGGCCGAGGAAGTCCACGCGCACCGTGCGCCCGCCATGCAGTGGCACGCGGTCGCCGGCGATGGCCAGCCATTCGCCGTCGTCCAGGCGCTGGCTGAGCAGCAGCATGGTGGCCGGGTCCAGCTCGCTGACCTGGATCAGGCGCAAGTGGGTGGCGCCGGCTTCGCCCAGCAGGCGGTTGAATTGCTCGGCGTGCTTGGTGTGCACCAGCACGTTCATGGTGACTTGTTCACCGATCTCGGCGAGCGCGCGACACACTTCGAGGTTGCCCAGGTGTGCACCCACCAGCATCTGCCCGCGCCCGCCGCGCAGCTTCCCGCGCAATTGCGCCGGGTCGTTGATCTCGATCTGTTCCAGGCGCAGCTTGCCGTTCCACACGTCGAGTTTGTCGAGCAGTGAATCGGCAAACGCCATGAATTGGCCGAAGACTTTCCAGTGGGTGGGCCGCAGTTCCTCGCGCCCGCTCCACTCGGCCAGGCGCTGCTGGTATTGCCAGGCGCTCCGGCGTGCGGTGCGGCCGAACAGGAAAAAATACAACACGATGCCGTACAACAGCGGGCTCAACACGCGGCGGCCAAGGACCTTGGCGGCAAAGGCGGTGAGCTTCATCAGCCGGTAGCTGCCGCGCTCTTCGCGGTCGGCCCAGTGCTTGGTGCTGTCGCTCATGCCTGCCACCGTCGCCACAGGATCATCGGCGCGCGCACCAGCATGCCGAAGAACAACCGGGTGTGCATCGCCGAGATGCGCACGTTGTCCCGGAACAGGCGGAAGTGCGACAGGCCATCGGCGGGGTAGTGCACCTGGGTCGGCAGCCAGCGCATCGGCTGGTTGCGCCAGGCCAGGCGCACCAGGATGTCCGAGTCGAAATCCATGTGCGTGCCGATGTAGGCCGAGTCCATCAGCGCCAGCACCGGCGCCAGCGGGTAGACGCGAAAGCCGCACATCGAGTCGCGGATCTGCAACGACAGGGTGTTGATCCACACCCACACGTGGGTCAAGTAGCGCGCGTACAGGCGGCCTTTGGGCACGCTGTCGTCGTATTCCGGGTAGCCGCAGATGATCGCGTCGGGGTGCCGGCGCGAGGTGTCGATAAAGGTCTCGACTTCGCGCAGGTCGTGCTGGCCGTCGGCGTCGACTTGCAAGGCATGGCTGAAGCCCTGGCGTGCGGCTTCGCGGAAACCGGCCATGACGGCGCCGCCCTTGCCCTGGTTGCTTGGCAGGGTCAGCAGGGTGACGTTATCCAGGGTCGCCAATTGCGCCAGCACGGCGGCGCAGGCCGGGCTGCTGCCGTCGTCGACCAGCAGGCAGGGCAGGCCGCTGCTCAACAGGCTGTGGACCACGGCGGGTACGGCGGCTTCGTGGTTGTAGACCGGGATCAGGGCGCAGGGGTTATGCATGAAATGGCCCCCTGTGGCGAGGGAGCTTGCTCCCGCTGGGCTGCGCAGCAGCCCCAACACAGGCGACCGAAATCATCCTGGTACAGTGCGGTGCCTGGGTTGGGAGCGCTTCGCACTCCAGCGGGAGCAAGCTCCCTCGCCACAACAGCTTATGCATGCGCTGGCTCCAGTTGAATCCGGCCGCTGGAGCAGGCGGCGACGCCATTGCGATACGCAAAGTAAAGCTTGCTGCGCTCCGGGTCGAAGCGCAGGTGCAGTTCGATCGCATCGCCCGGCCGCACCAGTTGCTGGAACTTGAGCACTTCCATACCGGCAAAGGTCGGCGGCACATCGAGCAGTTGCTGGCCCAGGTTGAAGGCCCATTCCACCTGCACTACCCCCGGCAGCACCGGCGTGACCGGGAAGTGCCCGCTGAAATAGGCCAGGTCCGGCGGCACGCTCAGTTGCACGGTCCATTCGCCATCGGTTTCGACGTGCTCCAGCACTTCCGGCGCCTTCGGCCGAGGCGCCAACAGCAGCGCCTCGACATCGGCCTGTGGCAGCTTGCCCTGGCTGTTCAGGGGAAGCTGTCTCAGCAGTCGCCAGCGCCGTGGCAGCGCCAGGGCTTCGCAATGTTGGCTCAAATGCTGGCGCAGGGTCTGGGTGAGCGTGCGTCGCCCCTGATTGCGCAGAGCATGCAGGCCCTCGGCGCTCAACACCACCAGCGCGCCGAGAGAGGCGCGGTTTTCCTGCACCACGCCCAGCCGGGTTTCCGCGACCCACGGGTGGGCCATCAGCGCGTTTTCCAGCATGGGCAGGGAGATGCGTTTTTCTTCCAGCTTGACGATGCGATCCAGGCGGCCCAGCAGTTCGAAACGGCCATCGGAATGAATGCGTGCCGCGTCGGCGGTTTGTTCGACATGCCCCGCAGGCAGATACGGCGAGGCGATGCGCAGGGCGCCGTCGGCATCCTGGCTCAGGTGCACGTCGGCAAACGGCTGCCACGGCTGCGCACCCTGGCGCCAGGCGATACCACCGGTTTCCGAGCTGCCGAGGATCTCTGTCGGCCATTGTTGCAAGCGGTCGTACAGGCTGCCCGCGGCTTCCACCGGCAGCGCGCCGCCGGACGAAAACACCCGCGACACCTGGCTCAGCGCGGGCCAGTCAAGGTTGTCACCCATGCGCTTGAGCAACGCCGGGCTGGCGACCCAGGCAAATTGCGTGTGCTCGCGGCTGGCGCGCTGCAAGTCTTCGGGGAAGGCCAGTTGTTTGCGCACAAAAGTGCGGCCGGCGCACAGCGGCCACAGCACGCGGAACAGCAAGCCGTAGATGT
Source organism: Pseudomonas sp. OV546 (assembly GCF_900116845.1). Classification (NCBI taxonomy): domain Bacteria; kingdom Pseudomonadati; phylum Pseudomonadota; class Gammaproteobacteria; order Pseudomonadales; family Pseudomonadaceae; genus Pseudomonas; species Pseudomonas sp. OV546. The sequence goes on along the minus strand of NZ_FPCE01000004.1, from coordinate 288,181 downwards.
GTTGGGTGGCGACGCTGCCGATGATGCAGGCGTCTTTGAGGTCCGGGCCCCACAAGGTTTCCAAGGCCTCGACCTCGTTGGCCAGTTGGCGCAGGGTCTTGTCGATGCGCTTGGGTTCGCCGCTGGAACCGGAGGTGCACAGGCTCAGTTGGCACGCGTCCAGGTCGAGGGCGGCAGCGCTCAGTGGTGCCTGGTACAGCGCATCCAGGTCCTCAGCTTCGGTCAGCCAGGCGTCGACGGCTTCATCCCAGCGTTGGCGGGTCTGAGGTTGCAAGTCGGCGGGCAGCAGCACGCTGACGCCGGCCCGCCACGCGCCCAGCAGGGCCACCGCCAGCAGGCCTGCATCTTCCAGGTACACGGCCAGGCGCCGGATACCCCGCGCTTGCAGGCCCGCCGCCAGGCTCAGGGATTGCTCCCACAGCTGGGCGTGACTCATTGCAGGTTCGGTGGTGACCGAACGCTGTTCCAGCGGCTCAAGCAGCAAGTGCTCAAGTTTCAACCCATTCATACGCGGCCTCGAACCCTTTGTCGTACCAGCCATTCCACGGCAAACAACAGCCCCATCAACCCGTAGGCAATCAGGCCGTTGTACAACGTCCACCAGCTCAGCGGCGCCCACAGGGTGAGGGCGGCGGCGAGCAGGCCATTACACAGAAAAAACACGCTCCACACCACGGTCACCCGGCGGGTATACACGACGGCATGGGGCGGCAACACAGGATCGGTCATGCGCGCCAGGCGCTCGACCATCGGCGGGCCGTACTTGAGGCTCAAGCCGAACAGCGCCAGCATGAACGCACTGACCAGGCTCGGGTACCACCGCAGCAGGCGGGGGTTGTCGAACCAGGCCAGCAGCAGGCAGAACACGATCACCGCCAGTGCCATCCAGCGGCTGCCGGGGCGTCGTGCACCGGTCAGCGCACGCAGCAGCCATAGGCCGCCCAGCAGCAGGCCGAATTGCCATGGCGCAAAGTGTTCGGTGCCGTAATACACCGCAAAAGGGTACAGCAGCCCCGCCAGCAGCAGGCCAAGGCCGATCAGCCGGCTCATGCGGCAGGCTGGACCAGACGGTACACCGCCTCAACCACGTCGTTCACCGTACGCACCGCCTTGAATTCCTCGGCGGCGATCTTCTTGCCGGTCTGGCGCTTGATATGGTCGATCAAGTCGACGGCATCGATGCTGTCGATTTCCAGGTCCTGGTACAGGTTGGCGTCAAGGGTGACGCGTTCCGGCGGCAGTTCAAACAGTTCCACCAAGGCGTCGCGCAAGGTGTTGAAAATATCGTCACGAGTTTGCATGGTCCGGTCTCAAGCTGCCTGTCTGGCCGTGACGAACGCCGCAAGGCTGGCCACGTTGGTGAAGTGATTGCGCGTGTCCTTGGCGTCGGCGTCGATCTTGATGCCGTACTTTTTCTGGATCGCCAGGCCCAATTCCAGGGCGTCTACCGAATCCAGGCCGAGGCCTTCGCCGAACAGGGTTTGCTCGCTGCCGATGTCGTCGACGCCGATGTCTTCCAGGCCCAGGGCCTCGATGATCAGCATCTTTATGTCGTGCTCAAGGCGGTGTTGGTCGCTCATCTTCGGCGAGCTCCTTAATAAAATAGTGATGCAGGTAATCGTTGAGCTTGCGTGAGGCCTGAGGCGCGGGGCCCAGTGTTGCGAACGCCTGTGGTTCTATATCGGCACCCACGCGCAAACTGAAGTGAAAGCGGCATTTTGGGATGCGATACCAGGGTTCGGCCTTGGTCAGCGTGGTGGGGCTCACCTTGATCACCACCGGGGTGATGATTGTCGCACCCCGCAGTGCAATGGCGGCGCCACCGCGATGAAAGGCAGGCGCCGCGCCGGGTGTGGTGCGGGTGCCTTCAGGGAAAATGATCAGCGTCTGGCCTGCGCGCAGGGCGTCGGCGGCGGCATCGAGCATGTCCGAACTGCCGTCATTGCTGATGTAGCCTGCGTCGCGCACCGGGCCACGCATGAACGGGTTTTCGAACAGGCTCTGCTTGACCACGCAGTTGGTCTGGCGCATCAGGCCGATCAGGAACACCACGTCGATCAGCGACGGGTGGTTGGCGATGATCATCTGGCCCGGGCGGCCGAGTTTTTCCGCGCCTTCGACGCTGTAGGTCAGCACACCGGCGCGCTGCATCAGGCGGATAAAGAACCAGAACAGTTTGCTGATGGTGTGGCGGGCACGGCGCTGGTGTTTTTCGGCGCTGCCTGGCAGGCAGCCGAGCAGCGGAAATACCAGCAAACGCAGGCACAGCCCACCGATACCGAACACAAAGAAACTGGCGGCGGTGGCGAACAGGCGCCAGTAGTAAGCGTCCCGTGGCTTGTCGTTCACGGCTTGCGTTGCCAGTTCCATACTCGGTTCTTCCAGGCATGTTGGCAGGCACCCTGATCAGTGAGCAGGGTGCGCAGCAGGTTCAGGGCGTGGGGCCACTGGGCTTGTGTGAGTTGGACACCGCCGCTGTTTAGTTCCAGTTGCCACTCGTCGCCCGGTGTCAGCAACAGGCCGAGGGCGTAGGGGAAGGGCACGTCAACGATCCAACTGGCGTAGGCGGCAGGCGGCTGCTCTTCGGTAATCACCAGCAAAACGGCCGGCGCGCCTTCGTTGAGCAGCGCGGCGGCTTCGAGCATGCCGTGTTCCAGGCCGTCGCCTGCGGCGGCGAGGGCGGTCATTTCGCTGGTTTCATTGCGCAGGATCGACCACAGGCCTATCACCGCGTTGTGCACCGACAGGCTGAACTGGGTCGGCGACAGTGGCTGGTCGTTGGCCAGGTCGCTGAGGATATCGAGGGTGCGTGGGGTTTCGCCATGCCGGGAGATAAACACCAGCGGCAAGTCTTCCAAGCCCTCAGCCAGCGGCCAGCCCACACTGAATGCCATGCGCGCCAGGCGGCTGAGGCGGCGACGTTGCATGGCGGGTAGGAACGAGACGTCGGGGGAGGCTTCGCTTGCAGGCAGCAACACCGGGGCCTGGCACCAGGCGTGCCAGTCGTCCGCACTCTCCAGGCCAGGGGCCCAGGCGCGCCATTGGGCGATGTTGAAAGTGATCACTGAGACGTTATCCCGCCCCTGCGGGCTTCCATGTGCGGCAGTTGGCCCCGAATACCGGGACAGGGAGCAATAGCCGAATGGCGCGCATTATCCCGGTGCCGTGGGGTTCTAGCAAACTTTGGTAAAGAATTGTGCATAGGGAATTACAAATAGATGAAAAAGATTTACAGATTTTCCTTCACCTGGGGCTGGGATGGTGCGTGGGACGGTTCTTTTTAACCTGTGAGCTGTGTATGACAGCCAGATCGCCAATGGTTCGTGATGCAGCAGTGCATGGATGAACGAGGTAGCTAACAGGCGCTTTTGCCCTCTACACTCGGACATTCATTGATACACGGAGGTTTTTCCATGCGGCGTGTGGTGTTCAATCAGAAAGGCGGCGTGGGCAAGTCCAGCATCGCCTGCAACCTGGCGGCGGTGAGCGCCAGCGAAGGCTATCGAACCCTGTTGGTGGACCTCGATGCACAAGCCAATTCAACCCAGTACCTCACCGGGCTGACCGGCGACGATATACCGATGGGCATTGCCGAATTCTTCAAGCAGACCCTGTCTTCCGGGCCGTTTTCGAAGAAAAACCGGGTGGATATCTACGAAACCCCCTTCGACAACCTGCACGTCATCACCGCGACCGCCGAATTGGCGGACCTGCAGCCCAAGCTTGAGGCCAAGCATAAGATCAACAAGCTGCGAAAGCTGCTGGATGAGCTGAGCGAGGATTACGACCGGATTTACCTGGATACGCCACCGGCGCTGAATTTCTATGCGGTTTCGGCGTTGATCGCCGCTGATCGTGTACTGATTCCCTTCGATTGCGACAGCTTCTCGCGCCAGGCGTTGTATGGCCTGCTGGCTGAAATCGAAGAACTGAAGGAAGACCACAACGAAGGCCTGGAAGTGGAAGGCATCGTGGTCAATCAGTTCCAGGCCCGGGCGAGCCTGCCCCAGCAGATGCTGGATGAATTGATTGCCGAAGGCTTGCCGGTGCTGCCGGTGTACCTGGCCAGTTCCGTGCGCATGCGTGAGTCGCACCAGGAGAACAAACCCCTGATCCACCTGGACCCACGGCATAAGCTGACGCAGCAGTTTGTGGAGCTGCATAACCTGCTGGAAAACGCGTGATCTAAACGACAACACAACACCCTGTGGGAGGGGGCTTGCTGCCGATTGCGGTGCTTCAGTCACAGATGTACTGACTGACACACTGCTATCGGGAGCAAGCCCCCTCCCACATTTTTATCGCGTTTCGGCAGATGGAAATGGATGTGTCCCACACAGTCTGTAGGACGGGTCTGGCAATGGGGGTTGTGTCTTGTAACGTTGCCTACAGGTAAGCCAGAATCCGCTGGCTTGTGCGTCTGGATGGGCGTCTCTAAGGTTCCTGGGTCGCTGAATGTTCAGTGATCGGGTTTAGTAGCCCGTGGTGAGACGTGCAGTAATTCGTCAATCAGGACCTTCCTGAACTTGACGGTGGCTGTACGGAGGGCGCTTTCGGGCGCGCCGGTTGCGTCTCCCCGGTCTACTAACCTGCGTACAGCTGCCACCCTCCGTTTAGTAGCGGTTGGCTGCGGCTCCTGCTCGGAGACGATCCATGGTTAACCTTTATACCGTTGCACCCAACCTCCCCACCGAAACCCTCATCCTCAACAGCTACGAAACCTTCTCCTCCGTCCGAACCCTGTTGCTCAACCTGTCCAACGACCTCAGCGGCGAACACCGCGACGTTGCCTTGGCCATCCACCAATTGAGCGAACTGGGCGTACTGCTGGTCAGCCAGATGATGGACCGTGAAGCCCCGCTGGCCTCAAGGTAAAGCGCGGTCAAAATGTGGGAGGGGGCTGGGTGGTTTTCAAGGTCGAGTTACACGCCCTGGCTACGCAACCAGCTCATCAACTGCGGCAATGGGAACGCTCCGCTCTGGCGGGCCACTTCGCGGCCGTTCTTGAACAGAATCAAACTGGGGATCGAGCGAATCCCCAACTGCGCCGACAGCTGTTGATTGGCCTCGCTGTCCAGCTTGGCCAAGCGGCACTTGCCCGCCAACTGCCCGGCCGCCTGCTCGAACACCGGCGCAAACGATTTACACGGCCCACACCAGTCGGCCCACACATCCACCAGCAACGGCAAATCGCCTTTGATCTGGCTGGCGTAATCGCCTTGCTTCAGCTCAAAAGGCTTGTTCAGTAAAACCGGCTGCTTGCAGCGCCCGCATTTGGGCGCATCGCCCAGGCGTTCACCGGGTATGCGGTTGAGGCCGTTGCAATGAGGGCAGGGGATTACAAGCGGTTCGGACATGATGGGCTCCTTGGGTGTTGCCAATGGACTGTATCTGGAGTCGGGCGAGGTGTTTATCAAGGCGGGGAGAGGGTGACTTATCCACTGACAGTTTTGCCCGTGCTGATGTGGGGTCGCCTATCTAGGCTGTCAGAGCCTGTTCTGTTTTGAACCATTGGTCTGTTTGCGATTATCGCAAATTGCGATATTCGGAATTCGAGTTTAACCTTCATAGCAAGATGCGATAAGGATGTTGCATGCGAGTGATCAGCGAGAAAAGGATCTGGGAAGCAAAGGAAAAGTGGCCACGGTCAGCAACCGCGTTGGATCAGTGGTATCGAGTAATGAAGCGAAATGCCCCCAAAGATTTCGCGGCGATGAAAGCCATGTTCCCCGCCACGGATAAGGTCGGGGAGTTTCACGTTTTCGATATTGGAGGCAATAAGCTGAGGTTGATTGCTGGCGTGGAGTATCAGGCGCAGCGCGTCTACATCAAGCATCTGATTGATCACCGCGATTATGAGAAAGATAAATGGAAGGAAAACATCAGATGAGCGCGCTTATGCGAGTAGCCGCCGAACACTGGCAATTTGTTTCACCCGTGATGCGCAAACCAGAAAACGAGGCAGACTACGACGCGCTGGTATGTGGTTTGGACGAGTTGCTGAGCCTGATCGGTGAAAATGAAGACAGTCCGCTGATGAGCCTGGTGGATATCCTCAGTGACTGGATCGAAGCCTACGATCATAAGCACCGCCCAATGCCCGTCGCCAGTGGTGCTGATGTATTGCGCTACATGATGCGCGAACACAACCTCACTCAGAGCGACCTGCCGGGGGTTGGTGCCCAGTCGGTGGTCTCTGAGGTATTGAGTGGAAAACGCCAACTCAACATACGGCAAATTCGTTGGCTGGCTGAGCGCTTCGGCGTATCAGTAGAAACCTTCATTTAAAGGTTTACGACGAACAACTAATCTCCAAATGCTTGCCCCAATCCGGTGGCCGCTGCGCGTATTGCTCCATCCCCGCTTGTTCCTCGAACGGCTTTGACAGCACCTCATGCAACCGCCGCACTTCGCTGTAATCCCCTGACTCGGCGGCCGCGATAGCGTTCTGCGCCAGGTAGTTGCGCAGGATGTAAAGCGGGTTCACCGCATGCATCCGCGCACGGCGTTGTTCTTCGCTGTTGTCGCCATCCCGTTCAACGCGGGCCTTGTACTGCTCGGCCCAGGCATCAAACCCGGCCAGGTCGACAAAGTCATCGCGCAGCCGCGTCACCGCCAGCGCCGCGGGCTCATCCCCCAGGCGCCGGAAGAACAGCGTGTAATCCACGCCGCTGTTCTGCATCAGCTTCAATAACCGCTCGACCAGCTTCTGGTCATCGTCTTCGGCGGTGGTCAGTCCCAGGCGGCGGCGCATCAGGTCCAGGTAATTGGCCTGGTACAGCGGCAGGTACAGGCCGAGCGCTTCCTTCAAGGCATCAACGCTGATGAACGGCGTCAGCGCCTGCGCCAGGGCGCTGAGGTTCCACTGGCCGATCGGCACCTGGTTGCTGAAGGAGTAACGCCCCTCGTGGTCGGAGTGGTTGCAGATGAAGTGCGCGTCGAAGTCGTCCAGGAACGCAAACGGCCCGAAGTCGAAGGTGATACCGAGGATCGACATGTTGTCGGTGTTCATTACCCCGTGGCAAAAGCCATAGGCCTGCCATTTGGCGATCAGTTCGGCATTGCGCTCGACGATTTCGCGGAACATGGCCAGGTAGGGTTCAGGCTGTTCGCGGCATTCGGGGTAGTGCAGGTTCAGCACGTGTTCGGCCAACTCGGCCTGCTGCTCGGGTTTCTTGGTGTAGTAGAAGTATTCGAAATGGCCGAAGCGGATATGGCTGTGAGCCATGCGCAACACCATGGCGCCGCGTTCCTGCTTCTCGCGCCATACGGGTGTGTCGGAACCGATCACGCACAATGCGCGGCTGCTGGGGATGCCCAGGGCGTGCAGCGCTTCGGACGCCAGGAACTCGCGGATCGACGAGCGCAACACGGCGCGCCCATCGCCCATGCGCGAGTAAGGCGTCATCCCGGCGCCCTTGAGGTGCAGGTCCCAGTGTTCGCCGGCCTCGTTGTACACCTCGCCCAGCAACAACCCACGGCCATCGCCCAGTTGCGGGGTGTAGCCACCGAACTGATGCCCGGAATAGACCATCGCCCGCGGTTCCGCCTCGGCCCACAGCTTATGGCCACCAAACAGCTCGGCGAACACCGGCGTTTCGGCAACGTTGGGGTCAAGGTCGAGCAGGGCCATGGCGGCCGGGCTTGCCACGACCAGGCGCGGCGCGTCGAGGGGCTCGGGCAGTACGTGGGTTGAGAACGCGTCGCCCAGGCGTGCGAAGCGGTTGTCGAAGGTCAGTTCGTCGAGGGCTTTCACCGGCCATCTCCAGCAGAATGTCCGAGCATTCTGCTGGGGATAGCGCGGTTAGTCGAGTTTGCTCGGCGGCGGTTCCGGCGCGTCATCAACTTTGCTGGCTGGCGGCTCGGGGGCGTCCTGCTCCGGGGCCGGCCCAGCGATGGTCTTGCGATCATCCTCGACCGGCACCAGCTTGTACTCCTGACCGTGCATGTTCTTGAGGTACACCTCCATCTGCCGGAACGAGATGTTGATGTGCTGTTTCTTGAATTCACGGTTGATGTAGCGGTTGACCTCGTCCAGCACCGGGTTGCGGTCACCCAGGTCACGCACGTGCATGCGCAGTTCGTGGTCGAGGGTACTTTCGCCAAAGTTGAGGAAGTACACGTGCGGTTCGGGTTCTTTCAGTACCCGTGGGTTTTCCCTGGCGGCCTTGAGCAGCAGCTCCTTCACCAGGTCCAAGTCGGAGCCGTAGTCCACGCCGAGTTTCAGGGTGACCCGCGTGATGGTGTCGGTCAGCGACCAGTTGATCAGTTGCCCGGTGATGAAGGTCTTGTTCGGGACAATGATGTCCTTGCGATCAAAGTCGGTGATCGTGGTGGCGCGGATGCGGATCTTGCTCACCGTGCCCGACAGGTTGCCGATGGTGATGGTGTCGCCGATGCGTACCGGGCGTTCGAACAGGATCATGATGCCGGAGATAAAGTTGGCGAAGATCTCCTGCATGCCGAAGCCCAAGCCCACCGACAGTGCCGCCACCAGCCATTGCAACTTGTCCCAGCTCACGCCGAGGGTCGACAAGGTGGAGACAAAACCGACGCCGGCAATCACGTACGAAAGCAAGGTGGTGGTCGCGTAGGCGCTGCCCTGGGCCAGCTCCAGCTTGGACAGCACCAGCACCTCCAGCAGGCCGGGCAGGTTGCGCGCCAGCGCGAAGGTAATACCGATGATGATCAGCGCGCCGAGCAAGTCGCCGATGCTGATGGGCACCATGCTGATATTCGCGCCGGTGCCGCTGGTGTATTCGTAGAGGGTGACGTTGTCGAGGTAGGAAAACACCGAGATCAAGTCCGACCACACCCAGTACAGCGCTGCGATAAAGCCGCCGAGCAGGGCCAGGCGGATCAGGCGCATGGACTGTTCGTTGACCTGCTCGATGTCCAGGGTCGGCTCTTCGATCACCGCTTCACCGTCGCCGGCTTCCTTGGCGGCCTGGCGTTTGGCCAGGGCGCGTGCATAAGCCAGGCGCCGGGCGGCAACGCCCAGGCCGCGCACGAAGGTGGCTTCGATCACCAGCCAGAACATCAGCAAGTACAGGGTGTTGATCAGCCGGTCGCTGAGCTTGAGCGCGGTGTAGTAATAGCCGAAGCACACGGCGATAAACAACGCGACGGGCAGTGCGGTGAATAACAGGCCCACGGCCTTGCGAAACAGCGAGGCTTTTTCATGGGTCGGGCTATGCAGCAGCAGGCGACCCAGCAGCCAGGCCATCAGCGCATAACAGGTCAGTACCACGCCGATGCCCAGCACGTCGTCGGCGAGCGCCGCCGGTTGGTGCTCGGCAATCGCCACCACGGCCACCAGCGCGAGCACCACCAGCCCGAGCTTGCGCACCCAACCTTGCAGGAATTCGACCTGGGGTTTTTCCCAGCGGAAGTGCAGTTCGGCCACGCCGCCTGGCGCCAGGATGCGGTAGGCGGTGTAGAACACCAGCCACGCCTGGGCGATCTGCAGCAAGGCCGCGCCCAAGTTGGCGTTTTGCCCCCGGGCGTCGATCTGCAGTGCGTAACCGCACAGCGCCAAGCCCAGGGACACCGGCATCGCCAGCAGGATATTGATCAGGATGGCCTGCGGCGTGTGCCATTGGCTGTCGCGCTTGAAGTGACCGATGTCCAGGTGGACCTTGTTCAGGCGCTGGTACAGGGCTTTGCGTCGCCACAGCAGCGCGCCGATCAACAGCAGCAGCGGCAGGAACAGCAGCGGGCGTTGGGTCAGGCCGTCGTACAGTTCGCTGACGCTGGACGCCCAGGGCAGGGTGGTGACTTGCTTGCTCAGATGCGCCGGGACGGTTTCCAGCCACTCGGTATCCAACGGCTTGTTGCTGGGAATCCAGAACATCTGCTCATCCAGCGTCGCCCGCAATGTCGTGGCGGTGCTGAGCAGTTGTTTCTGGTTCAGTTGCAGGGTGATGGACTCGTTGAGCAGCGCGCTCAGCTCGCGGCTCAGGCGCTCCAGCAGGTCGCTGCGGGTGATCGCCAGTTCCAGCAAAGTACGGCGCAGTTGCGGGGTGACGTCTTCCGGCGATTGGTTCGCCAGCAAGTTATCCACATAGGCACTGGGCGAGCTGATCAGCTCGCGCTGCTGGTTGACCTCGAACTGGTACAGGCGAATGTTGGCGATATCGTCCGCCAGGTCGCGGTCGACCGTCAGGCGCGGCAAGGCCTGCTTTTGTTTGTAGAGGATCTTCGACAGCAGCAGGCTGCCTTTGAGCACGTTGATCTGCTCGTCGAGGGCCGAATCGCTCTGGGTTACGGTGTCGAGTTGCTGTTTGGTCTGCAGGTTTTTCTGGGTCAGGTCGTTGAGGCGGTCGGTGCTTTTGAGCAGGTAGTCGGACAGCTTCAGGTTGGCCGCGCTTTCCGTGGCCAGCAGGCTGCTGCCGCCGGCCTTTTGCGCTTCGATGGACTGTTGGGTCACGGTCTGCTGGGACTGGGCCAGACGCTTCTGGTTGATCAAGGTCTGCAGGTCCTGGATCTCTTGTTCCAGGCGCGCGGTCTTTTCCATCACCAGGTCGTGCTGGCTGTTGCCCAGGTCTTGCAGTTGGCTGTTGCCGGCCAGTTCCTGGCGACGCAGCGGGATCAGCGCGTTGAGGGCCGCGAGTTCGGCGTTGAGCTGGTTGCGCTGGTCGCCGCTGAGGGATTTACCGTTGTCTTTGCCGGCCTTGAGGATCGAATTGATCTGCTGGATACGCGTCTGGCTGCTGCTAATCTCGGTCTGGGCGCGCTCCGGGCGAGTCTGGGCAGCGATGGACAGGCTGTTGGCGTCGGCCAGTTCTTTCTGCAGGTCGCCTTGCTGGGTGCTGCGCTGCACCAGTAATTGCTCAAGCTGGGGCACCGGCAGGCTGGCGTAGCGCTGGGCGACCGGGATGATTTTGGTGGCCTTGAGCCGGGTCAGCTCGCGCTGGTTCTCGACGGTCTGGCGCGGCGCATCTTCCAATTGGCGCTTGAGATCGACCAGCCGCTGCTCGTAATCCTGCTTGTTGCCGAGGTAGGTCAGGGTCTGTTGCAGGATGGTCTGCAGCGCCTTCATGTCGGCATCGGGCAGCTTGCGGTCAGGCAGCTTGTCCAGGGTTTGCTGGATGGCGTCGGCGCTGGGCGGGTCGGCCGCGTGAACGGTGCCGATACAAAGAGTCAAGCCCAGCAGGGCAGTGGCGAGAAAAGTGCGCAGGGTTGGCATAGAGACCGGTCGAGCAAGGTGAAGAATCGGGGGCGTCGTCGCCCCGCAGTTTAGAGGAAGAGTCCGGGGCCCGGGCGACTTCCTTCGGGGAATCTGACGCCGACTTTGCCAATCTTGTTCCCGTCCATGACCGCGACGGTCCAGATGGTGTTGTTCCACTCCACCTGGTCGCCGACGACTGGCGCCCCCCCCACTTTCTGGGTGATGAAGCGGCTCAGCGGCATGTCCGGGTCGATGCCTTCCAGCTTCAGGCCGTACAGGGCGGAAACCGCGCCCAGCTGGGCGTCGCCTTCGAGCACGAAGTCGCCGAAGAAGCGTAAATCCAAACCGCGTTGCGGTGCCTGGCTGAACAGTTTGCCGAGGGCCGGCAGGTTGTGTTCGTGGCCGATCACGCAGAGCAAATCGCCGACTTCCAGCACGGTACTACCCGACGGATGGAGCAGTTGCTGGCCACGGAACAGCGCGGCGATCCGCGTGCCTTCAGGCATTTTCAGTTCGCGCAGGGCGGCGCCGATGCACCATTTTTCCGCACCGAGGCGGTAGACGAACAGCTCCCACTCGCTGGTGACATGCACTTCCAGGGCTGCGCGGGAAATCGGCGCCGGGTCCGGCGGTACGGTGACCTTGAGCAGTTTGGCCACCCACGGCAGGCTGGTGCCCTGCACCAGCAGCGAGACCAGCACGATAAAGAACGCCAGGTTGAAGTACAGCTGCGCATGCGGCAGCCCGGCCATCAGCGGGAACACTGCCAGAATGATTGGTACCGCGCCGCGCAGGCCGACCCAGGCGATAAAGGCTTTTTCGCGGCCGTGGAACGCCTTGAATGGCAGCAGGCCGACCATCACCGACAGCGGCCGCGCAAACAGGATCATCCACAGCGCCAGGCCCAGGGCCGGCAGCGCGATAGGCAGCAAGTCGTGGGGTGTAACCAGCAGGCCCAGCACCAGGAACATCCCGATCTGCGCCAGCCACGCCATGCCGTCGAGCATATGCAAAATGCCATGACGGCTGCGCACCGGGCGGTTGCCGATCACCAGGCCGCACAGGTACACGGCGAGGAAGCCGCTGCCGTGCAGGGCGTTGGTCACGGCAAACACGAACAGGCCACCGGCGATCACCAGGATCGGGTACAGGCCGGTGGCCAGGTTGATGCGGTTGACCATCTGCAGCATCAGCCAGCCGCCACCCAGGCCGACCACGCCGCCGATGCCGAACTCGCGCACCAGGTGCGTCAGCAGGCTCCAGTGCAGGCCGGTCTGGCCGCTGGCGAGCATGTCGATCAAGGTGACGGTGAGGAACACCGCCATCGGGTCGTTGCTGCCGGATTCGATTTCCAGGCTGGCGGTGACCCGTTCGTTCAGGCCCTTGCCGCCGAGCAACGAGAACACCGCCGCGGCGTCCGTGGAACCGACAATCGCGCCGATCAACAGGCCCTGGATGATATTGAGGTCAAACAGCCAGGCTGCCGCCATGCCGGTGAGGCCGGTGGTAATCAACACCCCCACCGTGGCCAGCGACAACGCCGGCCAAAGTGCCACGCGGAAACTCGCCACCCGCGTGCGCAGGCCGCCGTCGAGCAGGATCACTGCCAGCGCGAGGTTGCCCACCAGATAGGCGGTCGGGTAGTTATCGAAGATGATGCCGCCGCCATCGACGCCGGCGACCATGCCCACGGCCAGGATGATCACCAGGATCGGGATGCCCAGGCGGGACGACAGAGAACTTACCAGAATGCTCGCACTCACCAGCAACGCGCCGATCAAGAACAGGCTGTTGATGGTCGTCGCATTCAAAGGCAGTACTCCATGAGCAAACAAGACAGGGCGCAAACTGACCATGCAGTCTGCGTGCCAGCGATTCTAACCTGTTGAATTGCTGCGCTGTCAAAAAGCTTTTTCTGATTCACAGGGATCCGAATGTGGCAGGGCGCTTGTTGTGTTGGGCAGGCCTGTTGTGATGAGCAGGGCTTGTTGTGGTGAGCAGGCTTGCCCTGCGCTGGGCTGCGAAGCAGCCCCAAAACCATTCACCGCGGTCTATCTGTAAAAATGAGGTGTGACGGTTGGGGCTGCTTCGCAGCCCAGCGCAGGGCAAGCCTGCTCACTACAAACTTTTCTGATGGGTGTCAGTTAGAGCTGGAAGCGTCCTACCATCCCGTTCAGATCCACCGCCAGGCGCGACAACTCGCTGCTCGCCGCACTGGTCTGGCTGGCACCGGTGGCCGACTGTACCGACAAATCACGGATGTTCACCAGGTTACGGTCCACTTCCCGCGCCACCTGCGCCTGCTCTTCCGCCGCGCTGGCGATGACCAGGTTGCGTTCGTTGATCTCCACAATCGCGGTGTTGATGGTGTCCAGTGACATCCCGGCGCCTTTGGCGATGTTCAGTGTCGATTCGGCGCGTTCGGTGCTGTTGCGCATCGAGTCCACCGCGTGCTCGGTGCCGGCCTGGATGCTGCCGATCATCCGTTCGATTTCGCTGGTCGACTGCTGGGTGCGATGGGCCAGGGCCCGCACTTCATCGGCGACCACCGCAAAGCCACGGCCGGCTTCACCCGCACGGGCCGCTTCGATGGCGGCGTTCAGGGCCAGCAGGTTGGTCTGGTCAGCCAGGCCGCGAATCACGTCCAGCACCTTGCCGATATCGCGCGATTCATTGGCCAAGTCGCCAATCAGTGTTGCGGTCGCTTGTACGTCGCCGCTCATGCGTTCGATGGCGCTGACGGTTTCCTGCACCAAATCACGGCCATCCCCGGCGGAGGTGGTGGCGTTGCGCGAAGCTTCGGACGTGCTGACCGCATTGCGTGCGACTTCTTCGACGGCACTGGTCATCTCGTTCACCGCCGTGGCGGCTTGTTCGATTTCGTTGTTTTGCTGGGTCAGGCCACGGGCGCTTTCGTCGGTGACCGCGTTCAGTTCTTCGGCGGCCGACGCCAACTGGCTGGCGGAACCCGCGATGCGTTGCAGGGTGTCGCGCAGTTTGTCCTGCATCTTGGCCATGGCCGCCAGCAGGCGTCCGGCTTCGTCGTTGCCGTCGACCTTGATCGGGCGGGTCAGGTTGCCTTCGGCCACTTCTTCCGCCGCTTCCAGTGCCAGGGAAATGGGCAGGGTGATGCTGCGGGTCAGCAGCCAGGCGAACAGCATCGTCAGTGCCGTGGCGATAATCAGCAGGCCAATCACCCAGTTGAAGGCCATGTTGTACTGGTCTTCAGCCTGTTGGTTGGTGGCAAGGGCGGCCTTGTTGTTGTAGTCCAGCAGGCGGTTGAGCACGGTGTTGACCTGCTCGGAGTTGCTCAACAGTTCGGTGTTGAGCAGGGTGCGCAGCTCTTCGACCTGGTTGGCGCGCGACAGGCTCTTCATGCGCGCTTCAATCTGTTGGTACTGGGCAAGCAGGCGGATGTATTCGTCGTAGATCGAGCGCTCCTCACTGCTGTCGATCAGTTTTTCGTAAGTGCCCTGAGCGGCGCGGATCTGCTGGTTGCGCAGTTCGAAGGCTTCCAGGGTCTTTTGCTGAACGTCCGGCTCGCGGTTGGTCAGCAAGCGATAGGACAACACCCGCAGGCGCAAGGTGAGTTGGGTGAAGTCATCAAGGGCGCGGATGCTCGGGACGCTGGACAGGGTGATGTCCTGGGTGGCGCCACGGATCTTGCTCATCTGATTCAGCGCGAAAATACCGAGAAGCAGCATCAATGCGCCAATAAACGCGAAGCCGAGGAAGGCCCTCGGAGCGATATTCATATTACGTAGCGACATGCGGGAATCCTGGGGGAGAGCGCGATCCGTGCGGCCATGAGACGGTCTGTGCCTCTCTATCGGTCGTACGACTAAAGTCTAAAGGGGCCTGTGCGGTTTTGTCGCATCTGACGAGGGGTTTGGCCGATTCAGGAACCAGATCGGGTAAATGCAGTCACTAAGGCTCGAAAGTGCGGCCCGGCCCTTAAAAAACGGGCTGCGCGCCGGGGATAACCCTGGCATCCGAGGTGAATTTTCTTTATCGTCACCGCCCTTTGAAAAAGCCCGAGAAATCAAAATGTTAGAAGCATCCCTCAGCCAATTGGAACAACTGGTCAGCGACCTCGTACAGCAGAATCAGGACCTGTTGGGCAGCAACGAATCCCTCAAGGCCGAACTGGCGCGTGCCAAGGATGAGAACGACAGCCTGCAACTGAACCTCATGGAGCAGGAAGAAAAACACGGCGCGACCGCCGCGCGTATCCAGGCGCTGGTTGAGCGTGTGAGCGCAGGGCCTGTCAGCGCATGAGTGAAGGGATAAAGGTCGTTTCGATTCTCGGAGAGGATTACTCGATCAAGGCACCGGCCGGCGAAGATAAAACCCTGATGCACGCCGTGACCCTGCTCAAGGCCTCCCTGGCCAACACCAAGAAAAAGTACCCGACCCTGATCGGTGACAAGTTACTGGTGCTGGCGGCGCTGAACCTGTGCGCCGAGCAGATCGAAATGCAGCAGGCGCACCAGCAGGAACTCGACCGTTACCAAGAGCAAGTCAGCGCCACGGTCGATGTGATTTCCAAGGCGATCGGAACGCCTTAGAACCACTCATCTTGCATACTGAGGCACGTATCATCGCGGGCCTCCAGAATTGCCAGCTCATGATGGCAGCTCGGTACTTCCCAGGTCAGGAAGTACCGGGCGGCCTGGAGCTTGCCTTTATAGAAGGCCACATCGGCCGCCTCGCCCTTGGCCAGTCCTTCTTCGGCGCGAATCGCCTGTTCCAGCCAGCGCCAGCCAATCACCGTATGCCCGAACACCTTCAAGTACAGCGCCGAGTTCGCCAGGCTGCTGTTGACCTTGCCGTGGGCGAGATCCGTCAGCAGGCCGATCGTCACGCTTTGCAGGCGGTTGACCAACTGTTCCAGCGGTTCCCTGAGTGGGCTGAGGCTTGGGTATTCCTGCGCGCGGGCACCGGTTTCGGCCATCAGCCTGATAAGTTGCTTCAAGCCCGCGCCACCGTTCTGCGCCAGCTTGCGCCCAAGCAAATCCAGGGACTGGATGCCATGGGTGCCTTCATGAATCGGATTCAGGCGGTTATCGCGGTAGTACTGTTCCACCGGGTATTCACGGGTGTAACCGTGGCCACCGAGGATCTGGATCGCCAGTTCGTTGGCCTTGAGGCAGAACTCCGAGGGCCAGGATTTGACGATGGGCGTCAGCAGGTCCAGCAGTTCGTGGGCGTGCTTGCGCTCGGCGTCGGTTTCCAGGGTGGTGGTGTCGTCGAACAGGCGTGCGGCGTAGAGGCCCAGGTCGAAGGCACCTTCCACGTAGGCTTTTTGCGTCAACAGCATACGTTTGATGTCGGCATGCTGGATGATCGAGACCGGCGCGGTCGTAGGGTCTTTGCTGTCGGGCAGACGCCCTTGCGGGCGTTCGCGGGCGTACTCCAGGGAGTAGAGGTAGCCGGCGTAACCGAGCATCACCGCGCCCATGCCCACGCCGATGCGTGCTTCGTTCATCATTTGGAACATGCAGCTCAAACCTTGGTGCGGCTTGCCCACCAGATAGCCGACACAGTGGCCGTTATCGCCGAAATTCAGCGCCGTGGACGTGGTGCCGCGCCAGCCCATCTTGTGGAAAAGCCCCGCCAGCAGTACGTCGTTGCGCTCGCCCAGGCTGCCGTCGTCGTTGACCAGGAACTTGGGCACGATAAACAGCGAAATGCCCTTCACCCCAGCCGGTGCGTCCGGCAGCTTCGCCAGCACCATGTGCACGATGTTTTCCGACAGCGGGTGATCGCCGCCGGAGATGAAGATCTTATTGCCCTTGAGTCGATACGTGCCGTCGGCCGCAGGCTCTGCGCGGGTACGAATATCCGACAGCGATGAACCGGCGTGGGGTTCGGTGAGGGCCATGGTGCCGAAGAAACGGCCGTCGATCATCGGTTGCAGAAAGCGCTGTTTCTGATCGTCGGTGCCGAAGCTTTCGATCAGGTTGGCGGCCCCCATGGTCAGGAACGGGTAGGACGTCGAGGCGGCGTTGGCCGACTGGAAATGCGCGAAACAGGCTTGAGACAGCAGCGTGGGCAGTTGCATGCCGCCCGCTTCGAAACTACGCGCCGCGTTGAGAAAGCCGGCTTCGAGGAACGCATCCACCGCCGGTTTCACCTCCGGAATCAGGATCGCCTGGCCGTCTTCGTAACGGGGTTCGTTTTCGTCGTTCTTGCGGTTGTGGGGGGCGAAATACTTCTCGGCGATCGTGCGGGCGGTGCTGATGGCCGCGTCGAAGGTTTCGCGGGTGTGCTCGGCAAACCGCTCGCGCTGGGTCAGGCCCTCGGCATCGAGGACTTCGTACAGCTCGAAAGCCAGATTGCGGGAACTGAGCAGCGTCTCGGACATGGCGGCTTACCTTTGGAGGAATTGGCCTGAGTCTAAGTGTGCGAATAGAAGCTGGATAGCAAGATTGATTTGGGTGATGCACAGGCAAATGTGGGAGGGGGCTTGCCCCCGATGGCGATGTGTCAGTCACCAAGTGTATTGGCTGATCCACCGCTATCGGGGGCAAGCCCCCTCCCACATGCCTGACTGCATTCCTTCAGGCAGTTAACCGATAGTCATGAGGCTGGCGTTACCGCCAGCTGCCGCCGTGTTAACGCTCAACGCCCGCTCGATCACCAACCGCTCCAGCGCAATCGCGGTCTCGCCCTGGGACAAACCATGCACCCCAACAATCGCGCCACCACGCTGGGCCACTTGCTGGCACACCGCACGCAGCTGGTCGGAATCCCCGTGGTGCAGAACTGCGTCGAACACCACCTCGTCCTTGGTCCAGTCGGCCACGCGCTTGATCTTCGCCTGAATCTCCTTCGGCAGGCGTGGGAACAAGGCCTTGGTCAGGTCGGTTTCCGGCCATACCGCCGAGCCGCCGACGGCCAGCACCGCCGCCAGTTGAGTCAGCAGGTCGCCTTCCACGTCCGCCAGGCACAGCACGTGCTCGCGGGGCAGGATGGCGTAGCTGTTGCGCTCGCCGGTCGGGCCGGCCAGTTGGCGGGTGATGCCGCTTTGCGATTGCGCGGCGAACTGGCTGCACAAGGCGCTCAGTTCGCTGAGCTTATTGCTGTCGGCCCAGGTGTTCAGGGCGGTCAGCGGTTGGCTCATGGCGTCGCGCAGGCGCACGTCCGGTGCGGCCAATGCGTCGCCGCGTACGAAGGATTGCTCGATGGCATCCGTAGGACGAGTCGACAGCAGGCGATACAGGTACAGCGGGCCACCGGCTTTCGGGCCAGTGCCCGACAGGCCTTCGCCGCCGAACGGTTGTACGCCCACTACGGCACCGACGATGTTGCGGTTCACATAGACGTTGCCGGCATTGACGTTGTCGATCACCTTGGCGATGGTCTCGTCGATGCGCGTATGCACGCCGAGGGTCAGGCCGTAGCCGGAAGCGTTGATCTGACCGATGAGCTGGTCGATCTCTTTGCGCTTGTAGCGCACCACGTGCAGCACCGGGCCGAAGATTTCACGTTGCAGTTCATCGAAGCTTTCCAGCTCGATCAGGGTAGGTGTCACGAAGGTGCCGCGCTTGATCTCTTCGCCGTCGGCAATCGCCACCTGGTAAACGTTGCGGCCTTTGTCGCGCATGGCCTGGATGTGTTTCTCGATGCCGGCCTTGGCTTCGGCATCGATCACCGGGCCGATATCGACGGACAAGCGCTCCGGGTTGCCCAGGCGGCATTCCGCCATGGCGCCCTTGAGCATTTCGATGACGCGGTCTGCCGAATCTTCCTGCAGGCACAGTACGCGCAGGGCCGAGCAACGCTGGCCAGCGCTGTCGAAGGCCGAGGACACCACGTCGATGACCACTTGTTCGGTCAGCGCCGAGGAGTCGACGATCATCGCGTTCTGGCCACCGGTTTCGGCGATCAGCGGAATCGGACGGCCCTGGGCATCCAGGCGACCGGCGACATTGCGTTGCAGCAGGCGCGCCACTTCGGTGGAGCCGGTGAACATCACGCCTTTGACGCGATCATCACCTACCAAGCGGGCACCGACGGTTTCGCCCTGGCCCGGCAGCAGTTGCAGCACGCCTTCCGGAATGCCGGCTTCCAGCAGGATGCGCACGGCTTGTGCGGCGACCAGCGGGGTTTGTTCGGCCGGCTTGGCCAATACCGGGTTGCCGGCGGCCAGTGCGGCAGCCACTTGACCGCTGAAAATCGCCAATGGGAAGTTCCACGGGCTGATGCACACCACGGGGCCCAGTGGGCGGTGGGCGTCATTGGTGAAATCGTTGCGCGCCTGCACCGCGTAGTAGCGCAGGAAGTCTACGGCTTCACGCACTTCGGCGATGGCGTTGGCGAAGGTCTTGCCGGCTTCGCGGGCCAGCAGGCCCATCAATGGCTGGATCTCACCTTCCATCAGGTCGGCGGCACGCTCCAGGATCGCGGCACGCTCGGCGGGCGGGGTGGCCTGCCAGATCGGACCGGCGCTGATGGCGCACTGGATGGCGTTGTCGACGTCTTCGACGGTGGCTTCCTGCACATGGCCGACCACATCACGCAGGTCGGATGGGTTCAGTACCGGCGCCGCCGCTTGCTCGCTGGCAGCGCAACCGAGCATCGGTGCGGCTTTCCAGTTGTTGTGCGCGGTCGCCAGCAGGGCGCAGGACAGCGATGCCAGACGGTGTTCGTTAGCCAGGTCAATGCCGGCCGAGTTGGCGCGGTCTCTGCCGTACAGGTCGCGCGGCAGTGGAATACGCGGGTGCGGCAGGCCGAAGCCGCCTTCCAGCGTGGCCATCTGCTCGATGCTGGCCACTGGATCGGCCACCAGCTCCTGGATCGAGATGGATTGGTCGGCAATGCGGTTGACGAACGAGGTGTTCGCGCCGTTTTCCAGCAGGCGACGTACCAGGTAAGCCAGCAGCGTTTCGTGGGTGCCGACCGGTGCGTACACGCGGCACGGACGGTTCAGCTTGCCGTCGGAAACCTTGCCTACCACCTGCTCGTACAACGGTTCACCCATGCCGTGCAGGCATTGGAACTCGTACTGGCCCGGGTAATAGTTCTGACCGGCGATATGGTAGATGGCCGACAAGGTGTGGGCGTTATGCGTGGCGAATTGCGGGTAGATGACTTCCGGCACAGACAGCAGTTTGCGTGCGCAGGCAATGTAGGAAACGTCGGTGTACACCTTGCGGGTGTACACCGGGTAGCCTTCCAGGCCTTCGACCTGGGCGCGTTTGATTTCGCTGTCCCAGTACGCGCCTTTCACCAGACGGATCATCAGGCGATGGCGGCTGCGGCGCGCCAGGTCGATGACGTAGTCGATCACGTACGGGCAACGTTTCTGGTAGGCCTGGATCACGAAGCCGATGCCGTTCCAGCCGGTCAGTTGCGGTTCGAAGCACAGGCGCTCGAGCAGGTCGAGGGACAGCTCCAGGCGGTCGGCTTCTTCGGCGTCGATGTTCAGGCCGATGTCGTATTGCTTGGCCAGCAGCGTCAGCGACAGCAGGCGCGGGTACAGCTCGTCCATCACGCGCTCGTACTGCGCACGGCTGTAGCGCGGGTGCAGCGCCGACAGCTTGATGGAAATACCAGGGCCTTCATAAATCCCACGGCCGTGGGAGGCTTTGCCGATGGAGTGAATGGCTTGTTCGTACGAGGCCAGGTACTTCTGCGCATCACGTTCGGTGAGCGCGGCTTCACCGAGCATGTCGTAGGAGTAGCGGAAGCCCTTGGCTTCGAACTTGCTCGCATTGGCCAAGGCTTCAGCGATGGTTTCGCCGGTGACGAACTGCTCGCCCATCAGGCGCATGGCCATGTCGACGCCCTTGCGGATCATCGGTTCGCCGCTCTTGCCGATGATGCGGCTCAGGGACGAGGTCAACCCCGCTTCGTTATGGGTGGCGACCAGTTTGCCGGTCAGCAGCAGGCCCCAGGTCGCAGCGTTGACGAACAGCGACGGGCTGTTGCCCAAGTGCGGCTGCCAGTTACCGGTGCTGATCTTGTCGCGGATCAGCGCGTCGCGAGTGCCTTTGTCCGGGATGCGCAGCAGCGCTTCGGCCAGGCACATCAAGGCCACGCCTTCCTGGGATGACAGGGAAAATTCCTGCAGCAGGCCCTGAACAATCCCGGCACGGCCGCCGGCGCTTTTCTGATTACGCAGTTTCTCGGCAATCGACGCAGCAAGCTTGTTGGTGGCTTCGGCCATTGGCGCCGGCAGGCGGGCCTGCTCGATCAGCATCGGCACGACTTCCGGCTCTGGGCGGCGGTAAGCGGCGGTGATCGAGGCGCGCAGCACGGATTGCGGCAGGATGCTTTCAGCGAACTCAAGGAAGCACTGGTGGGCGTGATCCGTCTGGACGTCGCCTGCGTCGTCAGTGCCGTTGCTGCTCAAACCATTGAGTTCAGTCAGGGTTGCACCACCCTCCAGTTTCTCCAGGTAATTGAAAATCGCCTGCTTGATCAGCCAGTGCGGCGTGCGATCAATGGAGGTCGCGGCCGCCTTGAGGCGCTCGCGGGTCGGGTCGTCTAGTTTGACCCCAAGGGTGGTCGTAGCCATTTTGTTATCCTCATGGGTGCCACTACCGAGTGGCATCAGCTGGCCGCCAGATTAGCTTTGCGCATGAATAGGTGCAACCGGGTGCAACCCATTTTGTTCATGAAATTTCTAACGCTTGATCGGAAATAATTTGGCCTTCGACAGAATCCGCTTCGTCCTGGTGCGTTTGCTTCTGAGATCGGCTGTTCTTGCTCCGAAAAGGAGCAAAAACGGGGTGTTTTGCACTTTTCACACCTGGGTGCAACTTATTCTCGCGAAACTGGTTGCACCTTATTTGCTTTGTTGAATAGCATTCGCGGCCAAGGTGCAACCACCTCCACGGGTCGGTTCATCGGCTGACGGCTTTCCTGGGGAAACGTCAGTCATAAATGCGCGGCACGCAGCTACGTCTACCTACTTCCAATGGGTGGCCGTCTGACAGACCGTCGCTACATAAAAACAAAGCCAGGGCGTCACTCTTATGAGCGTTAGTAATCCAACCCTGATCACGTTCGTGATCTACATCGCAGCAATGGTGCTGATCGGCTTCATGGCCTATCGCTCCACCAACAACCTTTCCGATTACATCCTGGGCGGTCGCAGCCTCGGTAGCGTGGTGACTGCCTTGTCGGCCGGCGCTTCCGACATGAGTGGCTGGTTGTTGATGGGCCTGCCGGGCGCGATCTACATGTCTGGTTTGTCGGAAAGCTGGATTGCCATTGGCCTGATCGTCGGTGCCTACCTCAACTGGCTGTTCGTCGCCGGTCGCCTGCGGGTACAGACCGAGCACAACGGCGACGCACTGACCCTGCCGGATTACTTCTCCAGCCGTTTCGAAGATAAAAGCGGCCTGCTGCGGATCATCTCCGCCGTGGTGATCCTGGTGTTCTTCACCATCTATTGCGCGTCCGGCATCGTCGCCGGTGCCCGCCTGTTCGAAAGCACCTTCGGCATGTCTTACGAGACTGCGCTGTGGGCCGGTGCTGCTGCAACGATTGCCTACACCTTCGTCGGTGGTTTCCTGGCCGTGAGCTGGACCGACACCGTACAAGCCACGCTGATGATCTTCGCGCTGATCCTTACGCCGATCATCGTGCTGCTGGCTACCGGTGGTGTCGATACCACCTTCCTGGCGATCGAAGCCAAGAACCCTGACAACTTCAATATGCTGAAAAACACCACCTTCATCGGCATCATCTCGCTGATGGGCTGGGGCCTGGGTTACTTCGGCCAGCCGCACATCCTCGCGCGTTTCATGGCGGCGGATTCGGTCAAGTCGATTGCCAACGCACGTCGCATCTCCATGACCTGGATGATCCTGTGCCTGGGTGGCACCGTGGCCGTGGGCTTCTTCGGTATCGCCTACTTCTCGGCGCACCCGGAAGTGGCCGGTCCTGTGACCGAAAACCACGAACGTGTGTTCATTGAACTGGCCAAGCTGCTGTTCAACCCGTGGATCGCCGGTGTACTGCTGTCGGCCATTCTGGCTGCCGTGATGAGCACCCTGAGCTGCCAATTGCTGGTGTGCTCCAGCGCCCTGACCGAAGACTTCTACAAAACCTTCCTGCGCAAAAACGCCTCCCAGGTTGAGTTGGTGTGGGTCGGTCGCTTGATGGTGCTGCTGGTTGCGCTGATCGCCATCGCCATGGCCGCCAACCCCAACAACCGCGTACTCGGCCTGGTCAGCTACGCCTGGGCCGGTTTCGGCGCCGCGTTTGGCCCTGTGGTGCTGATCTCGGTGATCTGGAAACACATGACCCGTAACGGCGCACTGGCCGGTATCCTGGTCGGCGCGATCACCGTGATCGTATGGAAACACTTCGAACTGCTGGGGCTGTACGAGATCATTCCAGGCTTTATTTTCGCCAGCCTGGCGATCTACTTCGTGAGCAAGATGGGCGCACCGACCGCAGGTATGGTCGAGCGTTTTGATGCGGCGGAGAAGGACTACAACCTCAACAAATGATTCGTCGGGCATTAATCGCCTGTTGAGTTGAGAGAAAGGCCCGCGTCCTACGGATAGCGGGCCTTTTTTTACCTGTGTTTTACGCCGCTCCGAAGAGGATTCCGACGCGTTTGTGTAGGGTTTTACTGATTTGTCCAGGGCGGGCCCAGGAGGGGGGAACAGTGATGCAAAATCAGCCCCCCACCCCTCGCAGAGAAACACCGGATGTTCGCTCCTGCCAATCAAAGTGCCTTTACCCTGTCCCTCGACGGTGAGCCCAGTGAACTCAAGGTGTTCGAGTTTACGGGCCGTGAATCCATCAGCCAGCCTTATCATTTTGACCTCGAGTTGGTCAGCGAACAGCCCGATCTCGACCTGGAAGGCTTGCTGCATCGCCAGGTGTATCTCGGGTTCGATGATCAGGGCCATGGTGTTCATGGGCTGGTCTACCGGGTGGCTCAGGGCGATTCCGGACGGCGCCTGACGCGTTATCAGCTGACGCTTGTGCCGCAGCTGGCCTATCTGGCGCACAGCAGCCACCAGCGCATTTTCCAGCACAAGACGGTGCCGCAGATTGTTGCGCAGGTACTGGAGGGGCAGGGCATCCAGAGTGACCGCTTCGAATTCCGGCTCAGCGGTGCCTACCACGAGCGCGAGTATTGTGTGCAGTTTGGCGAGACTGACTTGGCGTTCATTCAGCGGCTGTGCGCGGAGTTGGGCATTCACTATCACTTCCAGCATTCGGCCGAGGGGCATTTGCTGGTGTTTGGGGATGACCAGACGGTCTTTGCCCAGCCCGAACAGCCCACGCCTTACACCCCCGGTTCCGGGATGGTGGCGGATACCCCGGCAATCAAGCGGTTTGCGGTGCAGGTGCAGACCCGCACCACGGCTGTGAACCTGCGCGATTACGACTTTCGCAAGCCGAACCTGGGCCTGGAAAGCGCGGTCGCTGGCGAGCAGCTTCCGACGCTTGAAACGCAGGATTACCCTGGTCATTTCAGCGACCGCGCCCATGGCAAATACCTTGCGCAGCGAAGCCTGGAGCGTCATCGCAGTGATTACCGCATCGCCCATGGCAACGGTGATGAACCGGCATTGGCCAGCGGCAGGTTCCTCAGGCTGGCGGCCCACCCACGGGAAGAGTGGAATGGCCTGTGGTTGGCGACACACGTGACCCACGAGGGTAAACAACCGCAAGTCCTGGAAGAGGCTGTGACCGAGGTCGCCGGTGGGGACTTTCGCCAGGGTTATCGCAACAACTTTATCGCCGCGCCGTGGGACGTGATTTTCCGCCCGTCTCTGGACGAGCATGCGCGCCCAGTGATCTCGGGTTATCAACATGCCGTGGTGACCGGCCCCGCCGACAGTGAAATCCATTGCGATGAGTACGGCCGGGTCAAGGTGCAACTGGCCTGGGACCGTGCCGGTGAACATAACGACCATTCCAGTTGCTGGCTGAGGGTTGCCAGTGGGTGGGCGCATGATCGCTATGGTTCGGTGCTGATCCCGCGAGTCGGCATGGAAGTGCTGGTGGGTTTCGTCAATGGCGACATGGACATGCCGTTGGTGATGGGCTGTTTGCCCAACGCGGCGACCCAGGTGCCCCTCGACCTGCCGGCGGACAAGACCCGCAGTATCTTGCGCAGCCAGAGCAGCCCGGGCGGCGGTGGCTACAACGAGCTACGTATCGAGGACCGCAAGGGCACCGAGGAAATCTACCTGCGCGCCCAGCGGGATTGGACGCAGCATGTACTGCATGATCAACAGGTGCAGGTCGATAACGGGCGTCGTATCACCGTGGGTGGCGAGTCGCACCATGAGTTGCGCGGTGAAGAGCAGCGCATTACCCACGGCAATCGTCTGACGCAGCTCAAGCAGGATGATCACGTGGTGGTCGCCGGTTCGCAGCAGGTGCGCGCCGAGCGGGCTATTCAGATAGGGGCAGGGCAAAGCGTCGTCATTGATGCGGGCGCGACTGTCACGATCCAGGCGGGTGGGCAGTCGATCACGCTGTCGGCCGGTGGGATTTTCAGCAGTGTGCCGATCCAGCTTGGCAGCTCGCCCGCTCCGGCGGCCGCACCGTTGATGCCTGGCGTGAAAGAGACGTTACTGGCCGTGATTCCGGCGCCGCTGAGCCGTGTGCAAGTGGCCAGTTTCAAGCGCAGCGCACCGTTTTGCGAAGAGTGTGAGCGCTGCAAGAACGGCCAGTGCGATCTCCCCCGACACAGCAATGCACCCCAACCTTAAAAGGACTGTATGCCGATGCTTCAACCCTTGCGTGCGGGTGAACAGATCTTCGCGGTCATGGGCGCTGCCAGTGACGCCAAGCCCCTGGAGGCTTGGCGAGCGCTTGCCGCCGGAACCTCGCCACAATCCGTGTGGGCCGGCACGGCCTATGCGACGTGGGCGGAGGTCATGCCCTATGTGGCTGTTGTCGAGCCGGACAGCCCATTCCTTGAGTGGGCCGCTTCCACTGATGCTACGGATTGGGGCTGGCTGGCCGTATCGTCCAGCCCGCTGGAAAGCGTGATTGCACACCTGCAAAGCCTGACCAAGGTGTTCCTACCGGATGGCCAGGAAGTGTTTTTGCGCTTTTGGGATGGGGCGCAGTTTCTGCCGATCATTCAGCAGCGAAGTGATGAGATATTGCCGGTTTTCCAGCGCTACCTGATCAATGGCCAGTCGCTGGCGGGCGCGACGGGCCCGGTCACTGCGGCCAAGGCCAGCCCATGGTGGCGAGTGCCATCAGCGTTACTGGAGCACCTGGCTGAGCAATCGCCACACACCCTTATCCACAACCTGTTGCAATGGCTCGAAGAGCAACGACCCGACCTCTACACCGCCTGTGCACCGACGACCTTGCAGCACAAGGTCGCCTACTTCGCGCGCGGTGCGGATACCCACTATCAGGCGCTGGCCGACTACCTGGCCTCAGAGCTGAGTTGAACCCAGCGCCTGCTGCAGGTCTTCGAGTAGGTCTTCAATCGCCTCAATGCCGACCGACAGGCGAATCATCTCCGGCTTTACGCCGGCCTTGGCTTGTTCCTGCTCGTTCATCTGCCGGTGGGTGGTGGAGGCGGGGTGGCAGGCCAGGGATTTGGCGTCGCCGATGTTCACCAGACGCTTGAAGATTTGCAGTGCGTCATAGAAGCGTACACCGGCGTCGTAGCCACCCTTCAGACCAAAGGACAGGATCGCTGACGGTTTGCCCTGCAGGTATTTCTGCGCCAGTGCGTGGTGCGGATGATCCGGCAGGCCGGCGTAGCTGACCCACTCCACATCGGCATGCCCTTGCAGGAACTGCGCGACTTTCAAGGCGTTTTCGGTATGGCGCTCCATGCGCAGGGCCAGGGTTTCCAGACCTTGCAACAGCAGGAAGGCGTTCATCGGTGCCAGCGCCGCGCCGGTATTGCGCAGCGGCACGGTGCGAGCGCGGGCGATGAAAGCGGCAGGGCCGAATTTTTCGGTGTAGACCACGCCGTGGTAGGCGGGCTCTGGGTTGTTGAGGCCGGGGAATTTGTCCGGGTAATCGGTCCAGGGGAAGGTGCCGCTGTCGACGATCACGCCGCCCAGGGAGTTGCCATGGCCGCCGATGTATTTGGTGACCGAGTGCACCACGATATCGGCACCGAACTGGATCGGCTTGCACAGGATCGGCGTGGCCACGGTGTTATCCACCACCAGCGGTACGCCTCGGGCGTGGGCGACGTTGGCCAGGGCTTCGATGTCGATGATATTGCCCGCGGGGTTGCCGATGCTTTCGCAGTACACCAACTTGGTATTGTCGTCGATCAGTTCCGCGATGGCGGCGGCTGAGTCATCACGGGCGAAACGCACATCGACGCCGAAGCTCGGCAGCAAGTGCGCGAACAAGGTGTAGGTGCCGCCGTAGAGCTGCGGGGTGGTGACGATATTGTCGCCCGCCCGGGTGAGGGTCTGGATCGCGTAGTGGATGGCCGCGCTGCCCGCCGATACCGCCAGGCCTGCGATACCGCCCTCGAGCGCGGCGATGCGCTGCTCCAGCACGTCATTGGTGGGGTTCATGATCCGCGTGTAGATGTTGCCAGGCACATCCAGGTTGAACAGGTCGGCGCCGTGCTGGGCGTTGTCGAATTCGAACGCGACGTTCTGGTAGATCGGCACGGCGACGGCCTTGGTGGTCGGGTCCGACTTGAAGCCGTGGTGCAGCGCGATGGTGGCGTCTTTCATGGGGTTACTGACCTCCCTGGATGGTGGATCGCCACAATAAATCCGCCCCGGCGCCGGCATTTAGATTTTTTTCAGTCGCAAGCCTGCCTTTTCGACATAAGCACCGCCCGGCACGCCGCCCTGCACTTGAGCCCGCGTAAAAGGTAAACTTCGCCCCCTGCGCAGGAGCAACCATGAATTATCGTCACGCCTTTCACGCCGGCAACCATGCCGATGTCTTCAAACACCTGACCTTGACCCGTCTCATCGCCCTGATGTCGCGCAAGGAGCAGCCGTTCGCCTACCTCGACACCCACGCCGGCATTGGCCTGTACGACCTGCAGGGCGACCAGGCCAACCGCACCGGTGAGTACCTGGAAGGCATCGCCCGCTTGTGGGGCGAAAGCGACCTGCCGCCGCTGACCGCCGACTACATGCGCGTGCTGCATGAGATGAACCCGGATGGCGAGTTGCGCTACTACCCCGGTTCGCCGGAGCTGGCGCGACGCCTGACGCGGCCCCAGGACCGAGTGCTGCTCAATGAAAAGCACCCGGAAGACGGCGTGCTGCTCAAGGACAACATGAAGGGTGATCGCCGCGTCAAAGTGCACCTGGGCGAAGGCTGGCATGTGCCGCGTGCCTTGCTGCCGGTGCCGGAAAAGCGCGCGTTGATGCTGATCGATCCGCCGTTCGAGAAGCTCGACGAAATGCAACGCTGCGCCGCATCCCTCAAGGAAGCCGTGGGCCGCATGCGCCAGACCGTCGCGGCCATTTGGTACCCGGTCAAGGACCAGCGCATGCTGCGCCGTTTCTACCAGGACCTGGCCGGTACCGGTGCACCAAAGTTGTTGCGTGTGGAATTGCTGGTGCACCCGCTGGACACCCCCAACACCCTGACCGGCTCGGGCCTGGCGATCGCCAACCCGCCGTGGGGTCTGGAAGAGGAACTGCGTGAGCTGCTGCCGTGGTTGTCCAAGAAGCTTGGCCAGACCCAGGGTGGGTGGCAGATGGATTGGCTGATCGCTGAATAACTGTAGTGAGCGGGCTTGCCCCGCGCTGGGCTGCGTAGCAGCCCCAAAACCTCACACTGCGGTTTGCCTGAAACATCTCAGTGGATTTATTGGGGCTGCTTCGCAGCCCAGCGCGGGGCAAGCCCGCTCACTACATAACCCTGTTCGTCTGGGTATAGCGTCAGATTGGGCAGGTCACGCCCGTGCCGCCGATCCCGCAATAGCCCTGCGGATTCTTCGCCAGGTACTGCTGGTGATAGGTCTCGGCGAAGTACACCGTCGGCGCCTCTTCGATCTCTGTGGTAATCACACCCAGGCCGGCCTTGGTCAATTCACCTTGATAAGCCTCGGCACTGGCCTTTGCCGCCGCCAGTTGCTCCGGGGTGGTCGCATAGATCACCGAACGGTACTGGCTGCCGATGTCGTTGCCCTGGCGCATGCCCTGGGTCGGGTTGTGCAGTTCCCAGAACATTTTCAGCAGGTCTTCGTATTTCACCTTGGCCTGGTCATACACCACCAGCACCACTTCGCTGTGGCCGGTCAGGCCCGAGCAGACTTCTTCATAGGTCGGGTTCGGCGTATAGCCGCCGGCGTAACCGACCACGGTGCTGACCACGCCGTCGCGTTGCCAGAACTTGCGCTCGGCGCCCCAGAAACAACCCAGGCCGAAGATTGCAAAGCCGACGTCATCGAGGAACGGACCCAGCAGCGGGTTGCCGTTGACGAAGTGCGTCTCTGGCAGCGCCATTGGGGTTTCACGACCAGGCAGAGCTTGTTCTTGAGTAGGCAGCACGTTTTTGTTCACCAGAATTTCCGAGCGCAAGACCATGATCAGTCCTCTCGTCAGGTTGAGTTAGCAGTAAAGATTCAGACCGCCAGTGTGCCCGAGTGTTACGACGCTGTCAGGCGATTGGCCCGCGCGGGTAACGTTTGAGCATCGCCAGTAGCTCTGCGCCGGGGATTGGCCGGTCGAACAGGTAACCCTGGCCCACGTCGCAACGATGCCGGCGCAGGAACGCCAGTTGCTCGGCGGTCTCGATGCCTTCGGCCACGACCTTGAGCTTGAGGTTGTGGGCCATGGCGATCACGGCGGAGGTGATTTCCATGTCGTCCTGGTTATCCGGGATTTCGTGGATGAAGCTGCGATCGATCTTGATGATATCGATGGGGAATTTTTTCAAGTAGCTCAGCGACGAGTAACCGGTGCCGAAGTCGTCCATGGCCAGGGTCAGACCGAAGCTTTTCAGCTGGTCGAGTTGCAGGCGCGTGTCTTCTGTGGCCTCCAGCAGCAAGCCTTCGGTCAGCTCCAGCTCCAGCAGGTTGGCCGGCAGCCGTTCTTCCTTGAGGATCGTGGCAATCGAGGCCACCAGGTCCGGGTCGGAGAACTGCTTGGGTGACAGGTTGATCGCCACCTGCAAGTTGCCCATGCCTGCGGCGGTCAACTGCCGGCTCATGCGGCAAGCCTGGCGCGCAATCCATTTGCCGATGGGGATGATCAGCCCAGTCTCTTCCGCCACGCTGATGAATTGGTCGGGGCGGATCATGCCCTTTTCCGGATGGTTCCAGCGTAACAGTGCTTCCATGCCCAGCAGGCGGCCGCTGCGCAGGCACAGCTTGGGCTGGTAGAACACGTCCAATTCGTTCTGGGTGAGGGCGCGGCGCAGGTTGTTCTCGACGAACAGCTTGTAGCTGGCCTCGGCGTTCAGCGCTTCGGTAAACACTTGTACCTGGTGTTTGCCGTTGGCCTTGGCCTTGTGCAGGGCCAGGCCGGCGTTGCGCATCAGGGTTTGCGGGTCGCGGCCATGCAGCGGCGCACAGGCCAGGCCCACGGAGCCGGTGACGCTGATCAATTGGTTGTCGACGAACATCGGTTTGTCGAGGGTCGCCAGCAGTTGGCTGGCCACCAGTTGGCCGGTCTCCAGGTCGGTATCGTCGAGCAACACCGCAAACTCGTTACTGGCAAAGCGCGCCAGGCTGCCGCCGGTACTCAGGCTATTGCGCAAACGGCGGGCGAGGCTGATCAACAGTTTGTCGCCGGTCTGGTGGCCGAGGCTGTCGTTGATGCGCTTGAAGTTGTCGATGTCCACCAGCAACAGGCTGATCGGGCTGTCGCTGTCACGTGCAAAGCGTTCATCGAGGTTGCGGATGAACGCCGGGCGGTTGCCCAGGTTGGTCAGGTTGTCGGTGTAGGCCAGGCGCTCGATGCGCTGCTGGGCCAGCTTGGTTTGGGTGATGTCTTCGTAGATGCCGATGTAATGCGTCAGCTCTCGGTTGTCGCCGTACACCTTGGAAATCGACAACTGGCCCCAGTAGGGTTCGAGGTTCTTGCGCCGGCTCTTGAATTCACCCTGCCAGCTGTTGCTCTTGGCGAGGCTCGACGGTGCGTCGAAAAGCAATTCGCTGAGGTTCTCCAGTGCCGGCAATTGCGCCAGGCGGTGGCCGTGGACTTCTTCGGCGCTGTACTGGGTGATCGCGGTGAAGCTCGGGTTGACGTACTCCACCACGCCGTCGCAGTTGACCAGCAGAAAGGCGTTGGCACTTTGCTCCACGGCGCGCTGGAACAGGTGCAGGGCGCTGGTGGCGGTGCGGCGGTTGTGGTTGTTGATGACTTGCGCGAACTGGTCCGCCAGCTCGCCGGCAAAGGCAATTTCATCGGCCTGCCAGGCGCGCGTGCAGCCGCTTTGTTCCAGGCACAGCACCCCGACTACCTGGCCATCGACGCGGATGCT
Source organism: Pseudomonas sp. OV546 (assembly GCF_900116845.1). Taxonomy (NCBI): domain Bacteria; kingdom Pseudomonadati; phylum Pseudomonadota; class Gammaproteobacteria; order Pseudomonadales; family Pseudomonadaceae; genus Pseudomonas; species Pseudomonas sp. OV546. The sequence goes on along the minus strand of NZ_FPCE01000004.1, from coordinate 256,632 downwards.
TGCGTCGAGCATGGCGTGAATGTCTTTGTTCTCGGCCATTTCCCGGGTACGCGGATCGCGTAAGGCGTTGGTGGCGTCAATGGCGCGGCTGGTGTGCAGGGCTTCGAGGTAATCCGGGAAGCAGCTTGCGTCAATGGATTCGGGCAGGTGGTGCTGCTGGTCGTCGCGGTGGTAGGCCGAGATGGGCACCAGGCGTTGGCCTTCGAGGTTCCAGATGCTGGCGCAGTCGATCCGGTAGATGTCACAGGCGCTGCGGGTGATCAGCTCCGCCGCTTCTTGCAACGAGTTATGGGTGGTGTAGCGCTGTCGGGCCAGCAGCAGGATCAACTCCTGTTGGGCGCGCACTCGCTCCAGATGCTGCAGCTGTTCCTGTTGGGCGCGCTGGTTGAGCTCCAGGGCGATCTGCAGGCGACTGTTCTGGTTTTCCAGGTCTGCCGTGGGAACGGCAGTGGGGATTTCACTGAACAGGCCATCGACCACCATCAGGTAGCCGCGCAGCAGGTGGCGATTGTGTTGTTTGTAGGCTTCGCCCATTTCCAGCAGGCTCAGTGGGCCGTCGCTGGTGTGCAGGGTGTAGCGCACCAGATAGTGAGGGCTCAGGGCCAGTTGCTGCTGGATGGTGTCGTGCAATTCGTAGCGCGCCTGGGGCTCCATCAGGCTGGCATATGGCGTACCGATCAGGGCGCAAAGCTCGACGGCTGACAGGCCGAATTGGCGTTCGCAATTGGGGTCGAGGTAAAGAAGGGCCCAGCTTGCCTCATTAAGCCGCTCGAAACGCAGCATACCGAGGCGCGAAGGCACCGGTAACTGCGTCACTACCTCGGCCGCCATTCGGGCGACATCGGGCTGGCTTTTCATGGGGAGACTCACTTGAAATAACGCACTTGGCGCCGGGCTCACGCCCTCTTTTCGGTTGCCTGCGGCAAGGTTGCATCATGCGGCGCGGGCTGACAAGAGAGGATGAAGGCTAAGTGCTATAAGGGGGTTATCGGCCGCGTGAGGGGTTTCTTCAATCGGAGCGATGGAAGGTGTACAAACCTGTTTGTATTGTCCAAATTCAGGCGCGGAACGCAGGCAAAAAAAGCCCCGCCAAGTGGCGGGGTTGAGGTACGAGCGTGGCGCTCGAAAATCGTTGCCGCCAGGCCTCCTCGGTGCGGAGGAGGCCGCTGCGGCTTACAGCAGGATAGTGCGGATGTCGTTCAGCAGTTGGCTCAGGCGCTGCGTGAAGCGTGCAGCTGCGGCGCCGTTGATCACGCGGTGATCGTAGGACAACGACAGTGGCAGCATCAGCTTCGGTTGGAACGCTTTACCGTCCCACACTGGCTGGATAGTGGCCTTGGACACACCCAGGATCGCCACTTCCGGCGCGTTGACGATTGGCGTGAAGCCAGTGCCGCCAATGTGACCGAGGCTGGAGATGGTGAAGCACGCGCCTTGCATGTCGTCTGCGGTGAGCTTCTTGTCACGGGCCTTGGCAGCCAGCGCAGCAGCCTCAGCGGCAAGCTGCAGCAGGCTCTTCTGGTCGACGTTCTTGATGACCGGTACCAGCAGGCCTTCCGGGGTGTCGACCGCAAAGCCGATGTGTACGTATTTCTTGCGAATGATCGCCTTGCCGCTTGGCGCCAGCGAACTGTTGAAGTCCGGCAGTTCCTTGAGCAGGTGCGCACACGCCTTGAGCAGCAGTGGCAGCACGGTCAGTTTCACGCCGGCCTTCTCGGCCACGGCTTTCTGCGCAACGCGGAAAGCTTCCAGGTCGGTGATGTCGGCCTGGTCGAACTGAGTCACGTGCGGGATGTTCAGCCAGCTCGCGTGCAGGCTCGACGCGCCGATTTGCATCAGGCGGGTCATCGGCACTTCTTCGGTTTCGCCGAAGCGGCTGAAGTCCACGGTGCGGATTGGCGGAATGCCCGAACCACCGGTAGCGCCACCGGCAGCCGGCGCTTCCTTGGCTTTTTGCATCATGGATTTGACGTAGACCTGCACGTCTTCCTTCAGCACGCGGCCGTGAGGGCCGGTTGCCGACACAGCATTCAGCTCAACGCCGAATTCACGGGCCAATTGACGCACGGCAGGACCGGCGTGAACCTTGGCACCACTTGGCGCAGGTGCGGCAGCAGCAGGGGCCGGAGCGGCCTCAGCTTTTGCAGCAGGCGCAGGGGCGGCAGCAGCCGGAGCAGCTTCAGCCTTGGCAGCCGGAGCGGCGGCCGGTGCTGGAGCGGCTGCAGGCGCAGCGCCTTGTACTTTCAGCTTGAGGATGAAGTCACCGGTGCCGACTTCGTCTTCCAGCTTGACCGCGATGCTTTCCACCACGCCGGCGGCCGGCGAAGGGATTTCCATGGAGGCCTTGTCGGACTCCAGGGTGATCAGCGACTGGTCGGCTTCGACGGTGTCGCCGACCTTGACCAGCAGCTCGATGATCTTGGCCTTGCCCGACGAGCCGATGTCCGGGACGTGGATGTCCTGAACGCTGGCGGCGGCAGGTTCTGCAGCCGCAGGGGCTGCAGGGGCCTCGGCAGCAGCAGGTTTTTCAGCAGCAGGCGCGGGTGCGGCAGCGGCGGCAGGCGCCGCCGCAGGCGCTGCATCAGCAGCCCCTTCGATTTCCAGTTCCAGCAGTTCGTCGCCTTCTTTCAGGCGGTCGCCCAGCTTCACTTTCAGGCTCTTGACCACGCCGGCCTTGGGAGCAGGGATTTCCATGCTCGCCTTGTCCGACTCCAGGGTCAGGATGCTCTGGTCGGCTTCGACGGTGTCGCCGACCTTCACAAACAGCTCGATTACTTCACCTTCACCGCTGCCGATGTCAGGTACGCGAATGAGTTCGCTCACAAAAAGTCTCCTCAGCAGTCCAGTGGGTTGCGTTTTTCCGGGTTGATCCCGAACTTGACGATAGCGTCAGCCACCACCTTAGGTTCGATCTCACCACGGTCAGCCAAGGCTTCCAGGGCTGCCAACACCACGAAGTGACGGTCAACTTCGAAGAAGTGACGCAGCTTCTTGCGGCTGTCACTGCGGCCGAAACCGTCGGTGCCCAGGACTTTGAATTCCTTGGACGGGACCCACTGGCGAATTTGTTCAGCAAACAGCTTCATGTAGTCGGTGGACGCGATGACCGGACCTTTACGGCCGTTCAGGCATTCTTCGACATAGCTCAGTTGTGGCTTCTGGCCTGGGTGCAGGCGGTTGTTGCGCTCTACGGCCAGGCCGTCGCGACGCAGTTCGTTGAAGCTGGTAACGCTCCACACGTCAGCGCCGACGTTGAACTCGTCACGCAGGATCTTCGCCGCTTCACGCACTTCACGCAGGATGGTGCCGGAGCCCATCAGTTGTACGTGGTGCGCCGCTTCCTTGGTGTCTTCTTCGAGCAGGTACATGCCCTTGATGATGCCTTCCTCGACACCGGCCGGCATGGCTGGCTGCTGGTAGGACTCGTTCATCACGGTGATGTAGTAGAAAACGTCCTGCTGCTCTTCGGTCATCTTCTTCATGCCGTCCTGGATGATCACCGCCAGCTCGTAGCCGTAGGTTGGATCAAAGGTGCGGCAGTTCGGGATGGTGGCAGCCAGGATGTGGCTGTGACCGTCTTCGTGTTGCAGGCCTTCGCCGTTCAGCGTGGTACGGCCGGCGGTGCCGCCGATCAGGAAGCCACGGGTACGGCTGTCGCCTGCTGCCCACGCCAGGTCGCCGATACGCTGGAAGCCGAACATCGAGTAGAAGATGTAGAACGGCAGCATCGGTTGGTTGTGGCTGGAGTACGAAGTACCGGCAGCGATGAAGGAGCTCATGGCGCCCGCTTCGTTGATGCCTTCTTCGAGGATCTGGCCCTTCTTGTCTTCCTTGTAGAACATCACTTGGTCTTTATCGACTGGCTCGTAGAGCTGGCCGACGGAGGAGTAGATGCCCAACTGACGGAACATGCCTTCCATACCGAAGGTACGGGCTTCGTCCGGGATGATCGGCACGATGCGCGAACCGATTTCCTTGTCCTTGACCAGCTGCGCGAGGATCCGCACGAAGGCCATGGTGGTGGAGATTTCACGGTCGCCCGAGCCGTCCAGGATAGCCTTGAGGGTATCGAGTGGCGGTGTAGGAATGTCGAAGGACTTGGCGCGGCGCTGTGGCACGAAACCGCCCAGTGCGGCACGACGCTCGCTCAGGTAACGGGCTTCGGCGCTGTTCGGCTCCGGCTTGAAGAACGGCAGGTTTTCCAGCTCTTCGTCCTTGACCGGGATGTCGAAGCGGTCGCGGAACAACTTCAGGCTGTCGACGTCGACTTTCTTGGTGTTGTGCGCTGTGTTCTTCGCTTCGCCGGCACCGGTGCCATAACCCTTGATGGTCTTGGCCAGGATGACGGTGGGTTGTTCTTTGTGGTTGACCGCTTCGTGGTACGCCGCGTAGACCTTGTACGGGTCGTGGCCGCCACGGTTGAGCTTCCAGATCTCGTCGTCGGACAGGTCGGCAACCATCGCCTTGAGTTCAGGCGTGTTGAAGAAGTGTTCACGTACGAACGCGCCGTCTTTGGCCTTGTAGTTCTGGTACTCGCCGTCGATGACTTCGTCCATGCGACGTTGCAGGATACCGTCGACGTCCTTGGCCAGCAGTGGGTCCCAGAAACGGCCCCAGATGACTTTGGTCACGTTCCACTGAGCACCGCGGAACACGCCTTCGAGTTCCTGGATGATCTTGCCGTTGCCGCGAACCGGGCCGTCGAGGCGCTGCAGGTTGCAGTTGATGACGAAGATCAGGTTGTCGAGCTTCTCGCGGCCGGCCAGGGAGATAGCGCCCAGGGATTCCGGCTCGTCGCACTCGCCGTCGCCCAGGAAGCACCAGACTTTCTGCTTGCCTTCAGGGATGAAGCCACGGGCTTCCAGGTACTTCATGAAACGTGCCTGGTAGATCGCTTGAATTGGACCCAGACCCATGGAAACGGTCGGGAACTGCCAGAAATCAGGCATCAGCCAAGGGTGCGGGTACGACGACAGGCCGTTACCGTCCACTTCCTGGCGGAAGTTGTTCATGTGTTCTTCGGTGATGCGGCCTTCCATGAACGCACGGGCGTAGACGCCTGGGGAGGTGTGGCCCTGGAAGTAGATCAGGTCGCCGCCGTGTTCGTCGGTCGGGGCCTGGAAGAAGTAGTTGAAGCCGATGTCATACAGGGTTGCGCTGGAAGCGAAGCTGGAGATGTGACCGCCCAGGTCCGAATCTTTCAAGTTCGTGCGCATTACCATCGCCATGGCGTTCCAACGTACCAGCGAGCGAATGCGGCGTTCCATGAACAGGTCGCCAGGCATGCGTGCTTCGTGGGTAACGGGGATGGTGTTGCGGTATGGCGTAGTGATGGCGTAAGGCAGTTGCGAGCCGCTGCGGGTCGCGAGTTCGCCCATACGGGTCATCAGGTAGTGAGCACGGTCTTCGCCTTCTTTGTCGAGAACCGATTCCAGGGCGTCCAGCCATTCCTGGGTTTCGACGGGATCGAGGTCTTGCATGGCTTGCTCCAGGGCGGAAAGGCTACCAGAATCGGTTGCCTGAAGTTTGCGACTGGCCTTGTGGGCAGACGACATAAATTCTTGGATGGCCGAAGGTTGCTTCGGCGTCCTGTAGTTTTACTACAAATCGTCGGCCATTTCAGCCTTTCGAATGTATATACGAGTAGTAAAACTACACAAGACTGAGCGTATGGCTCGGTCTGGCTGGTGAGCATAATCGTTATTGTTGATCTTTTGCGAACAAGAAAAGGTAGAAGTTTAATGTTCCCTGCCAACAACTATGAATTTTCAGCTATTTATAACCTTTGTTCGACAGTCCTTCATGTAGCGCCGGTATCACGTCCACAGCAACAAGCCATTTACGCGCCGATCAAGGATAGACCATGAGCCTGCCAACACTGGCCGAACTGCCGGCCATTCTCTTGCCAAAAGCCCAGCGGGCCGAGCAGTCATTTCGTGACGCCGTGGCCGCGCTGGACGACGATCATGGACTTTCTGCGTGGACGCCGCAACGGTGGGCCGACTTCACCCGCGTGTGCGCCGCCAGTGATTTCGTGATTGAACAGAGTGTTCGTGACCCTTTGATGTTGCTCGAACTGGTGGCCTGGGGCGAGTTGGACCGTGGTTTCGCGCCCGGCGAGCTGTGTGGGCAGATTGCTGGCGCCGTGCAACAAGCAGAAACAGAAGACCAACTGGGCCGTGTCCTGCGTCGCCAGCGCACGCGCCAGCAGGTGCGCATCATCTGGCGCGACCTGACCCGCCAGGCTGACCTGGTGCAAACCTGCCGTGACCTCTCCGACATGGCCGATGCAAGCATCGACCAGGCTTACCAGTGGCTGTACCTGCGCCATTGCGTACAGTTCGGCACGCCTACCGGGCGGCGCAGCGGCGAGCCGCAGCACATGGTGATCCTCGGCATGGGCAAGCTCGGTGCGGTGGAGCTGAACCTCTCGTCGGATATCGACCTGATCTTCGCCTACCCTGAGGGCGGCGAAACCGTCGGCGTCAAACGCGCCCTGGACAACCAGGAATTTTTTATCCGCCTTGGTCAAAAATTGATCAAGGCCCTTGACCCGATGACCGTCGACGGCTTCGTATTCCGCGTCGATATGCGCCTGCGTCCTTATGGTTCGGCGGGCGCGCTGGTGCTCAGCTTCAACGCGCTGGAACAGTATTACCAGGACCAGGGGCGTGACTGGGAACGCTACGCCATGATCAAGGCGCGCGTGGTTGCCGGCGACCAGGTGGCCGGTGCGCAACTGCTCGACATGCTGCGGCCCTTCGTTTACCGCCGTTACCTGGACTTTTCCGCCATCGAAGCGCTGCGCACCATGAAGCAGTTGATCCAGCAGGAAGTGCGGCGCAAAGGCATGGCCGACAATATCAAGCTGGGCTCGGGCGGCATCCGCGAAGTGGAATTTATCGCCCAGGCATTCCAACTGATCCATGGCGGCCGCGACCTCAGCCTGCAACAGCGGCCGCTGCTCAAGGTGCTCGGCACGCTGGAGGGCCAGGGTTACTTGCCACCGGCGGTGATTGCCGAGTTGCGCAATGGCTATGAATTCCTGCGTTACACCGAACATGCCATCCAGGCGATCGCCGACCGCCAGACGCAAATGCTCCCGGACGACCCGGAAGATCAGGCGCGCATTGCCTTTATGCTGGGGTTCGCCGACTGGGCCGCGTTTCATGAGCGCCTGATGTACTGGCGCGGGCGGGTGGACTGGCACTTCCGCCAAGTCATTGCCGATCCAGACGAAGAAGAGGGTGAAGAGAGCGAACTGGTCGTGGGCGGTGAGTGGTTGCCGCTGTGGGAAGAATCCCAAGACGACGAAGCTGCGTGCCGCCAATTGGCCGAAGGCGGCTTCAGCGATGCGACCAAGGCCCTCAAAGCGCTGACCGGCCTGCGCAACAGCCCGCAATTGCGTGCCATGCAGCGCCTGGGCCGCGAACGCCTGGATGCATTTATCCCGCGCCTGCTCGCCCAGGCCGTCGAACATGCCAACCCGGACCTGGTGTTGGAGCGCGTGTTGCCGCTGGTGGAAGCCGTGGCCCGGCGCTCCGCCTATCTGGTACTGCTCACGGAAAACCCCGAAGCCCTGCGTCGCCTGTTGACCCTGTGCGCCGCCAGCCCGTGGATCGCCGAGCAGATCACGCGCTTCCCGTTGCTGCTCGACGAATTGCTCAACGAAGGCCGCCTGTTCAAGCCACCGTTGGCGCCGGAGTTGGCCGCCGAGCTGCGCGAGCGCCTCACGCGTATCCCCGAAGATGACCTTGAGCAACAGATGGAAGCCCTGCGTCACTTCAAGTTGGCCCACCGCCTGCGCGTGGCCGCGTCGGAAATCGCCGGCAGCCTGCCACTGATGAAAGTCAGTGACTATCTCACCTGGCTCGCCGAGGCCATCCTCGAGCAAGTGCTGGCCCTGGCCTGGCGCCAGACCGTTGCGCGCCACGGCTCGCCGCAGCGGTTGGACGGCACCCTGTGCGATCCTGGGTTCATCATTGTCGGTTATGGGAAAGTCGGCGGGATCGAACTGGGGCATGGTTCGGACCTGGACCTGGTGTTTATCCATGACGGCGACCCGCAGGCTGAAACCGATGGCGCCAAGCCGATCGACGGTGCGCAGTTTTTCACGCGCCTGGGCCAGCGCATCATTCACCTGCTGACCACCCAGACCAACTCGGGCCAGCTGTATGAAGTGGACATGCGCCTGCGACCTTCCGGCGCGTCCGGGCTGTTGGTCAGTTCATTGGGCGCATTTGATCGTTATCAACAAAATGAAGCCTGGACCTGGGAACATCAGGCCCTGATCCGCGCGCGGGTGCTGGTCGGCAGCCAGGACGTGGGCCAGGCGTTCGAGCAGGTGCGGGCTAAAGTATTGGGGCGCGAAAGGGACTTGGCGAAGCTGCGCCAGGAGGTCAGCGAGATGCGCGCGAAAATGCGTGACAACCTGGGCACCAAGGCCACGACGGCCGGCACCGGCGCCAACGCCTTTGAAGCCACGGCGGCGTTCGACCTCAAGCAGGACGCCGGAGGTATCGTCGATATTGAATTTATGGTGCAATACGCGGCTTTGGCGTGGTCTGCGCAACATCCATCGTTGCTGCGCTACACCGACAATATCCGCATTCTGGAAGGCTTGGAGCAGGTGGGTTTGATGCCCGCCGCCGATGCCCATTTGCTGCGTGAGGTGTATAAGGCCTACCGTTCCGCTGCACACCGCCAGGCCTTGCAGAACGAGGCCGGTACGGTGGCCGGGGATCAGTTCGCCGACGAACGGCGCCAAGTGATGCGAATCTGGCAGGCGCTGGGGTTGAGCTGAAACACTATTAGGGCGGGGAGGCATAAGCCTCCCCGCATCGTTTGTGGAAACTACATGAATATTCTGATCGTTGGGCCCAGTTGGGTCGGTGACATGGTGATGGCGCAGACACTGTTCCAGTGTTTGCGTATGCGCTACCCGGACTGCCAGATCGACGTGCTCGCCCCCGAGTGGAGCCGGCCGATCCTCGAGCGCATGCCCGAGGTGCGCAAGGCCTTGAGCTTTCCGCTCGGCCACGGTGCCCTGGAACTGGCGACCCGCCGTCGCATCGGTAAATCCCTGGCGGGGCAATACGACCAGGCAATCCTGCTGCCCAACTCGCTCAAATCGGCGCTGGTGCCGTATTTTGCCGGCATCCCCAAACGCACCGGCTGGCGTGGCGAGTTTCGCTACGTGCTGCTCAATGATGTGCGCACGCTGGACAAAGCCCGCTACCCGCTGATGATCGAACGCTTCATGGCCCTGGCGTACGAGCCGGGCGCCGAGTTGCCCAAGCCATACCCGCGCCCCAGCCTTCAAATTGACCCGCTGAGCCGCGACGCGGCCCTGGCCAAGTTCGGCCTGGCACTTGATCGTCCGGTCCTGGCGCTGTGCCCCGGCGCCGAGTTTGGCGAGTCCAAGCGCTGGCCGTCGGAGCACTACGCCAAGGTCGCCGAGGCCAAGATCCGCGAAGGCTGGCAGGTGTGGCTGTTTGGTTCGAAGAAGGACCACCCGGTGGGTGAAGACATTCGCCAGCGCCTGATCCCCGGTCTGCGCGAAGAAGCGGTGAACCTCAGCGGCGACACGTCCCTGGCCGAGGCCATCGACTTGTTGTCCTGCGCCGATTCGGTGGTGTCCAACGACTCCGGGCTGATGCACGTGGCTGCCGCGCTGAACCGCCCGCTGGTGGCGGTATACGGTTCCACCTCGCCGGGGTTCACCCCGCCATTGGCCGACCAGGTCGAAGTGGTACGCCTGGGCCTGGATTGCAGCCCGTGTTTTGATCGCACCTGCCGTTTCGGCCACTACAACTGCATGCGCCAGTTGCTGCCGCAGCCGGTGAACGAGGCCTTGCAGCGGTTGCAGGGCTCTGCGGTCGAGGTCCGATAGTTTGCGCGTACTGGTAATCAAGACCTCATCCCTGGGCGACGTGATCCATGCCTTGCCGGCACTGACCGATGCCGCGCGGGCGATCCCCGGCATTCAATTCGACTGGGTGGTGGAAGAAGGCTTCGCCGAGATTCCCACCTGGCATCCGGCGGTCGACAAGGTGATCCCGGTGGCGATCCGCCGCTGGCGCAAAAACCTTTGGCAGACCCTTAAAAGTGGCGAATGGCGGCGTTTCAAGCAACGCATCCAGTCGACCAAATACGACTTGGTGATCGACGCCCAGGGCCTGCTCAAAAGCGCCTGGCTGACCCGCTATGTGCGGGCACCGGTGGCGGGTTTCGACAAGCACTCGGCCCGCGAGCCCATCGCCGCGCGCTTCTATTCCCGGCGCCTGGCCGTGGCCCGTGGGCAACACGCAGTGGAGCGCCTGCGCCAGTTGTTTGCCGTCGCCCTCGGCTACGACTTGCCCAAAGGCCTGGGCGACTATGGCCTGAGCGTCGACAAACTGCTCGGCCTGCCGCCGAAAAAACCGTTCGTGCTGCTGCTGCACGGCACCACCTGGGACACCAAGCATTGGCCCGAAGCCTATTGGCGTGAGCTGGCCGAACGCATGGGGCGACTGGGCGTGGACGTGAAGTTGCCGTGGGGCAACGCTGATGAAAAGGCCCGCGCCGAGCGCCTCGCCCAGGGCCTGCAAAACGCTGAAGTACTGCCCAAATTGAACCTGGCCGGTGTCGCCCGTGTATTGGCCGGCGCTCGTGCTTGTGTGGCGGTGGACACCGGTCTCGGTCACCTCGCTGCCGCGCTGGATGTGCCGACCATTTCCCTGTTCGGCCCTACCAACCCCGGGCTCACCGGCGCCTACGGCAAGGGCCAGATTCATCTGGCGAGTGACTTCCCCTGCGCACCGTGCCTGCAAAAACACTGTACCTACCAACCGACGGCCGACGACCTGCGTCGGTTCGACCTCAAGCGCGAGTCGCCCCTGTGCTTCACGCGCCTGAACCCTGAGCGTGTGGCCAGCCGACTGAGCACGTTGTTATTGGCTGAGGAGCTGCACTGATGCAACTGGCTTTTGTTCTGTACAAATACTTCCCCTTCGGTGGCCTGCAGCGTGACTTCATGCGCATCGCCCTGGAGTGCCAGCAGCGCGGCCATCAGATTCGTGTGTACACGCTGATCTGGGAAGGCGACATCCCGCCCGGCTTCGAAGTGCTGGTGGCGCCGGTCAAGGCGTTCTTCAACCATCGGCGCAATGAAAAGCTCAGCGCCTGGATGGAAGCCGACCTGGCCAAGCGCCCGGTTGATCGTTTGATTGGCTTCAACAAAATGCCCGGCCTGGATGTGTACTACGCCGCCGACGGCTGCTTTGAAGACAAGGCGCAAAACCTGCGCCACTCGCTCTACCGCTATTTTGGTCGCTACAAGCACTTCGCCGAGTACGAGCGTGCGGTGTTCGCCAAGAACGCCAAGACGGAGGTCTTGATGATTTCCGAAGTGCAACAGCCGCTGTTCATCAAGCATTACGACACGCCGCTGGAACGCTTCCACCTGCTGCCGCCGGGCATTGCCCAGGACCGCCGTGCGCCGCCGAATGCCGCCGAGATTCGCGAGGGTTTCCGCCAGGAATTCAACCTCGGCGACGACGACCTGCTGCTGGTGCAAATCGGCTCGGGCTTCAAGACCAAAGGCGTCGACCGCAGCCTCAAGGCCGTGGCCGCGCTGCCGTCTGAGCTGAAAAAACGCACGCGCCTGTTTGTAATCGGCCAGGACGACCCCAAAGTATTCCAACTGCAAAGCGCGACGCTGGGGCTGGGGGACAACGTGCAGTTCCTCAAGGGCCGCAGCGATATCCCGCGTTTCCTGCTGGGCGCCGACCTGTTGATCCACCCGGCGTACAACGAAAACACCGGTACCGTATTGCTCGAAGCCCTGGTGGCCGGGTTGCCGGTGCTGGTCTCGGCCGTGTGTGGGTATGCCCACTACATTGCCGAAGCCGACAGCGGCCTGGTGCTGGACGAGCCGTTCGAGCAGAGCCAGCTCAACCAGTACCTGACGCACATGCTCACTGACACTGCACAGCGCGCGGCCTGGAGCCGCAATGGGTTGGCCTTTGCCGAGACGGCCGACCTCTACAGCATGCCGCAGCACGCTGCGGATGTGATTCTGGCGGAGCCAAAACGATGAAATTGATTCTTGCCGAACCGTTCAAGACGTTGTGGGCCGGGCTTGATGCCTTTGCCGAAGTCGAGAAACTGCAAGGCCAGGTCTTCCGTGAGTTGGCGGCGCGTCGCACGTTGCGCACCGAGGTCGCTGGCCGCCCGTATTTTGTGAAAATCCACCGCGGCATTGGTTGGGCGGAAATCTTCAAGAACCTGATCACCGCCAAGTTGCCGGTACTGGGTGCCGGCCTGGAGTGGGACGCCATCCACCGCTTGCAGGCGCTTGGCGTACCGACCATGACCGGCGTGGCCTTCGGCGAAAAAGGCAGCAACCCGGCAGACCAGCACTCGTTCATCATCACCGAAGAGCTGGCGCCGACCATCAGCCTCGAAGACGTGACCCTTAACTGGGTCGCCGAACCGCCAACACCTGCGTTGCGCCACGCCCTCACGGCCGAGTTGGCGCGCATGGTCGGCGACATGCACCGGGGTGGCGTCAATCACCGCGATTGCTACTTGTGCCACTTCTTGCTGGACACCTCCAGCCCCATTGATGCGAACAACATCAAGCTGTCGGTGATCGACCTGCACCGCGCCCAACTGCGTGCCCATCTGCCGTTGCGCTGGCGCGACAAGGACCTGTCCGCGCTGTACTACTCGGCGCTGGAGATCGGCCTGACCCGTCGCGACAAACTGCGCTTCCTCAAGGGTTACTTCCGCCAGCCATTGCGCCAGATCCTGGCCGAGCAATCGGCATCGTTGAGCCTGATGCAGCGCAAGGCCGACAAGCTGTATGCGCGCAAGCAACGTTATGGGGACGCGATCTGATGGCGGGTTGGAACCTGGAACCTGCTTACGCCACCCTGGCGGATGATTTTGGAAGCCTCGAAGCGGTATTCGCCCTGCAAGGCGAGCGGCTGACCCGCGACCCGTTGTCGGAAGTGATCCGCGTGGAGCGCGGCGGGATCAATTACTACGTCAAACGCTACACCGGCGCCGGCAAGGGCCTGCGGCGTTACCTGGGCAAGCCGCGGGTCAAGTCCGAATGGCAGAACCTCAAGCGTTTCGCCAAGTGGGGCATTCCCACCGCTGACGTCGTGGCCTGGGGGCTGGAGCGTAAGGGCCTGGCCTACGAACGCGGCGCGATGATCACGCGCGAGTTGCCGAAAACCGAAGACCTTTCGGTATTGGCCGAGCGTAACGATGCACGCCTGCGGGACCCCAAGTGGGTCGACGCGGTGAGCCGCCAGCTCGCCGAATACACGCGCACCATGCACGATCACCGCTTTACCCATAACGACTTGAAGTGGCGCAACCTGCTGATCGACGACCAGTCCACGCTGTACCTGATCGATTGCCCCAACGGCGATTTCTGGCGCGGGTTCTGGCTCAAGTACCGTATCACTAAAGACCTGGCCTGCCTGGACAAGGTGGCCAAGTATCACCTGTCCGCCACCCAGCGCCTGCGCTTCTACCTGCAGTACCGTCAGAGCCGGCACCTGAGTGCGTCGGACAAACGGCGTATTCGCCACGTGGTGAAGTTTTTCGAGGGACGCGAATGAGTGATTTCCTGGCGGCTGAAGACCGTGCGCTGCTGGAGCGCAACGGCCTGGCGACGTTCGACGCCTTGTGGGCCAAGCAGCTGGAGGCGGTGGACGAGCCCAATACCAGCGGTGGCGGCTGGAGCAGTGTGTTTCGCCTGGAGCTCGACGGCCACGGCTACTACCTCAAGCGCCAGAGCAACTACCTGACGCGCAGCCTGCACCGTCCGTTTGGCGAGCCGAGTTTTTCCCGCGAATTTCGCAATATCAGCCGTTACCGCACCCTTGGCATTCCAGCGTTGCAGGCGGCGTTCTACGGGGAGCGCAAGGTCGCTGGCGAGCACCGCGCGATGCTGCTGACCCGCGCGCTCGACGGTTGGAATGACCTGGATTCCTTGCTGGAGCAGTGGTCGCAACTGAGCGACGCCCAGCACCGTGCAATCCTGCTGGCCTGCGGCCAACTGGCACGCCGGCTGCACAGCGTCGGCCAGGTGCACGGCTGTTTTTACCCCAAGCACATTTTCCTGCAGGCGACCGGTGACGGTTATGCCGCGCAATTGATCGACCTGGAGAAAACCCGCCCGTTGCTGTTTGGCTGGCGTGACCGGGTCAAGGACCTCGAGCCGCTGTTGCGCCGGGCGCCGCAGTGGTCGGACGCGCAGGTGCGTCAGCTGTTGGCCGCTTACCTCGATCAGCCTGAGGACAGTGCACTGGTCGGCAGTTGGCTGCAGCGCCTGACGGCCCGACGTAGCCACAAGGAGAACCGTTGATGCGCCTGTCCGAGCTGAAAAGCGCCGGCCGCACCCCGAGCCTGCCCCTTACCCTGGACCTGGCGGATGCCGCAGGCCCTGGCCAACTGCAACTGCTCAGCCTGCTGCGCGTGTTGCCGGGCGAGCGGTATGTCGGCGCAGCGGTATGGCGCGGGCGTCCGGTACTGGCCAAGTTATTGGTGGGCAGCAAGGCCGCGCGGCACTTCCAGCGTGAACTCAGCGGCGTGCGTTTGCTGGCCGAGCAAGGCCTGACCACGCCATTGTTGTTGGCCGATGGCTTGCAGGAAGGCGAGGGTGGCTGGCTGCTGTTCGAATTCATCGAGGGCGCCGAGAGCTTGGCAGATGCCTGGCACGCCGTCGAAGCGTTGCCGCCGTTGGCTGACGAACAAACCGCCGTGCTGGCTGAAGCGCTGGGTGCGATTGCGCAGATGCACACCAAAGGGCTGTGGCAGGAAGACCTGCACCTAGACAACCTGCTGCGCCAGAACGGCAAGCTGTATTTGATCGACGGTGCCGGGATTCGCGTCGAAGAGGCTGGCAAGCCGCTGTCGCGCAACCGCGTGCTGGAAAACCTCGGGGTGTTTTTCGCTCAGTTGCCAAAAAACCTTGAGCCGTTTACCGAAGAACTGCTGGTGTACTACCTGCTGAGCAACGGCGAGCACGCCCTGCCGCTGGAAGCCCTGGAGAAACAGGTGCGCAAAGTCAGCGCCTGGCGCCTCAAGGACTTTTTGAACAAGACCGGCCGCGAATGCACGCTGTTCAGCGTGGTGCGTGGCGCCTTTGCTTTGCGCGCGATTCGTCGTGAAGAAGCGCCGGCGATGTTGCCGGTGCTTGAGCAGGCCGATGCGCTGCTGGACCAAGGCCATTTGTATAAAACCGGCGGCGCCGCCAGCGTCGCCAAAGTCGAAGTTGCTGGCCGGCCGCTGGTGATCAAGCGCTACAACATCAAGGGTTTTGCCCATTGGCTCAAACGTTTCTGGCGCCCGAGTCGAGCCTGGCATTCCTGGCGCGAAGGCAACCGCCTGGCGTTCCTCGGTATTGCCACGCCAAAGCCGCTGGCCGTGCTGGAGAAGCGCTTTTTCTGGCTGCGCAGCCGCGCGTACCTGATCACCGAATACCTGCCGGGCCCGGACATCATCGAACGCTTCGCGCCGTATGTTGAAAGCGGTGAAGCGCCGGAAAACGAACTGCAGGCGCTGGATCACCTGTTCGCCGAATTGATCCGCGAGCGCATCAGCCATGGTGACTTCAAGGGCCACAACCTGTTCTGGGACCAGGACCGCTGGTCGCTGATCGACCTTGATGCGATGTGCCAACACACCTCCGCCGCCAGCTTCGCCCCGGCGTATGCCAAGGACCGTGCGCGGTTCATGCGTAATTGGCCTGAGAGCAGTGCGTTGTATCAACAGATTGATCAGCGCTTGCCTAAGCAGATCACCGGACCCCTGTAGGTGCCGCAGCAAGGCTCAAGGGCCTCATCGTCTACCACTGTAGTGAGCGGGCTTGCCCCGCGCTGGGTGGCGAAGCCGCCCTAATAAAACCGCCGCGTTTTTTCAGCAAGACCGAGGTGCTTGGGTTTGGGGCGGCTTCGCCACCCAGCGCGGGGCAAGCCCGCTCACTACAGGATGCTCGTGCTCCCATCAAAAGATGTGTAGGTACCTATGCTCATCGCCTGCAAGTGTTGCGTGAGCAACAGTCGGTGGGCAGTTGTGTCCAAGAACGACAGTCTATTTTCATCCAGGGTTTTTATATCGTTGATTTAATGCGATAAAAATCCTGGCACGGGCTCTGCAATGTCACTGGGTGAACCCTTTCACCGGTGGCTCAGGAGCCCTGTATGCCTTCCAGCCTTTCCTCGTTTTCCCGTTTGATCTGCCTCGGCGCCGCGCTGTTGTTGAGCGGCGCGGCCTATGCCGCAGACGGTGACGACACCGTGCCGTCCCTGGCCGGCAAGCGCATCGCTGTGAGCATGACCGGCACCAGTCACTACTTCGATATCAAGGCATTCCAGGCGCAGGTCGATGAGATCAAGCGCCTGGGCGGCACGCCGATCACCCTTGATGCCGGGCGCAACGACAAGAACCTGGTGACGCAGCTGCAAACCGTGGTCACCCAGAAGCCCGACGCGGTGATCCAGACCCTCGGCACCCTCAGCGTGATCGATCCCTGGCTCAAGCGCATCAGCAAGGCCGGCATTCCGCTGTTCACCATCGACGCGCCGTCGCAATACAGCCTCAACAACACCACCTCCGATAACGTCGCCACCGGCAAGGCGCTGGCCGATCAGCTGATCAAGGACGCCGGCGGCAAGGGCAAGATCCTGGTGTTCAACGGCTTCTACGGCGTGCCGGTGTGTGCGATCCGTTATGACCAGTTGAAGCTGGCACTCAAGGACCACCCGCAGTTGGAGATCATCCAGCCCGAGTTGCGCGATGTGATCCCCAATACCGTGCAGGATGCCTATTCCCAGGTGTCGGCGCTGCTCAACAAGTACCCGGCGGGCAGTGTTTCGGCGATCTGGTCGGCGTGGGACATCCCGCAGTTGGGTGCGAGCAAGGCGTTGATCGATGCCAAGCGTACCGAGATCAAGACCTATGGCGTCGACGGCACCCCCGAAGTGCTCGCGCTGCTCGGCCAGACGAACTCGCCGGTCGGTGCAGTGGTGGCGCAACAACCGGCGCTGATCGGCAAGACCGCCGTGCAGAACGTGGCGCGTTACCTGGCCGGGCAACGTGACTTGCCCAAGGAGACCCATGTGGCCACGTTGCTGACCACCGCCGACAACCTGGCGCAGGTCCAAGCACTGCGGGGTGACTAATGGCGGCGTTGCACCTGCAGAATCTGCACAAACGCTTTGGCGCCACGCTGGCGCTGGACGATGCGAGCCTCAAGGTCGAGCGCGGCACCATCCATGGCCTGGTCGGCGAGAACGGCGCAGGCAAGTCGACGTTGATCAAGGTGCTGGCCGGCATCCACAAGGCCGATGCCGGGCAGGTGAGTATCGACGGTCAGTCGTACGCCGCACTGTCACCGCGTCAGGTCGACGCATTGGGTGTGCAGTTCATCCATCAGGAGCGCCTGTTGCCAGCGAGTTTTACCGTGGGCGAGGCGTTGTTTTTCGGCCATGAACTGCGCCGTGGGCCGTTTGTGGATCGGCGTCGACAGCAGCGTGAAGCCGATCGTTTGCTGGCCGAATATTTTGATGTGCAGCTGCCTGCCGGCGCGCTGGTGGGCGAGCTGAACAGCGCCGAGCGCCAGGTGCTGCAAATTACCCGGGCGTTGATTCGCCAGCCCAAGATCCTGGTGTTCGATGAACCCAGCGTCGCGCTGGTCAAGCGCGAGGTCGACCAGTTGCTGCGCATCGTCAAGCGCCTGCGCGACCAAGGCCTGTCGATTCTGTACATCTCCCATTACCTGCAGGAAATCGACAGCCTGTGCGATGAGGTCACGGTGCTGCGCAATGGCCGCGATGTGGCGGTGGTGCAGCCTCGGCATACGTCCAGCGCCGAGATTGCGCGGCTGATGGTCAACCGCGAGGTGCAGGAGATGTACCCCAAGGTGAAGGTCGAGCTGGGCGAGCCGTTGTTGCAAGTGCGCGGGTTGAGCCTGGCGCGGCGCTACCGGCAGATTGACCTTGAAGTGCGCCGCGGTGAAATCGTCGGCCTGACGGGGCTGGTGGGGTCGGGCGCCAAGGCGTTGTTCAAGACCCTGTTTGGCGTCGAGCAGGCTGACAGTGGCAGCGTTCATCTGCACGGGCGGTTGCTGCGCCTGCGCTCGCCAGGCCAAGCGATTGCCGAGGGCATTGCCTTGGTGCCCGAGGAGCGTCGTAGCCAGGGGATTGCGCCGGTTCTGTCGGTGTTGGAAAACCTCACGCTGGCGGGGCTGGGCCGGTTCAGCCGCTGGGGCTTGTTGAGTCGCGCCAAAGAGCAGGCGGAAAGCTTGCGGCTGATGGAGGAATTGGCAATCAAGGCGCCGGGTCCGCACGCGGCGGTCAGCCAGCTCAGTGGCGGCAACCAGCAGAAGGTTGCCTTGGGGAAATGGCTGAGCCGTCGCTCGGCCGTGTACCTGCTCGATGAGCCGTGTGTGGGCGTGGATGTCGGCGCCAAAGTCGAGATCTATCGTTTGATCGGGCGCCTGGTGGAGGAGGGGGCGGCGGTGTTGGTGTTGTCGTCGGACTTGCCCGAATTGCTCGGGATCAGCGATCGCATCCTGGTGCTGCATCGCGGTGAGATGGCCGGTGAGTTTCGTGCGGGAGAAGCCGACAGCGACCAGTTGCTGGCGTGTGCCACCGGCGCTGTACCGGCCGCCGCTACGCCGGTGCGGGAGGTCGAGCATGCTTGAAGCCATACTGCGACGAGGTTCGGTGGGGGTGTTTCTGGCGATTCTAGTGGGGTTTGCCGTGGCGGCGCCGAATTTCTTGTCGGTGGGCAACCTGGCGAATGTGTTCAGCCAGTCGGCGATTCTTGGTGTGCTGGCCTTCGGGTTGACCTGCGTGATCATCGGCGGAGGTTCGAACGTAGTCTCCGGTGGGCTCGACCTGTCGCTGGCGGCCAACCTGGGGTTGTGCGCGGCGGTATTCAGCCGTCTCAACAATGCCGGCCTGGAGCTCTGGCTGACCGTGCTGCTGACCCTGGGCTGCGGCCTGGCGGTCGGCCTGCTCAATGGACTGGCCGTGGTAGTGCTGCGTTTGCCGCCGCTGTTGGCGACGCTGGCGAGCATGAACGTGCTGGCCGGGCTGGAACTGGTGTTGACCGAAAACACCGTGGTGTCCACTGACTCGCCGCTGCTGGATGTGCTCAGTGGCGGCACTGGGTTAGGTGTGCCTGCCTTGGCATGGGTGCTGTTGGTAACGGCGGCGCTGCTGACCTTGCTGATCCAGCATTCGCCCTACGGGCTGCGCCTGCACGCCGTCGGCGAATACCCCCAGGCGGCCGAAGCGGCGGGCATTCGTGTGCCTGGCTATGTGCTGTCGAGTTACCTGCTGTCGGGACTGTCTGCTGCCGTGGCGGCGTTGTGCTCGGCGGCGTTTTTCAGCGGCAGTACCACCGGGTCGGGCGACATGCTGTTGTCGGTGGTGGCGATTGCGTTTCTTGGCGTGGTGTTTTCCCGCCGGCTGGTGGCGAGTATTCCAGGCACGTTGCTGGCGGCGCTGTTGATCGGGTTTCTGATCAATGGCTTTCAACTGCTTAACCTGTCGAACTTCTGGGTCAATGGTGTGCAGGGCGTGTTGATCTTGTTGGTGGTCGCGGCGTCCAGCGCGCTGAACCGGGGAGCGACGGCATGAACCTGCGCGCCTGGTTACCGCTGACATTACCCCTGGTGTTCGCGCTGATCGTCGGCGTGTTTGCGTTGCAGGCGCCGGGCTTCCTCAGCGCCGGTAACCTGCAAAGCCTGGTGTTGAACAATTTCGTGTTGCTGGCGATTGTGGCCATCGGCATGACCTACGCCGTGGCGGCCGGCGGCATTGATCTGTCGGTGGGCACGGCGTTGGACTTCGCCAGTTTCAGCTTTGTGGTGCTGCTCAATGGCGGGCATGGCTGGGCGTTTGCCGCGACCGGTGCGTTGCTTGCCGCGCTGCTGGTGGGCCTGGTGAACGCGGGGCTGATCGCCGGGCTGCGGATCAGCCCGTTCCTTGCCACCCTGGGCACATTGTTCATCGGCACCAGCGCCCAGCAATTGCTCTCGGACGGGGGCCAGCCCATCTATATCGTCCAAGGTCTGAAACCTGAACTGACGGGGCTGGCGCCGTTGTCGATCGTGTTGGGGCTGGCGCTGTTCTACGGTGTGGCACTGGCGCGCGGACGCCTGGGGCGGGAGCTGCTCGCACAAGGTACGCAGCCGCTGCTGGCGTATTACTCAGGGTTGTCGGTGCGGCGTATCGTCACCGTCGTGGCCTTGGCCACTGCGTTGGCGTGTGGGGTGGGCGGGGTGCTGCTCAGCTCAACGGTCAGCGCCTATGTGCCGCTGTCCGGCAACGCATTTTTGCTCAACGCGATTGGCGCGGTGTTCATCGGCACAACCCTGAGCCGACAAGGTCGGGCGAATATTCCAGGGACCCTGCTGGGCGTGCTGTTCATCAATGTAATCGCCAACGGCCTGCTGCTGATTGGCTGGAATTTCTACTGGCAGCAGGTGGCGACCGGTGTGCTGATTTTCGGGGTGTTGACCTTCAGCTTTGCCAGTCGGCGCCTGCTTGAGCGCTATTGATCGGCGCTATTGTGCGTTGACCAGCGTCGTGCGGGTTGTGTATTTGCCCTTGACGACGTCCTGTTGGGTGAAGAAATACCCGTAGTCCTGCAGGTACATGACGGTGTTGGTCGCCTGGTAGTTATCACCCGTCGTGGTGCAATTGAGCGCCTTGGCAGTGCCACTCAGCGCCGAGTTGATGTCGCTGGCCGGCACTTCGCGTGCTACCACACACGTCGCGTCGCGTGACAGCACGCGGTCCTCTTCAGCCGTGTTGCGATTGAGCTCTTTGAGCTTGAACCCCAGCGTTGTCCCGATCGGCATGTGCTTCCAGTCGCCGCTGAAACTGAGTTGCTCAACCGTGCTGGCGGCCGAGACGTTCATCCCGCGCAGTTCAAATTCGCTTTGGAAGGTGAGGCTGAACAAGCCTCTGAATGTCGTGATCTTGGCACTTGAGGATGGGGTGGCACGGCGGAGTTTAAGCAGGTTGTTCCCCGCCCCGGGCTCAATGAACACCTCAGTGCGCAAGCTGGAGGAGCCCAATTCGCGCTTCTCCACAAGGTGGTGCAGAGGCTTGGCTGGGGCGGGCATGCCCAGTGCGGAGATCGCCTCCGTCACCGTTGCCGGGACAGGCGCGGGTGTCAGGGTTTGCATGAGCTTGGTGCGCGTAACGGCTACCGGCAGCTGCGCTGCTGTTGGCGAGCACGCGGCCTTGAGCAGGGTCCGGGTGTCCGCCTCGGCGGTGCTGAAGGGCTGGTCGATGGGAACGGCTACCACGTTGCCGAAGGTCACGGTGTTTTTCGG
Source organism: Pseudomonas sp. OV546 (assembly GCF_900116845.1). Classification (NCBI taxonomy): domain Bacteria; kingdom Pseudomonadati; phylum Pseudomonadota; class Gammaproteobacteria; order Pseudomonadales; family Pseudomonadaceae; genus Pseudomonas; species Pseudomonas sp. OV546. The sequence continues at coordinate 235,277 of NZ_FPCE01000004.1, read as the reverse complement.
CGTGAGGCTGAAGGCGGCCAGGGTCCGATAGGTCTGGCGGCTGCAACTGACCTCCCAGTGCAGGCGGGTCTGGGCATACGGCATTTTTTTGAGTGTATTGATCAGAATGAGCGGCTCATCGTAGGCGCCCCAGAACTCGATTTTCTCGCCCACGGTCTTGAGGCTGGCACGGTCGATCAACAATTGGCGTTGGGTGTCTGTCGTGCTGACGAGGCGCCAGTCCGGGCGCGGCGTGCGAGCGCACGCGTCGGTAAAGCTGGCGTTCTGTTGCAGTTCGCCGATCACTTCCGGCGCCAGGTTGCGCATGACGGTGATGCGCGTGGGCTGGCCATCGGCACCTGGGGTGCCGGGGGCCTCCATATACAACAGGCTCCCGCTCGGGGTGGCACAGGACGCCTGAAGCTGTGCGATATCCGGCACGGCGACATTGTCGGTCAGCGTGACGTGAACCTGGTAACTGAGGTCGTCGCCGTCACGCATGACCGAGTCGGCCAGCAGCGGCTTCTTGAGCATGTCTTTATACGGGACCTCGGCCGTGCCGCCGGGCTTCATGCCTTGCACGCCACAACCGCTGAGCAGGCCCAGGGCGACGATAACCGCGATGTGTTTCATGAGCGTTCCTTGCAGAGAAGACAGTTGATCAGGGGCTTTCGACCGCCCGCAGGGTTTCTTGTGCGGGTGCACTGATCAGAATGAGTACTCCGCACCGGCGCCTGCATACCAGGAACGCCCTGGCGCCGCTTCGTAGTAGCGGTTGTTGCCGTCGCCGACGATCACTGAGCCGACGTACTGGCGGTCGAGCAGGTTATCCAGGCGCAGGGTCTGGTGGAAGGTCCAGTGTTCCACCTTCTGTTCGAAACGGGCGCGCCAGTTGAATACGCTGTAGGCCGGTGCGGCGTGCTGGCTATTGGTGTCCTCGACGTAGACCTTGCTGCGGTACAGGCCTTCGATGGCAGTGCTGACCCAGTCGCGGGGTTTCCAGTTCAGCTCGGCGAACAGCGTGGTTTGCGGCACGCCGGGCAGGTAGTTGCCCTTCTCGACGGCGGTGCTGCCGCCGCTGACGAAGTCACTGTCGTAGGTGGCTTGCAAGCGGGTGTAGGCGAGGTTGGCGGACCACTGTTCGCTGAGTTGGCTTTCGACGCCCAGTTCGAAGCCGCGACGCAGGGTGCGGCCGGCGTTTTGGTAAGTGGTACGGCCGCCGCTGGATTGCTGTACCACCAACTCGTCTTCGGTGGTGATTTGGAAGATGGCGGCGTTGACGCGGGTGTCCTGTCCGACCCGCGCCTTCACGCCGATTTCATATTGTTTGCTGACCGATGGCTTGAGCGCGAAGTTGAAACCGTTGACGGTGCTGGAATACGCCGATTCGGCCTGGGTTGGGGTTTCGAAACCCTTGCCTGCGCTGACGTAACCGTGCAAATCCTCGGTGAAGGCGTACATAACGCTGACCGAAGGAGTGTTCTTTTGGTACGTCTTGCTGCCGCTGTCGTTACCGTCGCTGAGAAAGTGGTCGTCCACCTCCATTTCCATGGTGCTGTGGCGCAGCCCTGCTTGCAGGGTCCAGTCACCCAGCAGCCAGTTGGCTTGAACGAATGGGTCGAGGCTGGTGGCGGTGTCGATTTCGTCACGGCCCAGGGCACCTTTGACACCCTGCACACCGTTGACGGTGTTGGAGTAGCCTTGGCGATCATCCTCGCTGCGGTCGTAATCGAGGCCAGCAATCAGCGTCAGATCGCCAGGAGCGCTGGTGATGGGTTGAAGCCAGTGTATGGAGCCGCCGTAGAACTTACGGTCAAAAGCCACCACGCCGCCACGGGCGTTCGCAGGGTTGATCGCGCCACTGGTGGGAAACCTATCGGGAATCGACAAATACTGAATCACACTCCGCCGCCCCGTATACCCATTCACCTGCAACGTCGCATCCCCGAAATAGCGCGCGTAATTCATGCCCAATTGCTGGTGATCGATGCTTTTACGCGTGTTGTACGTCAGCGCGTTGGCACTCGCCGAGCGCGGATCAGCCTTGTACGCCGCCCACGTCTGCCCCAGCGGGTCCTGCGTGCCGTTCTGCTCCAGGCTGCTGTAGATCAGCGCCAGCTTGCTGTCGTCATCCGGGCGGAAGTTGAGCTTGGCAAAGGTCTGGTCTCGCCGCGCGCTGCTGTGGTCGCGATAGCCGTTGGTGTCCATCCGCGAGGCGTCCAGCACGAAACCTGCGCCGTTGGCGGCGCCTTCGGCGGTCAGGTGGTTTTTGTTCAGGCCGTCGCTGCCCACCAGGGTCTCGGCGCCGATACGGGGCGAGCCTTCGCCGTCGCGGGAGAACATCTGGATCACGCCGCCGGCATTGCTGCCATACAAGGTGGCTGCCGGGCCGCGCAGCACTTCGATACGTTCGGCGGTGTCGAGGTTGAACGTGGCTGCCTGGCCCTGGCCATCCGGGGTGCTGGCGGGAATACCGTCGGCGATCAGCTTGAGTCCGCGCACGCCGAAGGCCGAGCGGGCGCCGAAGCCACGGGAAGAAATCTGCAGGTCCTGGGCATAGTTCTGACGGTTCTGCACCACCAGGCCGGGCACGCGGGACAGGGCTTCGGAGGCGTTGATGCCCAATTGGCCGTCGCTGATCTGCTCGTGGCTGATGCCGTCCACCGAGTAGGGCAGATCGAAGGTCGGGCTGGCGCTGCGCGAGCCGGTGACGACGCTGGGGTCGAGGATCAGGGCTGTGTCGTCTGCCTGGGCGGTGTCGCACAAGGCGAGCAGGCTGGGCAACAACAGGGTAAGACGGGTGAGGTTGTTCATGAGTCAGCCGGAATCCGTGGCGCTTAGTGTGTAAACGCGCAAAAGGTCGCGAGTTTAGTGAGTCAGGCGATTTTTATCATTTAGGAATCAGCCTACGGTGCGAATCGGTGCTTTTACACCAACGATGTAAGCCTGATAGACCTCGGTGCCGGTGCCGTCCCTATCATCGCCATCGAATTCGTGGCCTCCGGCGTGCTGGACACGCTGGTGCTGCCCTACACGATCTACCGTCAAAACAAGGACGGCAGCATCGAGATCTTCCGCTAGTCCCTCTTGACGCTTGCCGCTAACAGTTTCCCACCTCTTTTACGCTATAATCCCGCCCTTTAGCTGTTTCCTGCCCAGGCGGGAAGCACACTTTTTTCAGGCGCAACCCGCCTGCATGCAGACTAAAAGAGGCTAGACCCCTGTGGCATTGACGATTCTTGGCCTGTCCGGCGCCCTTAGCCATGATCCTTCCGCAGCCTTGTATATCGACGGCAAGCTGATCGCGGCCGCCGAAGAAGAGCGCTTCGTGCGCGACAAACATGCAAAGAACCGCATGCCCTACGAGTCGGCGAAGTTCTGCCTGGAGCAGGCCGGCATCAAGCCTTCCGACGTTGACGTGGTGGCGATCCCGTTCGCCCCGATCAGCCTGTTCGGCGAGGCGCGCTGGCACTACGCCAAACGTTACTGGTACGCCCCGGACCGCGCCCTCGACGCGATCCTGATGGGCAACCGTCGCTACAAGCGCTATCGCAACAAGATCGTCTGGTGCCTGGAGCAACTGGGCTTCGATCCGAAGAAAATCAAGATCGAGCCGGTTGAACACCACCTGGCCCACGCTTCCAGCGCCTACCACTGTTCCGGCTTCCAGGAAAAAACCGCGATCCTCGGTATCGACGGTAAAGGTGAGTACGCCACCACGTTCTTCGGCTACGGCGAAAACGGCAAGATCCACAAGATCAAGGAATTCTACGATCCGGACTCCCTCGGCGGCCTGTACGGCGCGATCACCGAGTTCCTCGGTTTCGAGATGCTCGACGGTGAGTTCAAGGTCATGGGCATGGCGCCGTACGGCGACGCCAGCAAATACGACTTCTCGCGTCTGGCCTCCTTTGAAAACGGCGAACTGGTGATCAACACCGACTACGCCAACGTCATCGGCCTGCGCCGTTATAAAGAGAAGGGCAAGGGTTTCTACTTCTCGCCCAAACTGATCGAGTGGCTGGGTCCGAAGCGCGAAGGCGATATCGCCGACGAACCGTACATCCACTACGCGGCCAGCATGCAGGCGCTGTTCGAGAAGCTGGCCCTGCAGATGATCGACCACTACCTGGGCGACATCCTCAAGGACACCGGCAAGCTGGCCTTCGCCGGCGGTTGTGCACTGAACGTCAAGCTGAACCAGAAGATCATCGCCCGTGACGACGTGAAAGAGCTGTTCGTGCAGCCGGCGTCCGGCGATGCTGGCACCGCGGTAGGTGCGGCGGCCTATGTGTCCCACGCCCGTGGTGTGCCGGTCGAGAAGATGGAGCACGTCTACCTCGGCCCGTCCTACAGCAACGAAGACGTGATTGCCGCGTGCGCCAAGCACGAGAGCAAGCCGAACTGGCGCAAGATCGAAAACATGCCTAAGCGCATCGCCAAGATCATGGTCGACGGCAACCCGGTGGCCTGGTTCCAGGGGCGCATGGAGTTTGGCCCGCGTGCCTTGGGCGGTCGTTCGATCATCGGTTGCCCTAGCGCTACCGGCGTGGCTGACCGCATCAACCACCAGATCAAGTTCCGCGAGCGCTGGAGGCCTTTCTGCCCGTCGATGCTCGACACCGTGGCCCCGCAGATGATCAAGGTCGATCACCCGGCGCCGTTCATGACCTTCACCTTTGAAGTGTCGGAAGAGTGGAAAACCCGCGTGCCGGAAGTGGTCCACGAAGATGGCACCTCCCGCGCCCAGGTGCTCAAGCGCGAGTACAACCCGCGCTACTACGACATGATGAAAGAGCTGGAAGTACTGACCGGTAACGGCGTGTCGCTGAACACCTCGCTCAACCGTCGTGGCGAAGCGATGATCTGCTCGCCGACCGACGCGCTGAACATGTTCTTCGGCTCCGACCTGCAGTACCTGATCATGGAAGACATCCTGGTCGTCAAGGACGGCGTGGACCCTTATGACGCTGTGGTCTAAATGCTGAACCGCTTCCAGGCTTGGCGTGAGCGTGGCTGGGCGCCTGTCGAGGCCGAGGTTTACGCCCAGGCCTGGCAGCGGTTTGGCGGCAGCGTGGCGACCCATCCGCAGGTTGTCGAGCGGTTGGCGAACCTGGCGCAGATTCCGGTGCGTTACCTGGGCTGGGAACAGGACGGCGAACTCAAGGGGGCAATTGCCACCTGGGGACGCGACTTGGCCCTGTCCAAGGACGTGCTCAAGCGCAGCGGCAAGAAAGGCCTGTTTGACCTCGGCAATGCCGAGATCATCCTGCCGATCGCCGCCGATGCGCAGTTGCCGGTGCGCCATCGTGGGCGCTACTTGTCAGCGCTGAACGAGGGCCGCATCAGCACCCTCAAGCCGCAGGCCGAGCAGTTGGCCATGGCGCGCACCCCCGAAGACCTGTCGAAGAAATTTCGCTACAACCAGCGCCGCGAATTGCGTCTGCTGGAAGAGGCGGGTGGCGTGGTGCGGGCGGTGAATGAGTTTTCCAGTACGGAACTGGCGGCCATCTACTGCGATCTGTTCCAGCGCCGCTGGGGTTTCCCCGCCACCGGCGCCGAGCGCCTGGCTGAGGTGCTGGCGTTGCTCAAGGATTTCCTGATGGGCTCGGTGCTGTTTCTCAACGATGCGCCGATTGCCGTGCAGTTGGTGTATCGCGTCGAGTCGCCTGAGTGGGTCAGCATTGAATACGTCAACGGCGGTGTCGACCCTGAAACCCGTGCATTCAGCCCCGGCAGCGTACTGAGTTTTCTCAATACGCAAAGCGCCTGGGAACAGGCGCGGGAGGTGGAGAAACCGCTGCGCTTTTCCTTCGGGCGTGCCGACCGCGAGTACAAGGAGCGCTGGTGCAACCGAGTGCCGGTGTTCAGCGTATGAGCCGTAAACAGCAACTGCTCAAGCGCCACCGCCGCAATAAACGCATTGCGCTGCTGATCGGCCTGCTGGTGTTGATTGCGGCCGGTGTGCTGGTGGCCTGGTGGCTGCCGTTGATCCTCGCGATTGTGCTGTGGGTGGCCCATGAAGCCTGGTTTGCCGACCATCTGTTTTATTCGCCCAAGGATGACTACCACTACCGTTTTGCGTCGAGTGGCCAGCAGGTCGGCTTGCGTCTGGAAGGCGGCAAGTTGCTCGCCGATACGCCGCTCGAGCTGGCTGGCGATGAAACGCTGATCGTCGAAGTACAGCTCAAAAGCAACCTATGGGGCCGTTTCTTTGATCCTGCGGTTGAGTTTCTGGACGATCGCCAGGCGTTCGAGCGCGGCGTGGCCGGCAAGCGTTACCTCAACCTCACCGGTTCGGCGGCGGCATTGGCCGGCGGTGAACTGCGCCTGCGCGGTCGTTTTTGCCGCGTGATCGGCCAGCCTGTCTTGTGGGTCTTTCGTCAGCCGGACGCTGCCCGTCAGCGGGTGATGGTGATCGCGCCCCATGCCGACGATGCTGAACTGGCCGCCTTCGGCCTGTATGGCCAGGCCGATGAAAGCTGGATCGTGACCCTGACCGCCGGTGAAATCGAGGCCGAACACTATCAGCAGATGGGCATGCCCACGGCTGAAGCGGCGCGGATCAAAGGGCGCCTGCGTGCCTGGGACAGCATTGCCGTGCCGCGTTGGGCCGGCGTGCCCGAGGCGCACTGCGTGCAGTTGGGGTACTTTTGCCTGCAGCTGCCGGCTATGCGCGACGCCCCCGATCAGCCCCAGGTCTCGCGCGAAGCGCAGTTGGACGATACGCGGCTGTTCCGCCAGTTCAATGCCTTGGCGTTGCCGGGCGATGTGGACGGCGCGCCGACCTGGGACAACTTGATTGCCGACCTGCGCGCGGTGCTGCTCAAGGCGCGCCCCGAGGTGATTGTGTTGCCGACGCCGGTGCTCGACCCTCACCCGGACCATATTTGTGCACACACTGCGGTGGTGCAAGCGTTGCAGGGGCTTGAGTGGCAACCGGGTACCTTGCTCGGCTATGCCAACCATCTGCATGATAATGACCGCTGGCCCATGGGTGATTCAGGCGCCGGCATCGCTTTGCCGCCGCAGTTCGATGCCGCCCAGGTGCTTGAGCCTTATTGCCGGGTGCTGAGCCTGAGCCAGCAGCAAGACAAGGCCATGGCGTTGGGCATGATGCATGACCTGCAGCCCCGTGCGCCGTTCAAGCGTCGGGTACGTCGCCTGTTGCAGCAATTACTGGCGGGGCGTGGTCCATCGCCTTACGGCGAGAACGAATTTTTCCGCAAGGCCGTGCGCCGTCACGAGCTGCTTTGGGTGCTGAAGCAGGACTGAAATTGACTTTTTTCGTCGGGCTGCCCGCGCGTAGCAGCCCGATTGCCTCATGGAGTGATATGAAGCCTCGTTTCAAGGTTTTGCAGTTGCAGCCGGACTACAACGTCAAGCTCAATGATTTCGCCGACCTCGGCGAGCAGATCGTCAAGGCGCTGCCGACGGAGCGCTTTGAGGTGACGTCGGCCTTTCTCAGCGGGCGACCGCAGCCGGGCCAACCGTTGAGCGTGGCGGACCACTCCAAGTATTTCGAGTTTCCCGAGAAGGCGCTCAAGGGCATTCGCCTGGGCGCCATGTGGGAGATCTACAAGTATTGCCGCGAGCAGAAGTTTGACGTGGTCATCTGTAACCGCTTCAAATCGGTGAACATGATGCTGTCCCTCAACCGCTGGTTGAAGATCCCATTGTGCATCGGGATCTCTCATGGTTTTGGCGAGTACGAGCGCGCCTATCGCCGGCGTCAGACCCGCCGGTTGGTCAGCCCGGCCTGGCGGTTTGTCGGGGTGTCGGCGGCGGTCAGGGATTACCTGGTCGGCCTCAACTGCGGCTTCACCCGCGAGAACACCACCTTCGTCACCAACGCCATCGATATTCCCCAGGCCGAAGCCTTGCAGCTGCCGCGTGAGCAAGCGCGCCAGGCACTCGGGCTGCCGCTCGACGCACGGATCATCGGTGCGCTGGGGCGCCTGGTGCCGATCAAGGGCCATACGCACCTGCTGCAGGCGTTTGCCCGTCTCAAGGACAAATACCCCAATGCCCAGGTCGGCATCATCGGTTCCGGCCGTGCCGAAGCAGACTTGCGTGCGGACATCGAGCGCCTGGGCCTGACCGGCCGCGCGCACCTGCTGGGCTTTCGCGAAGACGGTCTCAAGTATGTGCGCGCCTTCGATATCTGGACCATGCCTTCCTTGCTTGAAGGCCTGGGCCTGGCGCTGCTGGAAGGCATGAGCGGGCGCTTGCCGGTGATTGCTTCCAACGGGCCGGCCATGCTGCCGCTGGTGGAAGGGGCGGGCGGGTTGTCCCACGAGCCCGGCAATGTCGAGCAACTGACAGTGGCCCTGGACACTTACCTGGCCATGAGTGACGAACAATTGCGTGCCAAGGGTGAACAGGTGTTCCGTTACCTGGAAGAAAACCACGCCCTGGCCGAATTCCAGCAGAAGTACCTGAACCTCATTGAAACCGGTTTGAAAGAAGTAGGTAGAGCATGACAGCGCAGCAACCCCTGGTCTCGGTGATTATCGCGTCCTACAACCACGGCCGGTATATCGAAGAGAGCATCCTCAGTGTGCTTGGCCAGACGTACCCGAATATCGAGCTGCTGGTGGTGGACGACGGCTCCAAGGATGACAGTGTCGAGCGCATCCAGCGGCTGCAGGCCGAGCACGGTTTTGATTTCCAGGTGCAGCAGAACCAGGGCCTCACCGCCACGCTCAATGGTGCCATCGCCCGCGCCAAGGGCAGCCTGATCGCCCCGTTCGGGTCGGATGACATCATGTTGCCGGACCGCATCGCCACCCAGGTGGCCTACATGGAAGGCAAGCCAACGGTGGGGATGTGTGCGGGCAACATCGAGCTGATCGATGGCGACGGCAACCTGCACCCGGAGAAAAAACAGCGCCGCGACGTGCCGTTCCGCAGCCTGGATTTCGACGACATGTTCATGGACCGCAAGCCTTTTCCGCCGGCGCCGACCATGCTGATTCGCCGGGAAGTGCTGGAGGAAGTCGGTGGGTTCGATCCGCAGATTCCCCTTGAAGACCTGCTGATCCAATTGAAAATCACCGCCGCGGGCTACACCATCGACGCCCTCGGCGTGGTGATGGCGCGCTATCGGCAGCATGCGGCCAACACCTACAAGAACCACCGCTACATGATCCAGAACATTCTCAAGACCTACGCCAAGTTCAGCGATCACCCGGCCTATGACGCGGTGCGCTACAACTTCCTGAACTCGATGTTCCTCAAGACGGCCGATCGTGATCGGCCACTGGCGCGGGAGATCCTCAAGCAGATCCCGCTGAAGTTCTGGGGGCGCAAGACCTTGCGCGGGTTGGTGCGGTTATATCTGGCGCCCGTCAAGAAGTGAGGTAGCGAGGGGAATGAAAAAGGCGACTATCAGCAGTGATAGTCGCCTTTTTTATCAGGCGGCGGGACTGGCCAATGCCAGCACTTGCTCACGGATCTTGGCTGTGGCGCCTTGGCTGGCAACGGACGCATAACCTTTGGCGAGCTGTTCGAAGTGTGTCTCGAACAACCAGGCGCGGTCCTGCGGGTAGCGTTGCATATGGCGCAGGTTGCGCTGGCGCAAAGCATTGCGCAGCGGCGACGGGAAGATGCGCAGGTCGGCGATATCGATCAGGCCGAACTCCCCGTCATCCATCAGCAGCACATTACCCAAGTGCAGTGAGCGGAAGTACACGCCGCGCTCATGCAGTTGGGCCATGAACTGGCCGAAGCGTTCGATCAGCGACTCGCGCAGGCTGCTGTCCAGGCTTTGCAGGGCCTGGCGCAGGGTAAGTCCGGGCAGTGGCGTGTAGCTGACGGCGCTGCTGGCGTCGCGCAGACCATAGAGGCCCAGGATCTGCGGTGTGGGGATGCCCAGGGTGCGCAATTGCTCGGCGTTGCTGGCAAACCGTTCGGAGTAGGGGTTGAAACTGCCCGAGGTGTACCAGCGGCGCGGACGGAAGATCTTCAGGAAGCGGCCGTCGGCCAGACGCAGCACCTTGGGTCCCAGGCCGTCGGCCTCAATCACCTGGGCATCGCTGCACAGTTGGTCGAAAGCCTCGGGCTTGAGCGTTTGCACCGGCATACGCAGCACGCTGCGGCGGCGCTGGGCGATGCTCAGGCCGGCGATGATGGCCAGCGGGATCCACAGCAGGAACCAATGCTCCTTGGGCCGCGACAGGATGCCACCGCCCTCGGTCAGCCCGGCGCCGATACCGTAGGTGAGCAGGGAGGACGCCAGGATGAACAGTGGCTGGGCGCGTTCTTTCAGGCCTTTGTAGAGTCCCCAGCCGATCATGAAGATCCATGGGATAAAGCCGATGATGCCGACGTAATACAGCACGCCCAGGGCAAAGCTGTGCGGTTCGCGCAGTTCGTAGCCGTCGGCCAGGGTCAGGTACAGCTCGGAATCGTAGCTGTGGCCGATCCATGGGTGTTCGGCGATGCGTTGCAGTGACATGCCCCAGAGCTCGAAGCGGAACGAGCTGCCGCGGTTGGTGATCAGCTCCGGGTAGAACAGCAGGAGCCCCGCGGCGCCCAGGACCATGCCGGCGATCAGCAGGGCCGAGCGGCGGTTGCGGCTGACGAAGGTCATCCAGAGAATGGTCAGGGTCAGCGCGACCAGTGGCGTGCGAGAACCGGTGGCCAGCACCGTCAAGGTCATGATTGCCAGGGCTGGAATGCTGAACCACAGCACCTGCAGGCGCTGGGTGGTCATGCAGATGTACAGCCAGTAGACGCAGAAAAAGCCGAAAACGTGGGAGCTCAGCAGCGGGTTGTCGAGGGCGCCACGGCCACCGATCATGCGCATGCCCGTGCCGGGTTCAAAACCCTTGGAGAACGCCACGAGGTTGCACACGCACACCACCAGCGCAATCACGGCGGCGCTGAAGAAGACCGGCTTGAACAGCTCATTGCGGTAATGCAGTAATAGCCCGCAGCCGGCAAACAGCATGAAGGTGTGCAGTGGGCGCTTGAACAGGTCGGTGTCGGCGTGATGCTCCGGGCTCCACAGCAGGCTGGTCAGCGCCCAGGCGGAAAACACCAGGAACGCGATCGCCAGAGGCTCGCGCAGCAGCTCCTTGATTTCCCTGGGGCGCAGGCACAGCAGCAACAGGGTGGGAGCACTGAACAGGCCGTAGTAGAACTTGTGCAGCACATTGCGATTGGTGACGAAGAACAGCGAGCTCAGCAGCAACAACAAGCCAATGGGCAAAATCCACAGGACCAGGAAGTCGAAAACGCGATTTGAGCCATAGATCAGGCGCTTGGAGTGCATACAGTAAAAGCCATTCCAGATTGAGAAAGCCGACCATCTTAAAGTAGTGGCTATATAATGTCGCCGGTTGGATCCAACCGGGCTACGGGTCATGCAGGGTGCAAGTACAACAGAGAAGCTGTGCTAAAGTCAGCCTCCTTTTTCAAAACGCCGCGTGATATGACCGACTCCAGTCCGAGCGCAAGCCCTTCGAGCTTGAAAATATACTTCCGCCTGCTCAGTTACGTTAAGCCTTATGCCGGCTTGTTCGCATTGAGTATCGTCGGATTTCTGATTTTCGCGTCGACCCAGCCAATGCTGGGGTACATCCTCAAGTACTTCGTCGACGGCCTTTCCAACCCTGAAGCCGTGCTGTTCCCCAGCGTGCCATTCCTGCGCGACCTGCAATTGCTGCAAGCCGTGCCGCTGCTGATCATCCTGATTGCCGCCTGGCAAGGCCTCGGTTCGTTCCTGGGCAACTACCTGCTGGCCAAGGTTTCCCTGGGCCTGGTCCATGACCTGCGCGTGCAGTTGTTCAACAACTTGCTGACGCTGCCCAACCGCTACTTTGACAATCACAACTCCGGGCACCTGATTTCACGCATCACCTTCAACGTGACCATGGTCACGGGGGCGGCGACCGATGCGATCAAGGTGGTGATCCGTGAAGGCATGACGGTGATCTTCCTGTTCGCCTCGCTGCTGTACATGAACTGGCGCCTGACGCTGGTGATGATCGCCATCCTGCCGTTGATCGCGGTGATGGTGAGCACGGCCAGCAAAAAATTCCGCAAGCAGAGCAAGAAGATCCAGGTGGCCATGGGCGACGTCACGCACGTCGCCTCGGAAACCATCCAGGGCTACCGCGTGGTGCGCAGCTTCGGGGGTGAGGTCTACGAGGAAAAACGCTTCCTCAAGGCCAGCCAGAGCAACACCGACAAGCAACTGCGCATGACCCGCACCGGGGCGATCTACACGCCAGCGCTGCAACTGGTGATCTACACCGCCATGGCGGTGCTGATGTTCCTGGTCCTTTATCTGCGTGGCGATGCTTCGGCCGGTGACATGGTGGCCTACATCACCCTGGCCGGCCTGCTGCCCAAGCCGATTCGCCAGCTCTCGGAAGTCAGCTCGACCATCCAAAAGGGTGTGGCGGGTGCTGAAAGCATCTTCGAACAGCTGGACGAAGACGTTGAAATCGACAACGGCACCGTCGAGCGTGACAAGGTCAGCGGTCGTCTTGATGTGCGCAACCTGAACTTCACCTACCCCGGCACCGAACGCCATGTGCTCAAGGACATCAGCTTTACCGCCGAGCCTGGGCAGATGATCGCGCTGGTCGGGCGCTCGGGCAGCGGTAAATCGACCCTGGCCAGCCTGATCCCGCGTTTCTACCACCATGCCAGCGGTGAAATCCTGCTGGACGGCGTCGAGATCGAGGACTACAAGCTGCTCAACCTGCGCAAACACATCGCCCAGGTGACCCAGCACGTGACGCTGTTCAGCGACACGGTGACCAACAACATCGCCTACGGCGACCTGGCCGGCGCGCCACGGGCGGACGTTGAAGCGGCAGCGGCGGATGCCAATGCCAAGGACTTCATCGACCAACTGCCCAAGGGCTTCGACACCCAGGTTGGCGAAAACGGCGTATTGCTGTCCGGTGGCCAACGCCAGCGCCTGGCGATTGCCCGTGCCTTGCTGAAGAACGCGCCGTTGCTGATTCTCGACGAGGCCACCTCGGCCCTCGACACCGAGTCCGAGCGGCACATTCAGGCGGCGCTGGACAAGGTCATGCAAGGCCGCACCACCCTGGTGATCGCGCACCGTTTGTCCACCATCGAGAAGGCCGACCTGATCCTGGTGATGGACGACGGCCGGATCGTCGAGCGTGGCACCCACAGCGAGCTGCTGGCGCAGAACGGCTACTACGCCCGCCTGCACGCCATGGGCCTGGATGCGCCGGTGTCAGCTGACATCACCTGATCCAATGGCTGCCAAGCCTCATGTGTGCGGGCTTCCTGTAGTGAGCGGGCTTGCCCCGCGCTGGGCTGCGAAGCAGCCCCATTGGATCTTCAATGTACCCGCCGGGAGGGGCCCGTCGAATCCTTGCCCCGCCCCTCACCACAGCAAGCCCGCTCCCCCATTTGACCCTCAGCGGATTCACTGCTCCACAAGCCTCCTGTAACCCTGTGCTAATATCGCGCCCCTGTTCATTTTGTATGTGGGTTGCTCCATGAAGTTGTCCATGCCGCGATTCGATCAAGCCCCTGTCTTGGTGGTCGGCGATGTCATGCTCGACCGTTACTGGCATGGCGGTACCTCACGGATTTCCCCTGAGGCGCCGGTACCGGTAGTCAAGGTCGAGCAAATCGAAGACCGTCCAGGTGGCGCTGCCAACGTTGCTCTTAATATTGCCGCCCTCGGCGCCCCGGCCTCCCTGGTCGGTGTGACCGGCGACGACGAAGCCGCCGAAAGCCTGGCCAACAGCTTGCGCGGTGCTGGCGTGCGCGCACTGTTCCAGCGCATTGCCCACCAGCCGACCATCGTCAAGCTGCGGGTCATGAGCCGTCACCAGCAATTGCTGCGTATCGATTTTGAAGAACCTTTCGCCACCGACGCCCTGGCCCTGAACGGTCAGGTCGACGAGTTGCTCGAAGGCGTCAAGGTGCTGGTGTTGTCGGACTACGGCAAAGGCGCCTTGAAGAACCACCAGGAACTGATCCAGGCCGCCAAGGCCAAGGGCATCCCGGTATTGGCCGATCCCAAGGGCAAGGACTTCTCGATTTATCGTGGAGCCAGCCTGATCACGCCTAATCTCAGCGAGTTCGAAGCCATCGTCGGCGGTTGCGCCGATGAGCACGACCTGGTGACCAAGGGCGCGGCGCTGATGGCCGACCTCGACCTGGGCGCCTTGCTGGTGACCCGTGGCGAGCACGGCATGACTTTGCTGCGCCCCGGCCACCCGGCCATGCACTTGCCAGCACGGGCCCGTGAAGTGTTCGACGTCACCGGCGCTGGCGACACCGTGATTTCCACCCTGGCCGCCTCGATTGCGGCGGGTGAAGAACTGCCCCACGCCGTGGCCCTGGCCAACCTGGCGGCGGGTATCGTGGTGGGCAAGTTGGGTACCGCCGCGATCAGCGCGCCTGAATTGCGCCGTGCGATCCAGCGTTCCGAAGGTTCGGAACGTGGTGTGCTGACCATCGAGCAACTGCTGCTGGCGATTGACGATGCGCGTGCCCACAACGAAAGCATTGTGTTCACCAACGGCTGCTTCGACATCCTGCACGCCGGTCACGTGACTTACCTTGAACAAGCACGTGCCCAAGGCGATCGCCTGATCGTTGCGGTCAACGACGACGCTTCGGTGAGCCGCCTGAAAGGCCCTGGCCGCCCGATCAACAGTGTCGACCGGCGCATGGCCGTGCTGGCTGGCCTGGGCGCGGTGGACTGGGTGATCAGCTTCCCGGAAGCGACCCCGGAAAACCTGCTGGCCCAGGTCAAGCCGGATGTGCTGGTCAAAGGCGGCGATTATTCCGTCGACCAGGTCGTGGGGGCAGATATCGTCAGTGCCTACGGCGGCAAGGTCAAAGTACTGGGCTTGGTCGAGAACAGCTCGACCACCGCCATTGTCGAGAAGATCCGCAACAATGAGTAAGCAGGTTCTTATCACCGGCGGCGCCGGTTTTATCGGCTCGCACCTGGTCGATGCGCTGCTTGCCAAGGGCTACGGCGTGCGGGTGCTGGACAACTTGTCCACCGGCAAGCGCAGTAACTTGCCGTTGCACGATCCGCGCGTCGAACTGCTGGAAGGTGATGTGGCCGATGCCGATTTGGTAGCCCGTGCTGCCGTCGGCGCAACGGCGGTGGTGCACCTGGCGGCCGTGGCCTCGGTGCAGGCGTCGGTGGATGACCCGGTCAGCACGCACCAGAGCAATTTCGTCGGCACCTTGAATGTCTGCGAAGCCATGCGCAAAGCAGGCGTCAAACGCGTGGTGTATGCCTCCAGCGCTGCGGTGTATGGCAACAACGGCGAGGGTGCTTCGATTGACGAAGAGACCACCAAGGCGCCGTTGACGCCCTATGCGTCCGATAAGTTGGCCAGCGAGCACTACTTCGACTTCTACCGCCGCCAGCACGGTCTGGAGCCGGTGATCTTCCGCTTCTTTAACATCTTCGGGCCACGCCAGGATCCTTCATCGCCGTACTCCGGCGTGATCAGTATCTTCAGCGAGCGCGTGCAGCAGGGCGTGCCGATTGCCGTGTTTGGCGATGGCGAGCAAACCCGTGACTTCATGTACGTGGAAGACCTGGTGGATGTGCTGGTGCAGGCCATCGAAGCGCCAGCCGCGCCGCTGGGCGCAATCAATGTGGGTTGGAACCGCACCACTACGCTCAAGCAAGTGTTGCAGGCTTTGGAGGAAGTGGTGGGCACATTGCCGACTATCACTTACGGGCCGGCGCGCTCTGGTGATATCCGCCACTCGCGGGCGAATAACCAGCGCTTGCTGGCGAGCTTCACGCTGCCCGAGCCCACCCCGTTGAAGGTCGGACTGGAACGCTTGCTCAACGGCTGACGCGATGTGTAGTGAGCGGGCTTGCCCCGCGCTGGGTGGCGAAGCCACCCCAAGCCCGACAACGCAGTGTGCCTGACACAATGAGGCGGCCCTGTTGGGGCGGCTTCGCCACCCGGCGCGGGGCAAGCCCGCTCACTACAGTCCTTAGCCCTTAGTTTGCGTAGCCAATCCCCTCGCGGGCGAATAACCAGCGCTTGCTCAACGGCTGAGACGATGTGTAGTGAGCGAGCTTGCCTCGCGCTGGGTGGCGAAGCCACCCCAAACCCGGCAACGCGGTGTACCTGACACAATGAGGCGGCCCTGTTTGGGGCGGCTTCGCCACCCAGCGCGGGGCAAGCCCGCTCACTACAGTCCTTAGCCCTTGGTTTGCGTAGCCAATCCCCTCACGGGCGAATAACCATCGCTTGCTCAACGGCTGACACGATGTGTAGTGAGCGAGCTTGCCTTGCGCTGGGTGGCGCAGCCACCCCAAACCTCACAACGCGGTGTGCCTGACACAATGAGGCGGCCCTGTTTGGGGCGGCTTCGCCACCCAGCGCGGGGCAAGCCCGCTCACTACAGTCCTTAGCCCTTGGTTTGCGTAGCCAATCCCCTCACGGGCGAATAACCATCGCTTGCTCAACGGCTGAGACGATGTGTAGTGAGCGAGCTTGCCTCGCGCTGGGTGGCGCAGCCACCCCAAACCCGACAACGCGGTGTGCCTGACACAATGAGGCGGCCCTGTTTGGGGCGGCTTCGCCACCCGGCGCGGGGCGAGCCCGCTCACTACAGTCTGATTCAGCCCTTGGCTTTTTTCTTCGGCACGATCTTGCGCAGTACCCGCTGGGCCAGGCGCTTTAGTTTCGATTCTTTCTCAGGCGCTGCCAGGCCTTGCTGGCGCAGCCAATCCTTCCAGCGAATCCGCTCCTCACGCACCAGCCAGCCTTCCTGCTGGGCGAAGCTTTCCGCCAGGTACAAACCCCGCGTGCTTGCTGGGTACAGCTGGTCTTTCTTGACCGTGTAGAGCTCAGCCTGGGGTTGGCCGTCTTTCAGCGGCATCAGGTAGAGGTCGGGGCGCTGACGGTCGAGGCGGGCAACCAGTTGGTCGCCTTCCAGGCGCTCGTCCACATGGAACAAACTCAGGGATTTGGCTTCCTTGGGGACTTCAAGACGCAGGTCGTAAATCAATTGCAGCGATGCGGTGGGCAGGTGCACATAGGCGCGCGGGCGTTCGATCAACTGCGTGGTGGCGCATCGAACCGGGCGGGCTGCACCGGACAGCGGGCTGAGGCGAAAGGGCAGGGCTTCGCGGTAATGCAGCGCGGCCGAGTAGGGCGCCGGCAGCCACGTGTCGTTGAAGCGCCCGCTGAGCCAGCCTTCCGGGGTCTCCAGCAGGCATTCTTCGGCGATTTCCTGGATGGCGGTGTGCAGTGGCAGGTTCAGTTCATGGGCGGGCACGTAGCCGGAGATCAGCTTGAGCACCACGTCGCCACGGTCCTGGCGGCGCTGGCGCACCAGCACCCAGTAGTCCTTGTTTTGCCAGTGCAGGGTGAGGCGCACCGACACGCCGAGGTTGGCTAGTTCCAGGGCGAAACGCTCGGGGTCGGCCACCTCCACCGGCTTGCGCCGTTGCAGGGTCTGGGCAAAGTTGAGCGGCATGCCGACGCTCTGGTAGCTCAGGCCTTCGGGGGTGGCTTCGACGTGCAGCGGCAGTGTTTTAAAGTTGCTGGGGTTTTTTCTTATGAGCGTTCGCGGCATGTCGGCTCCTTCTTGCGACGGGGTCGGCCGCGTCGGCGGCATCAGAGTTGACGAATGACTTGGGCAGCGGTCGCCACGTTATGGGCCAGGTGCAGCGGATTAATGGTCCCGACAATAGCACTGGCGACGCCCGTTTGCGCAAACAACAACATGAAACTGGCACGAATTGGATCCATTCCCGGCTCCAGGCACACGTGGCCGCTGGCCAGGGCTTTTTTCACCAGGATGCCCTTGCCGTGTGCCGCTGCATACTCAATGACGGCTTTCTCGGCCTGTTCGTTCAGATTGTAGGTGACCATGGCGCAATCGCCCTGTTCCAGAGCCTTCACGCCGCCCTCGACGGTTTTCCCGGAGAAGCCGAAACCACGGATCTTACCTTCCTGCTTCAGCGCCGCCAGCGTGTCGTACACCTCGCAGTCGTTGAGGATGTGCAGGTCGTTGCCGTCGGAGTGCACCAGCACCAGGTCGATAAAATCAGTTTCAAGTCGTTTCAAGCTGCGCTCGATGGACATCCGCGTGTGAGCGGCGCTGAAGTCGTGGCTGGACGCGCCATTCTCGAACTCTTCACCGACCTTGCTGACAATCACCCAGTCCTTGCGCTGGTCACGCAGCAGCGGTCCCAGGCGTTCCTCGCTCATGCCATAGGCCGGCGCGGTATCGATCAGGTTGATCCCCAGTTCGCGAGCCTGGCGCAACAGCATGCGGGCTTCGTCGTCACCGGGAATCTGGAAGCCACTGGGGTATTTGACCCCTTGGTCGCGCCCCAGCTTCACGGTGCCCAGGCCCAGCGGCGAGACCAACAGGCCTGTGCTGCCCAGGGGGCGATGCAGGTCGTGCAGGGTGGGTAGGCTCATGGCAACAGTTGCTCCCAGGCAGGTACGCCCATGGCGGGTTTTGGCAGGTCGGGCAACGGCTCGCTGGCGCTTGGGCGGATGCCGTCACGTTCAAGGCTGCCGATGACGCGATCAGCGAAGTCCGGTGCCAACGCCAGTTTGGTCGGCCAGCCCACGAGCAGGCGGTCTTGCTCGGCGAGGAAGGCGTTGTCGGGGCGGCTCAGGCCCGATTGCAGCGGCTCGGCACGGTCGACGCGCAGCGTGGCCCATTGGGTCTGGCTCATGTCGATCCACGGCAGCAATTGCGCCAGCTCTTTCTGGGCCGTGGCGATCTGTTCCTGCGGTGTGCGGGCCACGCCATCGGCTTCGGCGATGTCGCCGCCCATGTACCAGACCCAGTTGCCATCCGCCGCCGGGTGCGTGGTGACGGTGATGCGCGGCTTGGTGCCGCCGCCCAGGCAGTGCGCGTACAGCGGTTTCAGGCCGGGGCCTTTGGCGATGATCATGTGCAAGGGGCGCGTCTGCATGGCCGGCTGGCTCAGGCCCAGCGCGGACAGCAAATCAGCCGTGCCGGCGCCGGCACTCAGCACGATGCGCTGGGCGCGGATCTCGCGACCGTCGACCTTCAGGCCCACCAGTGCGTCGCCTTCGCGCAACGGTTCGATGTGTTGCCCGGCAAGTAAACCATCGCCGGCCAGTTGCGCCAGGCGATCAATCAGGCTCGGCACATCGATGACCAGCTCCGCCAGGCGATAGACCTTGCCCTTGAAGCGGCGGTCTTGCAGGGCCGGGGGCAGGTCGTCGCCCTTGACCTGGTCGACACGGCCGCGCACGGCCTTGCTGGCGAAAAAACTGGTGAGGTTGCCGGCGAGGGTGCCGGGGGACCACAGGTAATGCGCTTCGGACAGCAAGCGCACGCCGGACAGGTCCAGCTCGCCACTGCCCGCCAACGCTTCACGCCAGCGGCGCGGCATATCGGCAATGGCTTCGGAAGCGCCGGTGAGCGCGCCGTGCAGGGCGTATTTCGCACCGCCGTGAATAATCCCCTGGGACTTCACGCTTTGCCCACCCCCCAAGGTGGCGCTTTCCACCACCACCGTGGAAAACCCCTGGCGGCGCAGGCGCGCATTCAGCCAGAGGCCGGCAACCCCGGCGCCGACAATCAGAACGTCGGTGGAAATAACGGATGGCATGGGCGACCTCAGTGTTCAAGACAAGAGGCGCAGTATACAGGCTGTTGAGAGGTGGTCAGTGCCCGGCGGTTTTCGAGAACAACTGAATCACTACCACGCCCAGCACAATCAGGCCCATCCCCAGCATCGCCGGAATATCCAGCTTCTGCCCGTAGATAAACAGCGCCGCGATGCTCACCATCACAATGCCCATCCCGGCCCACACCGCGTAGGCCACGCCCACCGGCACCGTGCGCACGACCAGCGTCAGCATCCAGAACGCCACGCCGTAGCCGACGATCACCAGCAGCAGTGGGATCGGCGTGCTCCAGCCCTTGATGGCTTTCATGGAAACGGTGGCGATCACTTCCGAGCAGATGGCAATGGCCAGGTAGCAGTAAGCGGCGTTCATGGGTCAATCCTCGGGGTAATGCAATCAGATAAGGCTGGCATTCTAGCCTTCAATCAGATGGGGTAAAGTCATTACCTATCCGAATTAGAGATGGGTTGAGCCATGAGCGTGCAATGGGATCTGGAGCAGATGCGCCTGTTTGTCAGCGTCGCCGAGCAGCGTTCGTTTTCGGCGGTAGCGCGCCAGCAGCGCAAGGCACAATCGGCGGTCAGTAACGCGATTGCGATGCTGGAGACGGACCTGGGCGTGAGCCTGTTCGAGCGTAGCAGCGGCCGCCAGCCGCGGCTGACCGAAGCCGGCAGCGTGTTGCTGGAGGAGGCGCGCGAAGTGCTGCGCCAGTGCGAGCGGCTCAATGGCCGGGCGCTGTCATTGACACGCGGTGAGGAGGCTTGCCTGCGCCTGGCCCAGGATGAAGCGATGTTGTTCCAGCCGGTGCTCGATAGCCTGGAGGCACTGGCCGTGCAATACCCGTTGCTGGAGGTGCAACTGTCCAGCGCGGCCCAGGGCGATGTGGCGCGCAAACTGGTGGAGCGCCAGGCTGATTTAGGCTTGCTGTTCTATCACGACCAGATCCCCGAAGCCCTCGAGCGGCGGGTGGTCGGCAGCGTGGAGATGGTCACGGTGTGTGGCGTGAATCACCCGCTGGCCAAGGAAACGTACGTGACCTGCCAGCGCCTGGCGCAGTTCCGGCAGTTGCTGATGTCGACCCAGACCAGTGTCTACCCCGGCAGCGAAGCGGCCAGTCCGCTGGTGTGGCGTGCCGACAGTTTCTACGTGCTGGCCGAATGGCTGATGAGTGGCCTGGGCTGGGCCTGGCTGCCCCGGCATATCGTGCAGTACCCGACCTATCAGCAACAGATGGTGGAACTGGACAGCGAATGGACGCCGCCGGCCCTGGTGGTGGAGCTGGTGTGGCGGCGCGACGAGCATCTGGGGCCCGCCGCGCGCTTCCTGGCCAAACGATTTGCCGAGTGCTTGCAGGCGATCGACTGAAAAAGCCGATAAACTCCGCCGCCATGAATAGAACTCTCTACAGCTGTCTGTTTTACCTGGCGCTGCCCTTGGTGGCTTTACGTCTGTGGCTGCGCGCGCGCAAGGCGCCGGCCTACGCCAAGCGCGTTGGCGAGCGCTTCTCCTATGGCTTGCCGGTGATGCAGCCGGGCGGGATCTGGGTGCATGCGGTATCGGTGGGCGAAAGCATCGCTGCCGCGCCGATGGTGCGCGGGTTGCTGGAACGCTATCCGACGTTGCCGATCACCGTTACCTGCATGACGCCGACCGGTTCCGAGCGCATCCAGGCACTGTTTGCCAATGAACCTCGAATTCAGCACTGCTACTTGCCCTATGACTTGCCGTGCGCCGCCAAGCGTTTCCTTGATCGTGTGCAGCCGAAACTGGCGGTGATCATGGAAACCGAGCTGTGGCCCAACCATATCCACGCCTGCGCCCAGCGCGGCATTCCGGTGGCATTGGCGAATGCGCGGTTGTCGGCGCGCTCGGCCAAGGGCTACGCGCGCTTTGCCAAGCTGACGGCGCCGATGCTGTCTGAGATGAGCTTGTTCGCCGTGCAGACGCAGACCGAAGCCCAGCGCTTCCTGAGCCTCGGCGCCCGACCGGAAACCGTTGAAGTCACAGGCTCGATCAAGTTCGACCTGACCATCGACCTCCAGTTACCGGTGCGTGCGGCGGCGTTGCGCGAGCAATGGGGCGCCAGCGAGCGTCCGGTGTGGATCGCCGCCAGCACCCATGAAGGTGAAGATGAAGTGGTGCTGGCCGCCCATCGTCAACTGCTCGAAAGCTATCCTAACGCGCTGCTGATCCTGGTGCCGCGTCACCAGGAACGCTTCGGCCCGATGTTCGAACTGTGTGAGCAGCAAGGTTTTACCACGGTGCGTCGTTCCAGCGGCGAGCCGGTCACGGCGGGCACTTCGGTGTTGCTCGGCGACACCATGGGCGAGCTGCTGTTTCTCTATGCCCTGGCCGACAGCGCCTTTGTCGGCGGCAGCCTGGTGGCGACCGGTGGGCATAACCCGCTGGAGCCGGCCGCGCTGGCCAAGCCTGTGATGATGGGCCCCCACGTGTTCAACTTCCTCGAAATCACCGCAATGATGCGTGAAGCGGGTGCGTTGCGAGAAGTGGAGGACGCTGAAGGATTGGCTGAGGCCGTACGGCAGTTGTTCGAACTGCCGCAGGATGCCCGCAAGATGGCGCAGGCGGGGCTCAACGTGATGCAGGCCAACCAGGGCGCGTTGAGGCGTTTACTGGATGGTTTAGGTCGACTGCTAGCTAACTGAATCACCACCTAACCAAATGTGGGAGGGGGCTTGCCCCCGATGGCGGTAGATCAGTCACCTATACAGTGCCTGACACTCTGCTATCGGGGGCAAGCCCCCTCCCACATGGGTTTGCAGTGGATTCAGTTGGCGGGGCGGGCCTTGAGCTGTTCGGCCGCCGCCTTGGCCAGGTCCGGCGGCAGGAAGTCGCGGTCGGGGTTGTAGTCAGCCTTGAGGTAGCGCGCCAAGTCCTGCAGGTCACCTGGGTTCAAGGTGCCCGCCGCCTGCTTCAAGCGCAGGTTGTCGAGGATGTAGTCATAGCGGCTGTTGTTGTAGTTGCGCACCGATGCGTAGAGCTGGCGTTGGGAATCCAAGACGTCGACGATGTTGCGCGTCCCCACCTGGTAACCGATTTCCGTGGCTTCCACCGCGCTCTGGTTGGAGATGATCGACTGGCGGCGTGCCTGTACCTGTTCCACATCGGTGTTCACCGCACGGTGCAGGTTGCGGGTGTTTTCCACCACCTGGCGGCGCAGGCCTTCGCGCTGTTGCTCGGTCTGGCCCAGGCGCGAGTAGGATTCACGCACTTGTGAACTGGTCAGCCCACCGCTGTAGAGCGGGATGTTCAGGCGCAGGCCGATGGTGCGTTGTTCCACATCGCCGCGATAGGGGGTGCCGAAGGCATTCGGGTTGCTGAAACCAAGGGCGTCGTTATCGCCTTTTTCATATTGCGCCACTGCGTCGAGCGTCGGGGCATGCCCGGCCTTGCGCTGCTTGAGGGTTTCTTCGGCGGCGGTAACGGCGTAGTTGCTGGCGAGCAGGTTAAGGTTCTGGCGGCCGGCGGTTTCAACCCAGGCCTTGGCGTCGTTTGGCAGCGGCGGTAGCACCGGCAGCGTGTGGACGATGCCCTGGATCGAGTTGTACTGGCGGTTGGTCAGGGTGATCAGTGCTTCAAAGGCGTCTTCCACTTGGCGCTGGGCCAGGATCCGATTGGCACGGGCAGTGTCGTAGCTGGCTTGGGATTGCAGCACGTCGGTCTTGTCCGACAGGCCCACGTCAAAGCGCTCGTTGGACTGGTCCAGCTGGCGCTTGAAGGCGTTTTCTTCGGCCTTGGTCGAGGCCAGGTTGTCTTGGGCGCGCAGCACGGCAAAGTAGCTTTCGGCGCTTTGCAGGATCAGGTTTTGTTCCGTGGCCGACAATTGCAGCGCGGCCTGTTCGTTGGTGGCCTCGGCAGCCTGCAACTGGAACCAGCGGTCGGCGCGGAACAGCGGCTGGCTCAAGGTCGCGCGCCAGGAATGCGCATCGCGGTTGGCGGTGGCGGCCGGGGTGTCGATCTGGGTGCGCACGTTGTTTATATCGGCACCGCCCGACAGGTTGGGCAGCAGCCCGGCACGGGCCTGGGGCACCACTTCTTTTTGCGCGCCGTACTGGGCGCGGGCAGCGGCCAGGTCGGCGTTGTTGTCCACCGCTTCCTGGTAGACGCTGACCAAGTCAGTTTTGGCGGACAAGGGCGCTTCAGCTGCCCAGACCATTCCGTTGGTCGCACAAGACACGGCGAGAGCCAGTGAAAGTTTGCGCAGCATGAGGCGATCCCTAGTTTGAATATTACGATTGTAATTTGGCGCTCAAGGCTAAGGCGGCGAACGCCTAGCGTCAAGGGCTTGAGCAGTCACCGAGTGTAGTGGCGCGATCACCACACAACAATCCTGCAAAAGAGCCATTCATCACGCTGAATGCACCGCCATTGGCAATTTCCCCATGGCATGGTCTAGACTGGCCGCGTTCTTGTCGGGGTGCCTTGTTGGAAGGCTGAGATCGGTAAATACCGGATCCCGTTGAACCTGATCAGGTTAGCGCCTGCGTAGGGAACAAGATTTCTCGTCACCCGGCGAGTCCTCTTGTGCTTCGTCCGGGATGCTGTTCGACCATCGAATAGCCCTCGTGCATAGCACAGCACTGGTTTCAGTGCGTCCATCCGTCACAGGTTCGCTCCGACAAAAATCCACCGCCTGGATAGTTGGAGAGCCCGTGATGAGCACAGAAATAAAAAGTACAAAACTGAAAAACACCGTGCACTTGAGTGAATCGGCCAAGGTCGACTCCGGCTCCGTGCAGCCGTTTACCCGCTCGCAAAAAATCTACGTGCAGGGCACTCGCCCGGACATCCGCGTGCCGATGCGCGAAATCAGCCTGGACGTCACGCCTACCGACTTCGGCGGTGAAATCAACGCCCCCGTGGTGGTCTATGACACCTCCGGCCCGTACACCGACCCGAATGTGATCATCGATGTGCGCAAAGGCCTGGGCGATGTGCGCTCGCCGTGGATCGAAGTGCGTGGTGACACCGAGCGCCTGTCCGGCCTCAGCTCGCATTTTGGCCAACAGCGCCTCAGCGACGCCGAACTGACCGCCCTGCGCTTCGCCCACGTGAAAAACCCGCGCCGCGCCAAGGCCGGTGCCAACGTCACGCAGATGCACTACGCACGCAAAGGCATCATCACCGCCGAGATGGAATACGTCGCCATCCGCGAAAACATGAAGCTGGAAGAAGCCCGCGCCAGCGGCCTGCTCGACCAGCAACACGCGGGCCATAGCTTCGGCGCCAGCGTGCCGAAAATCATCACCCCTGAATTTGTGCGCGAAGAAATCGCCCGTGGCCGCGCGATCATCCCGGCCAACATCAACCACACCGAACTGGAACCGATGATCATCGGCCGTAACTTCCTGGTGAAGATCAACGGCAACATCGGCAACAGCGCCCTGGGTTCGTCCATCGAAGAAGAAGTGGCGAAACTCACCTGGGGCATTCGCTGGGGCTCGGACACGGTGATGGACCTGTCCACCGGCAAGCACATCCATGAAACCCGCGAGTGGATCATCCGTAACTCGCCCGTGCCAATCGGCACCGTGCCGATCTACCAGGCCCTGGAAAAAGTCGGCGGCGCCGCCGAGGACCTGACCTGGGAGCTGTTCCGCGACACCCTGATCGAGCAGGCCGAGCAGGGCGTCGACTACTTCACCATCCACGCCGGCGTGCTGTTGCGCTATGTGCCGCTGACCGCCAAGCGCGTCACCGGCATCGTGTCCCGTGGCGGTTCGATCATGGCCAAGTGGTGCCTGGCGCATCACAAAGAGAACTTCACCTACACGCATTTCGACGAAATCTGCGAAATCATGAAGGCTTACGACGTCAGCTTCTCCCTCGGTGACGGCCTGCGCCCTGGCTCGATTGCCGACGCCAACGACGCTGCGCAGTTCGGCGAGCTGGAAACCTTGGGCGAACTGACCAAGATCGCGTGGAAGCACGACGTGCAAACCATGATCGAAGGCCCTGGCCACGTGCCGATGCAGTTGATCAAGGAGAACATGGACAAGCAGCTCGAGTGCTGTGACGAAGCGCCGTTCTACACCCTCGGCCCGCTGACCACCGACATCGCGCCGGGCTACGACCACATCACCTCCGGCATCGGTGCGGCGATGATCGGCTGGTTCGGTTGCGCCATGCTTTGCTACGTCACGCCCAAGGAACACTTGGGCCTGCCGAACAAGGATGACGTGAAGACCGGGATCATCACCTACAAGATCGCTGCCCACGCGGCTGACCTCGCGAAAGGCCATCCGGGCGCGCAGATCCGCGATAACGCCTTGAGCAAGGCACGCTTCGAGTTCCGCTGGGAAGACCAGTTCAACCTCGGCCTGGACCCGGACACCGCGCGTTCGTATCACGATGAAACCCTGCCGAAGGACTCGGCCAAGGTCGCGCATTTCTGCTCGATGTGCGGGCCGAAGTTCTGCTCGATGAAAATCACCCAGGAAGTGCGTGAATACGCGGCCAACCAACGGATTGAAGCGGTGGACGTGGAGGTGGCCAAGGGCTTGGCCGAACAGGCGGAGCGGTTCAAGCAGGAAGGCAGTCAGCTGTACAAAAAGGTCTGACCCTAGACCTGTGGCGAGGGAGCTTGCTCCCGTTGGAGTGCACAGCACTCCCCCTGCCTGCAAGGGTGTTTTTACTGACACGCTTCGGTTGCCGGTTGTGGGGCGGCTTCGCCACCCAGCGGGAGCAAGCTCCCTCGCCACAAGGGCTTACAACAATATTCCTCAGAGATAACCCCCTTGAGCATTCAACCCAGCACCTATTCCCCGGACATCGCGGTTCCCGCTGACAAACGCGTCTTCGGCGCCCGCGACCTGTTCTCCCTATGGTTCTCCCTCGGCATCGGCCTGATGGTCCTGCAGACCGGCGCGTTACTCGCGCCGGGCCTGGGGCTGTCCGGTTCGTTGCTGGCGATTTTGCTTGGTACCCTGGTCGGCGTGCTGCTGCTGGCCGCCGTCGGCGTGATCGGCAGTGATACCGGCCTGTCCGCCATGGCCGCGCTCAAGCTCAGCCTGGGCGCCAAGGGGGCGAGCCTGCCGGCACTGCTCAACCTGCTGCAGCTGATCGGCTGGGGCTCTTTCGAAATCATCGTGATGCGCGACGCGGCCAGTCTGTTGGGCACGCGGGCGTTCAGCGACAGTAGCCTGCTGGCCAGCCCATTGATGTGGACCCTGTTTTTTGGCGGCCTGGCGACCCTCTTGGCGGTCAGCGGTCCACTGACCTTCGTGCGCCAGATCCTGCGCAAATGGGGTATCTGGCTGCTGCTCGCCGCCTGCCTGTGGCTGACCTGGAACCTGTTCGCCAAGGCGGACCTCGCCGCTCTCTGGGCCCAGGCCGGTGACGGTTCGATGCCGTTCGCGGTGGGCTTTGATATCGCCATCGCCATGCCGCTCTCATGGCTGCCGCTGATTGCCGATTACTCACGCTTCGGCACGCGCGCAAAAAGCGTGTTTGGAGGGACGGCGTTGGGCTTCTTTATCGGTAACTTCTGGCTGATGAGCCTGGGCGTGGCCTACACCCTGGCGTTCGCGCCGAGCGGTGAGGTGAATGCGCTATTGCTGGCCTTGGCCGGTGCGGGCCTGGGCATTCCGCTGTTGCTGATCCTATTGGATGAGTCGGAAAACGCCTTTGCCGATATCCACTCGGCGGCGGTGTCCAGCGGGATTCTGTTGCGCTTGAAGGTTGAGCACCTGGCACTGGCCATCGGTGTGATCTGCACCCTGATCGCCTGTTTGGCGCCGTTGGCCCAGTACCAGAACTTCCTGCTGCTGATCGGTTCGGTGTTTGCGCCGCTGTTTGGCGTGGTGTTGGTGGATCACTTCATCTTGCGTCGCCGTGGCCGAGGGGCGATCGCCGCTCTGCGTTGGCCGGCGTTGTTGGCCTGGCTGGGTGGCATCGCGACTTACCACCTGCTGGCCAATCTGTATCCGGACATCGGCGCGACCCTGCCGGCGCTGGTGCTGGCAGGGCTGTTGCAGCTCATCCTGGGGCGCGCCTTCAGCGGCGCGCCGGCACCAGCTCAGGCCTGAGGATGCCATCGAGGCGCGAGTAGGGGATCTGCAACTCGACATGGCCCAGGGCATACGGCGCGATGGTGCTGGTGGGGTACTTGAGGATCACGCCGCCATAGGTCAGCGCCACGTTTGGGGTTTTCTGGAAGGGGTAGGTCTTCACATACTCCGGCTCCAGGCTCAGGCGGGTGCTGATCAGCCAGCTGTTGTGTGCCACTTGGGCGGCTTTCCAGAACGCGTCTTCCTTGCCGGGTAACAGCATATCGGTCAGGGTCAGGGCTTTTTGTTGCTGGCGCGAATAGTTGATGAAGGCACGGCCAGGCTCGCCGTGGGTGGCGCCCTGGTCCAGGTAACTGGACAGCTCGATGATCACCAAGCCGTCATGCTGCTCACGTACCTTGGCCTGCAAGTACATGCTGTTACGCGGGGCGGCGGTGCGCAGGAATTGCTCTCGGTAGGTGTCAAGGCTGGTCGGCAGCGGGTCGTTAGGGCTGGTGCTGGTCATTTCCAGCAGGCGCTGTTCGATCAGCGCATCGAGCTTGGGCTCCTTGGCAAAGTGCACCGTGTCGATATTCACCAGCGGGCAGTCGGCGCTGGCGCAGCCTGGCTTGCTTTGCTCGGTGGCGTCGCGAGTGGCTTCCAGCGGGGTCTTGAAGCCCGGTTGGAACAGGCTCTGGCAAGCGCCGAGGGTCAATGCGATGCAGGCCACGGAGGCGATTTTTAAAAGCGACATGTAAGTCCTTCGTCTATCGATAAGAGCGAAATTTGTGCAGCTTCGACTGCCAGCACGGCAGTCAGTTCGCCACTAAGCTGATTAGAGTGTGTTTGACGCCCGCCGTCTATCCCGGCAACCGGAAAGGGGCTGCGCCAAGGTGCAGGAGCGCGTTAGGATGGCGCCCATTGCGCAGGCTAAACGAGGATGGGACATGACGGACTTTGCAAAATCGACGCCGAGCAAGATCGAGATTGTTCAGCGCGAAAATGCCTACAAGGGCTTCTATAAGCTTGACCGTGTGCAGCTGCGCCACGAGAAATTCGATGGCGACATGAGCCGGGTGATCAATCGGGAAGTCTTCGTTCGTCACGACGCTGTGTGCGTGCTGCCCTACGACCCGCAGCGCGATGAAGTGGTGTTGATCGAGCAGTTTCGCGTCGGCGCCATGGGCCGCACCGACAACCCGTGGCTGGTGGAAATGGTCGCTGGCCTGATCGACAAGGACGAAGAGCCTGAGGAGGTTGCACACCGCGAAGCCGAGGAGGAAGCTGGGCTTACATTCTCCGCGCTGTGGCCGATCACTAAATATTTTCCATCGCCCGGTGGCAGTACTGAATTCGTGCATTTGTACCTGGGCCGTTGCGACAGCTCGGGCGCGGGTGGCGTCCATGGATTGGAAGAAGAAGCTGAAGATATCCGCGTCACCGCATGGGCCTTCGAAGACGCCCTGCAAGCGGTGCGTGACGGCAAAATTTCCAACGCAGCCAGCATTATCGCCCTGCAATGGCTTGCGCTTAATCGCGCGGAAGTGAGGGGGTTATGGCAGTAAAGGCACGGGAACGTTATCGAGTCGACCTGATCGGGCTGCAAGCGGCGTGCGAGGCCAACTATGCGCGGCTGATGCGCTTGCTTCCCGACATGCGCCACGCCCCCGAGGCGCGGCGCATCGGCGTCACCCATGGCGACCAGATGCTCGGCGTGCTGGCCCTGGAAGTCATCGTCAATTGCCCCTACACCACCACCCTGCGCGTGCGCCAGGAACACAGCCTGCCGTGGCTGCCGGTGCCGCAGCTGGAAGTACAGGTGTACCACGATGCGCGGATGGCCGAAGTGATCAGCGCCGAACATGCGCGACGCTTTCGCAGCATCTATCCTTACCCTAACGTGTTCATGCACCAACCCGATGAGAAAGCACAGCTCAATGTGTTCCTCGGTGAATGGTTGAGCCACTGCCTGGCCCTGGGCCATGAGTTCGAAGCTGTGCGGTAGATGTGAACTGCGTCCGCTTCCTGGGTTTCCCCTTTGTGTCCTGCCCCAGCATAATCACGCCAAACGACCCTTTACTGTGATTGCCTTGGGAGAGCGCCTTGCCGAGCGTATCCACTGTGAACCCCGACGGTTCAGCGTTGCTGGTGCAACTGTCCGACAGCCATCTGTTTGCCGAGGGCGACGGCACGTTGCTGGGCATGAACACCCGTGACAGCCTGCAAAGGGTGATTGAGTTGGCGCGCGCGCAGCAGCCGCGGATCGACCTGGTGCTGGCCACGGGGGATCTTTCCCAGGACGGCACACTGGAGTCGTATCAGCAGTTTCGCGATATGACTGCACCCATCGGCGCCCCAACGCGCTGGATTCCTGGTAACCACGATGAGCCGCAGATCATGGCCTATGCTGCCGTGCACAGCGATTTTCTGGAGCCGGTAGTCGATATCGGTCATTGGCGCATCACCCTGCTGGACTCCGCTGTACCCGGTTCGGTGCCCGGTTACCTTCAGGACAGCCAACTGCAACTGCTCGCCCAGGCCCTGAGCGAAGCGCCGAACCTTCACCACCTTGTGTGCTTCCACCATCATCCGGTGTCCATCGGTTGCGCCTGGATGGAGCCGATTGGCCTGCGCAACCCTGAAGCCCTGTTTGCCGTGCTCGATCGTTTCCCCCACGTGCG
Organism: Pseudomonas sp. OV546; assembly: GCF_900116845.1. Classification (NCBI taxonomy): domain Bacteria; kingdom Pseudomonadati; phylum Pseudomonadota; class Gammaproteobacteria; order Pseudomonadales; family Pseudomonadaceae; genus Pseudomonas; species Pseudomonas sp. OV546. The sequence continues at coordinate 204,989 of NZ_FPCE01000004.1, read as the reverse complement.
CGCGGTACTTTGGGGTCACGTGCATCAGGAGATCGATCGCGAGCGTGACGGCGTGCGCCTGCTGGCGTCGCCTTCCACCTGCATCCAGTTCGCGCCGGGCAGCGAGGATTTCAAGGTCAGTGAGCAAGCGCCGGGGTATCGCTGGCTGCGCCTGCATGCCGACGGACGGTTGGAGACGGGGGTGGAGCGCGTCCAAGACTTCGAATTTACCGTGGACTACGGCAGCAACGGCTACTAAAAGCTGTAAACACCGATCAAAAATGTGGGAGGGGGCTTGCTCCCGATAGCGGGGTGTCAGGCAATACATAGGCTGGCTGACCCACCGCTATCGGGAGCAAGCCCCCTCCCACATTGGATCTTCGGTGTATTGAAGGCTGAGGTCATCACACAAGGCTTGGATCCCTGTAAACTGCGCCTCTTTGGCTGAGTCATGGAGAGCCCGGCATGTCCGCTTCGATCCTGTATATCCACGGTTTCAACAGCGCGCCGGCGTCCAACAAGGCCAGCCAGCTGATCACCGTGATGGACAACCTTGGCCTGGCCGAGCAACTGCGCGTACCGGCCCTGCATCACCATCCCCGTCAGGCGATTCCTCAGTTGGAAGCGGCTATCGCCGAACTGGGGCGGCCACTGCTAGTCGGCAGCTCACTCGGCGGCTACTATGCAACCCATCTTGCCGAACGCCATGGCCTCAAGGCGTTGCTGGTGAACCCGGCGGTCAGCCCTCATCGGATGTTCGACGGTTACCTGGGCACCCAGAAGAACCTCTACACCGATGAAACCTGGGAACTGACCCACGACCACGTCACGGCGCTGGCTGAGTTGGAAGTACCGGCTCCCCAGGACGCCGCGCGTTATCAGGTGTGGTTGCAGACCGGCGATGAAACACTGGATTATCGCCTCGCCCAGCAGTATTACCGGGCCTGTGCCTTGCGCATCCAGGCCGGCGGCGACCATGGGTACCAGGGGTTCGCCCAGCAATTACCGGCCATGTTGAGCTTTGCCGGCATTGGCGCAGATCAGTATCAATCCTTCGATTTTTCTTCATTGTAAGAATCGCAGGTCATTATTTAATCGAACGACTCACGACGAGACCCCATGGCCACTCCCAGCGCTAGCTCTTATAACGCCGACGCCATCGAAGTCCTCTCGGGCCTCGACCCGGTGCGCAAACGCCCCGGCATGTACACCGACACCAGTCGGCCGAACCACCTTGCCCAGGAAGTCATCGACAACAGCGTCGACGAAGCTTTGGCCGGGCACGCCAAATCGGTGCATGTCATCCTTCACGCTGACCACTCCCTGGAAGTGTCCGACGATGGTCGCGGCATGCCGGTGGACATTCACCCGGAAGAGGGGGTGTCGGGCGTTGAGCTGATCCTCACCAAGCTGCACGCCGGCGGCAAGTTCTCCAATAAGAACTACCAGTTTTCCGGTGGCTTGCACGGTGTGGGTATTTCCGTGGTCAACGCCCTGTCCAACCACGTGCGGGTCAAGGTCAAGCGCGACGGCAACGAGTACGAGATGACCTTTGCCGATGGCTATAAAGCCACCGACCTGCAGGTGATCGGCACCGTTGGCAAGCGCAATACCGGCACCAGCGTGTACTTTGCCCCGGACCCGAAATACTTCGATTCACCGAAATTCTCCATCAGCCGCCTCAAGCACGTGCTCAAGGCCAAGGCCGTGCTGTGCCCGGGCCTGCTGGTGACCTTTGAAGACAAAGGCACGAACGAGAAGGTCGAGTGGCACTACGAAGACGGCCTGCGCTCCTACCTGGAAGACTCCGTCAGCGATTTTGAACGCCTGCCCAACGAGCCGTTCTGCGGCAGCCTGGCCGGTAATAAAGAAGCAGTCGACTGGGCGCTGCTGTGGTTGCCGGAAGGCGGCGACAGCGTGCAGGAAAGCTACGTCAACCTGATCCCTACCGCCCAGGGGGGCACCCACGTCAACGGTTTGCGCCAAGGTTTGCTGGATGCCATGCGCGAATTCTGCGAATACCGCAGCCTCTTGCCGCGTGGCGTGAAGCTGGCGCCGGAAGACGTGTGGGAGCGCATTGCGTTCGTGCTGTCGATGAAAATGCAGGAGCCGCAGTTCTCTGGCCAGACCAAAGAGCGCCTGTCGTCCCGTGAGGCGGCGGCGTTTGTTTCCGGTGTGGTCAAGGATGCTTTCAGCCTGTGGCTCAACGAGCACCCGGAATTGGGCCTGGCCCTGGCCGAGCTGGCGATCAACAACGCCGGCCGTCGTTTGAAAGCCAGCAAGAAGGTCGAGCGCAAGCGCATCACCCAGGGCCCGGCGCTGCCCGGCAAGCTGGCTGATTGCGCCGGGCAGGACCCGATGCGCTCCGAGCTGTTTCTGGTGGAAGGTGATTCCGCCGGCGGTTCCGCCAAACAAGCGCGGGACAAAGAATTCCAGGCGATCCTGCCGTTGCGCGGCAAGATCCTCAATACCTGGGAAGTCGACGGCAGCGAAGTCCTGGCCAGCCAGGAAGTGCACAACATCGCCGTGGCCATTGGCGTTGATCCAGGCGCGGCGGACATGAGTCAGCTGCGTTACGGAAAAATCTGCATCCTCGCCGACGCCGACTCCGACGGCCTGCACATCGCCACCTTGTTGTGCGCGCTGTTCGTCCAGCATTTCCGCCCGTTGGTGGATGCCGGTCACGTCTACGTCGCGATGCCGCCGCTGTACCGCATCGACCTGGGCAAAGAGATTTTCTACGCCCTGGACGAGGCCGAGCGTGACGGCATTCTCGACCGCCTGGTGGCCGAGAAAAAACGCGGCAAGCCACAGGTCACGCGATTCAAAGGCCTGGGTGAAATGAACCCGCCGCAACTGCGCGAAACCACCATGGACCCGAACACCCGGCGCCTGGTGCAGTTGACCCTGGATGACTTCGCCGCCACCTCGGAAATGATGGACATGTTGCTGGCGAAGAAACGCGCGCCGGACCGCAAGTCCTGGCTGGAATCCAAAGGCAACCTGGCTGAGGTTCTGGGCTGATGCGCACAGGTTTCGCCCTGGCGATCCTGATAGTGAGCGGGCTGGTGACCACCCACGTGGTTGCCGCGCCCGTGGCTGAGCTCAAGCTGGTGTCCGAACACCCGGTGGACGGCATGCGCGGCGGAAACCTGTCGGGCCTGGCGCTGTGTGGCCAGGCATTGTGGACAGTCTCCGACCGTGATGACGACCAGATCTACCGCCTGGATATCAGCGCGCCGACCTGGCAAGCCGAAACGGTCAAGATCGACGTGCCGCCGGTGCCGGAGTCCGGGCTGCCTTGGGGCTTGCGTTCGCGCACCAAAGCCGCCTCGTTGATTCGCGGTGGCGACCTGGATTTCGAAGGCATCACCTGTGACGCCGCCGGTAACCGCTACATCGTCAGCGAAGCCCATGCGGCGGTGCTGCAAGTGCCGGTGACCGGTGCGCCGCAGTGGTTGAAGATTGCCCCGAGCATGGTCAGGGAGGCCCGGGCGAGCGGCATGTTGCTGCACTTCAACGCGTTGTTTGAAGGCCTGGCGATCAACCCCGAAGGCAATCAGATGTGGTTGGCGGCCGAGCGTGAGCGACGCGGACTGATTTCGATCAAGCGTCCGCAAAGCCTGTGGGACTGTGACGGTCCGTGTGTGTTGTTGAGCGAGGCCGGCCAGGAAGTGCAGCCGGCCAAGTTCCCCAATGCCAAGGCGGTGTCCAAGGACTTCGCCGACCTGGCGCTGTTCAACGGCAAGCTGTTCACCCTTGAGCGCAATGCGTTCCAGATATGCCGGCGCGATGCGGCCACGGCCAAGGTCGAACTGTGCTGGTCGTTTGCCGATGAGACGTTGACGCCCGAACGGCGTTACCCCCAAGCCTATGGCCTGGCCGAAGCCCTGGTGGTGGATGCCGAGGGTGCCTGGCTGGGTATCGACAATAATTTCGGCGCGCGCGCCGATGGTGAAAAACGCCCCGTGGTCTATCGTTTCGCCGCCCCTGCCGGCGGCTGGAGCGCCCAGCCATGAGCCCCGCTTTTTTTGAATTGACCCGGCGCAGCGGCAGTTCCGCTGCGCCTTACCAAACAATGATGAGGCCCGCATGAGTGACATCCTCGCAGACAGCTTAGACGGCGTAGAACGCCGGTCGCTGGCTGACTTCACCGAAAATGCCTACCTCAACTACTCCATGTACGTGATCATGGACCGTGCCCTGCCGCATATCGGCGACGGCCTGAAGCCTGTACAGCGGCGCATTATCTACGCCATGAGTGAGTTGGGCCTGGACGCCGATTCCAAGCACAAGAAATCGGCGCGTACCGTCGGTGACGTGCTCGGTAAGTTCCACCCCCACGGCGACTCGGCGTGCTACGAAGCCATGGTGCTGATGGCCCAGCCGTTCAGCTACCGCTACACGCTGGTGGACGGCCAGGGCAACTGGGGTGCGCCGGATGATCCAAAGTCCTTCGCCGCGATGCGTTACACCGAAGCGCGTCTGTCGCGTTACTCGGAAGTACTGCTGAGCGAGCTGGGGCAGGGCACTGCGGACTGGGGGCCGAACTTTGACGGCACTCTCGACGAACCGCTGGTGTTGCCGGCACGTTTGCCGAATATCCTGCTCAATGGCACCACCGGTATCGCCGTCGGTATGGCCACAGATGTACCACCGCACAACCTGCGGGAAGTCGCCACGGCCTGCGTACGTTTGCTTGATGAGCCAAAGGCCACGGTGGAGCAACTCTGCGAGCACATCCAGGGCCCGGACTACCCGACCGAAGCGGAAATCATCACGCCGCGTGCCGACCTGCTGAAGATGTACGAAACCGGCAAGGGCTCGGTGCGCATGCGTGCCGTGTACCACATCGAGGATGGCGACATTATCGTAACCGCGCTGCCGCACCAGGTGTCCGGCGCCAAGGTGCTGGAGCAGATCGCCGCGTTGATGCAGGCCAAACCGTCGAAACTGCCGCAGGTCGCCGACCTGCGTGACGAGTCCGACCACGAAAACCCATGCCGCATCGTGATCATCCCGACCAACAGCCGGGTCGACCACGAAGTGCTGATGCAACACCTGTTCGCCAGCACTGAGTTGGAGTCCAGCTACCGGGTCAACGTCAATATCATCGGCCTGGACGGTAAGCCGCAGCTGAAAAACTTGCGCAACCTGCTGGTGGAGTGGCTGGAGTTCCGGATCAATACCGTGCGCCGCCGCCTGCAATTCCGCCTGGATAAGGTTGAGCGCCGCTTGCACCTGTTGGACGGCTTGCTGATCGCCTACCTCAACCTGGACGAAGTGATCCACATCATTCGTACCGCCGAGCACCCGAAAGCCGAGCTGATCGCGCGTTTCGAGCTGAGCGAAATCCAGGCTGACTACATCCTTGACACCCGCTTGCGCCAATTGGCGCGACTGGAAGAAATGAAGCTGCGTGACGAACAGGACGCGTTGCTCAAGGAACAAGCCAAGCTGCAAGCGCTGTTGGGCAGCGAAGCCAAGCTCAAGAAGCTGGTGCGCAGCGAGCTGATCAAAGACGCCGAAACCTATGGCGATGACCGTCGTTCGCCGATCGTGCAGCGTGCAGAGGCAAAAGCGCTGACCGAAACCGAGCTGCTGCCGAACGAGAAAATTACCGTCGTTCTGTCGGAAAAGGGTTGGGTTCGTTCCGCCAAGGGGCATGATATTGACGCCACTGGTTTGTCGTACAAGGCGGGTGACGGGTTCAAGACCGCTGCCGCCGGGCGTTCCAACCAGTTTGCGGTGTTTATTGACTCCACCGGACGCAGTTATTCGGTGCCGGCCCACACCTTGCCATCGGCACGGGGCCAGGGCGAGCCGTTGACGGGGCGGCTTACGCCGCCGCCGGGGGCGAATTTTGAATGTGTGCTGCTGCCGGACGACGACGCGCTTTACGTGATCGCCTCCGACGCGGGTTACGGTTTTGTGGTCAAGGGTGAAGACCTGCAGGCCAAGAACAAAGCGGGCAAGGCCTTGCTGAGCTTGCCGAACAACGCCAAGGTGATCCTGCCGCGGCCAGTGGACGACCGTGAGAGCAACTGGCTGGCGTCGGTGACAACTGAAGGGCGTTTGTTGGTGTTCAAAATCAGCGACTTGCCGCAGTTGGGCAAAGGTAAGGGTAACAAGATCATTGGTATTCCCGGCGAGCGGGTGGCCAGTCGCGAAGAGTACGTGACCGACATCGCAGTGATCCCGGAAGGCTCGACCTTGGTGCTTCAGGCCGGGAAACGCACGTTGTCACTGCGTCCCGACGACCTTGAGCACTACAAGGGCGAGCGTGGTCGGCGTGGTAACAAACTGCCTCGGGGCTTCCAGCGAGTGGATGCGTTGCTGGTGGAAACGCCGGTTTAACGCGTTTTAGAGCCCTCGATCTACGATTTAACGCGTAGATCGACGCTTTGGCGCTGGAGTCATGGCGCATATTCACGGATGATATGGCCTTTCCAGCGCCGGCGTGGCCGAGCGTGTTTAGGTTATTTTTAGTATTACATTGTGGTTCGCCTTGTGGCAGCCACCTGGATGGGATGATGACTGCTCCACGCCTTCCTTTTATTTTCATGCTCGCTGGCCTTTTGGGCCTGGCGGGTTGCAGCACACACCAGCCGGTGTCGCTGTACCAGTTGGACAGCGGAAGTCCAGCTCAACCTGCGCAGACTGCCGGCATGGCGGTGTTGCTGGGCCCGGTGGTCGTCGCCGACTACCTGCAACGTGAAACCCTTCTGCAACGTCAGAACGACGGCAGCCTGCAAGGTTCCACCGATGGTCGTTGGGCGGGCAGTTTATCGTCCGACATCAACCAACTGATGTTGCGCCAGGTGGCGGGTCAGTTGGACAGTCAGCGTGTGGTCCTGGCGCCGGCGCCAGCCGGTTTTTCGCCGGATGTACAGGTCTTGCTGACCATTACCCGGCTCGACTCCGGTACGTCGCAACCGGCGATCCTCGATGCGCAATGGCGCTTGATCGACCGTCGTGGCCAGGTACGCGATAACCGCATCGTGCACCTGCAGGAAGAACACACCGGTAGCACCGCGTCCCAGGTCCAGGCACAGGGCGTGTTGTTGCAGCATTTGGCGCAGCAGTTGTCGGTGGCTCTCAAGCCATTGGCCAACCAACCGCCGATTGCCGAGGCGCCCCGCAAGCAGAGCGCCCCGGTACAGGCCAAGCCGGCAGAGCCGCAGAAGCCGAAGATGCCGATGGCTACGCCGATCCGTACGGACATGGAAGTGTTCAGGTTCTGATCTGAATCGCGCATAAAAAAGGCCCGCTGACTCAGCGGGCCTTTTTATTTGTGCGCGGTTTGAGCCGCGCCGCTGACCCAATGTGGGAGGGGGCTTGCCCCCGATAGCGGTGGTTCAGTTAATGATGTGTTAACTGATACTCGGCTATCGGGAGCAAGCCCCCTCCCACAGGAGTCCTACCGTTTTATTTGGTGCGGGTCTCATGCATCCGCGCCAACTGCCGTTCCAGCATCGACGGGTACGGCTCCATCAACCGCTCCACGCAACTGGCACCCTCAGGGCTGGCAATCGGGCGGATGCGCGCGCGTTGGCGGATCAGCGTGTCTTCGCTGATCTTGCGCTCCACCAGCAGCAGGTTGCGGCTGTGTTGTGAGAGGGCCAATGCATCCTGGGCCATTTCGGTCAGCAACAGGTCGATCTGGCTCATGCCGAACAGGTCGTCGCCTACCGTCAGGCCGAGCTGCAATTGCAGGGTGATGCCGCTGTCGGCCACTTCGATCTGCAATTCATGGCCCAGGGCGCGCAGCAGCTCGCCGCAGCAAATCGCGTTGGTCAGGTAGTCTTCGCCGCTGTCTTCGCTGTGGAACAGCATCAACGTGCTGCCATCGTTCAGGGTGTGCAGTTCGCTCTGGTACAGCGAAGCAGCCTGGTCGAGGCAGTCACGGTAGCGTTCCAGCAATTCGGTCAGGCGGGCGCGGGGCAGGCGGCGCAGTTGGTCCTGGGCGCCCAGTTGTACGGCGAGCACTGCACTGTATTGCGGCTCGGTGCTGCGTACCGGGGCCGGCTTGGGCGCAATGGCGCTGTTGTCGGCGGACGTATCACGCAGGTCGGCAAAGGGATCGTCTTCGTCCAGCTCGTCTTCTTCGGCCTTGAATGCATGGCGCGGCGCAGGCTTGAGGCCCGCCACCGGAGGGCGCTCGTCGAAACCCGGATCACGCAGGTTGCGTACTTCAAACTCCGGCTCTTGCTCGTAGTCGGTGTCGTCGAACTCCGGTTCCGGCTCAACTTCAGGCACCACGGGTTCCGGGGCAAAGCTGGCGTGTAACTGGCGGGCGAGGTCGCCGATTTCATCCTGGCGGTCGGTGGCCGGGGTGTGCTCGTCAATGTCCCGCAGCCAGATACGCAGTTGCATCAAGGGCGTGGAAATGTGCCGACCCAGGCGTAAGCTCAAGGCCAGGGCCAATGCCAGCAGGATCGCGCTGAGGATCCCCATGCTCTGCAGGCTGATGGTCATCGGCTGCTGGAATTGCTGCATGTCCAGGCTGATGCGCAGTTGGCCGGCCTTCACATCCTGAAAGGTAATGTTGCTCTGGTAGAGGCCTTCAGCTTCACCCAGCAAGCCGTTTTTCGGGCGTTGCCCGGCCTCGGCCATGATCCGGTTGTCCACGCTGTAGATGGCGGCGTGGGCCACCAGCGGGTTCTTGGTCAGGTTGTTGAGCAGCACGTTGAGGCTGAGGATGTCGTTGGACACCAGCAGCTCAGTCGCCGAGGTGGCGGTCTGGGTGGTCAAGCTCTCGCCCAGGGCATCGGCTTGCTCGTGCATGGCCTGCTTGAACTGCAAACCCATCACGCAGGCGTAGATCACCAGGGCCAGGGCGACCAGGATCACGTTATGGCTGGCGATGCGTAATGCGATCGGTACACGGCGGTGGCGCAGTGCCCGGAAGATCAGCAGGAAGAAATTATCGGTTTTTACTGGCGTGGGCCGGTTCACTTGCGCTCGGCTCTTGGTCCGTGAAGTTGACGCGCAGTATAGCGACAGCCCTAGGACCGGCAAAGCGCTGGCTGTGCCCGATGGTCACTGAAAGTGGGTAGAATGCGGTTTTTTTCCAGCCTGGGGGTGCGCCTTGCGCGAAATTGTCCTGATTAACATCACTGGTGAAGACCGCCCGGGTCTTACTGCGGCTATTACGGGAGTGCTGGCCCAGGGTGGTGTGAACATTCTCGACATCGGCCAGGCGGTGATCCACGACACCCTGTCGTTTGGGATCCTGGTCGAGATCCCGAGCACGGAACAGGCGTCTTCGGTACTCAAGGACATCCTGTTTACGGCTTACAAGCTGGACCAGCAGGTGCGTTTCACGCCGGTGTCCGAAGAGGACTACCAGCAGTGGGTCGCCGGCCAGGGTAAGAAACGCCATATCGTGACGCTGCTGACCCGCAAGGTCACCGCCGAGCAACTGCAGCGCGTCAGCTCCATCACCGCGCACTATGGCCTGAATATCGACCATATCGACCGTCTGTCGGGTCGCATGCCGCTGGACACCCCGGCCGACAAGGGCAAGGGCTGCATCGAGTTCTCCGTGCGCGGTGAACCGGCCGACCCGCAAGCCCTGCGCGCCGAATTCCTCAGCGTGGCCCAGGAGCTGAACGTCGATATCGCCTTCCAGGAAGATTCGCTGTTCCGTCGCAACCGTCGCCTGGCGGTGTTCGACATGGACTCGACGCTGATCGAAGCTGAAGTCATCGACGAACTGGCCAAGGCGGCCGGCGTGGGCGAGCAGGTTTCCGCAATCACCGAGCGCGCCATGGCCGGTGAACTCGATTTCCGCGCCAGCTTCAAAGAGCGCCTCGCGCTGCTCAAGGGCCTGGACGTGAGCGTGCTGGACGCCATCGGCGCCTCCCTGCGCCTGACCGAAGGCGCCGAAACCCTGTTCGCCGAACTCAAGCGCCTGGGTTACAAGACCGCCATTCTGTCGGGCGGCTTCACCTACTTCGCCAAGCAATTGCAGGCCAAGCTGGGCATCGACTATGTGTTCGCCAACGAGCTGGAAGTGGTGGATGGCAAGGTGACCGGCGTGGCGGTGGAGCCGATTGTCGACGCCCAGCGCAAAGCGGACTTGCTGAAGGAACTGGCCCACAAGGAAGGTTTGCGCCTGGAGCAGACCATTGCGGTCGGCGATGGGGCCAATGACTTGCCGATGCTGGCGATTGCCGGGTTGGGCGTGGCGTTCCGTGCCAAGCCGCTGGTGAAACAGTCGGCCAAGCAGGCGATTTCGACGTTGGGGCTGGACGGGGTGTTGTATCTGTTGGGCTTCCGCGACCGCGATGGTCAGCTTTAACTGAATAAACGCAGTTCAAAATGTGGGAGGGGGCTTGCCCCCTCCCACATTGAGTTTGCGTCAAGCTTTAGGCGCGGCGATGCCTTGGCCCATTTGCACCGGGCTGCCCGCCACCAATTCTTCCGCCCACTTCACCTGATCCGGCCCGAACAGCACGATCGCGGTCGAACCCAGTTTGAAGCGACCCAGCTCCGCACCCTTCTCCAGGTGAATCGGCGCACGTGCTGCTTCGTCATAGCGGAAGGTTTTCAGCTCGCGCTTCGGCGGCGTCACCAGCCCGGCCCACACGGTTTCAATCGACGCCACAATCATCGCGCCCACCAATACCACGGCCATCGGGCCGCGTTCGGTGTCGAAGATGCACGCAACGCGCTCGTTACGTGCGAACAGCTCGGGTACGTTTTCCGCGGTGGTCTGGTTCACCGAGAAGATACGTCCAGGGATGTAGACCATCTCGCGCAGAGTGCCGGCGAGTGGCATGTGCACGCGGTGGTAGTCTTTCGGCGACAGGTAAACGGTGGCGAAATCGCCGCCCATGAACGGCGCCGACAAGGCCGCATCGCCACCCAGCAGTTCCAGCACGCTGAAGCTGTGGCCTTTGGCCTGGAACACACGACCATGCTCGATCGGGCCAAGCTGGCTGACTGCGCCATCGGCGGGGCTCAACACCGCACCAGGGGTTTGATCCAGTGGGCGTGCGCCGTCTTTCAATGCGCGAGTGAAGAAGGCGTTGAAGTGCTCATAAGCGGTCAGGTCCTCAACCAGGGCCTGGGACATGTCCACTTGATAGCGCTTGGCGAACCAGGCGGTGAAGGCATTCTTGAACCAGCGCACGCGGCACTCGGCAATGCAGCCTGCCAGGCGCGACAGCAGGTGGTGCGGCAGCAAGTACTGGCTGAGGATAAACAACTGCTTTTTCATTTACTGTCCTTAAACCTTAAATCTCGACGGGGGTGTCGGGGTGGTTGCCCCATTCGCCCCAGGAACCGGCATAACCTTTGACTCGCGGATAACCGAGCGCCTTGGCCACCAGGTAGGTGAAGCCAGAGCGGTGGTGAGTCTGGCAGTGGGTGATGATTTCTTTGTCTTTGGTCAGCCCGAGGTCTTCGAGGATCTGCGGCATGTCGCGGCGGATACGCAGGTTGCGTGCCTTGTCCATGCCGGCCGTCCATTCGAAGTTCACCGCGCCGGGGATATGCCCGCCTTTGGCCGCCAGCACCTTCTCGCCGGAATACTCCAGCGGGCCGCGTGCGTCCCAGATGCCCAGGTCGGCCGCGCCCAGGCGGCTTTGCAGGTATTCACGGGTGGCGGTGGGGCCGTCGTGCAGCGTCAGGCTGACCGGGCCGCCGACTGGCGCGGGCACGTCGGTGGAGACCGGGTGTTTTTCGTCCAGCCACGCCGGCAGGCCGCCGTCAAGGTAGTGGTATTTCTGGTGGCCGATCACATCGAGCATCCAGATAAAACGCCCGGCCCAGCCGCCGCCTTCGTCGTCATAGACCACGTAGGTGGCGTCGGGGGTATGGCCCAATTCGCCGAACAGTGTTTCCAGGTCAGCTTTGTTGGGCAGCAAACCGGGCGCCGGCGCCTGGCCCAACTGGGTGCGCTTGGGGTCAACGAAATGCGCGCCGGGGATATGCCCTTCGGCGTAGCGGGCGGCACTGGTGAGGTCCACCAGAATCAGGTGTTCGGCCTCCAGGCGGCCGAGCAGGTCGCCGGATTCGATCACCAGCGGCAAGCCAGAGAAGTCAGGCATGTGAGGTCTCCTGGGCACAAATGTTGGCATTAAAGGAGCGCGATTGTAGCGCAAGCATCAGGCGCTGCGGTTGGTAAAGCAGTGCAGGGCTTTCTCGATGCATTGGGCGGTTTTGCCGAAGGCCTGCACGGTGGTTTCCGAGAACGGCCCGCCACCCTGGTCGGCCACCATCAGCATCACCACCTTGCCATTGCAGCTCAGGGAGCGCAGCAATAGGTGTTCGCCAGTAAACAGGCGGCGCAGGATCGGCGGCAGCAGTGCCGAGAACTGCGCGTGGTTGTCCGGTGTGAGGCGCACCTGGGCGGACTTTTCCAGCAGGCGTTGCAGCAGCGTGCTGTTGACCACGTCCAGGCTCAGGTTGGCTGCGTCTTTCGGCAGGCCGTCGACCTGGTGCACGCGCAACATGCTCTGCGCGCGATCGGTCATCAGCAGCATGACCCGCTGCATGCCGCTGGCCACCAAGGCCTCCTTGGCGCACGTGGTCAGGTGCATGGCGTTGGCAAAGCGGCTGGGCTCTACCAGCAGCTCGGTGCAGCGCTTGCGCCACACGGCCAGGGCCTCGGCGGTGGGCGGTGGCGCGGGTAGCAGGCCACGATGAATTTTCTGCACATGCCAGGGCCAGATCAGCGACAGCGCCGGGTGCCAGAGGTCGGGCATCAACGTGTTGCGGGCGCTGGCGACGGCTTGCTGGTGAACCTGTTGTTGCACCTCGCCCAACGGCTGTTGCAGGTACAGCGCCGTGAGGCGCTGCCAGCGCTCGGTATGCGGGCAGGTCCAGGACTCCTGGGCCGACATCGCCAGGCCGTTGGCCAGCAACACCGTATTGGCCGGCTGGTTGAGCCAGCGGCGCAGGTTGGGTTCGGCGTCGAGCAATTGTTGATGGCGCAGGGAGTCATCTTCGCGGGCGATATGCAGCGCCTTGACCAGCAAACGCTGTTCGGTCAGCAGCAGCTTGTAGCCCTGGGATACCCAGATCGGCAGGTGCCAGGCGTCGGTCAGGCCGACGCACAGGTCCAGCAGGCGCACGCCGAATAAGGCCTGTTCCACCTCGCGGGCCGACTGGCCTTTGTGGATCACCCGCAGTTCCCATTCTTCCAGGAGTTTGGGGTACGCGACCGCCATCGGCCACAGCGGCGACAGAAACAGCAGGCTACCCCAGTGAATGTCTTGCCACAGGCGCGCCAGGCGGCTGCCGAACAAACCGTTGGCTTGCTGCGAAGCGTGCTGGCTCACCAGCAACAATTGGCGCAGTGCCACGGGAATCTCGTTTTCGGGCACTGCGGGCAAGCGCGCCAGCAGTTCTTCGGCGCGCTTGAGGCCCAGGCGGTTAAGCGCCACTTCGAGATTTTCTGCCGGCTCAGCCAGGCTGCCGTGGGTGTGGCTGTTGGCCTCGCGCATCACGCTGAGCACCAGCGCCGGGCTGTCTTGCATCAGCTCGGCAATATCCCGCAATGAACTGCGGCTGTCGCGGATGCCCTTGCACACACGGTCGTGGCTGGCCTGTGGAACAGGCAGCAGCACATCGTCCAGGCGCTTGATCCAAGCGGCGAGAGAGGTAGGTTTAGCAGTTGGGACTGTCGTTTCATTAGCCATGATTGGGGCGCGATCATCACTTGCGGTCAACACACCCGGAGCGGGCCGAACTGGCTTTTCGCCTTAACGGGCTATAGTCTGGCGCAGTTTTGCCGATAAGAGGAACAAGAGTTTTCAGTTCCCCCCAATATGTCCATGAACCCGACGGCGCAAGTACTCATCTCCTATGGCTAAAATTATCGGCATCATTGTCGTCATCGCAAGTGTGCTCGGTGGGTACGTCCTGTCCCACGGTAAAATTGCTGCGCTGATCCAGCCCTTCGAAGTGCTGATCATCGGTGGTGCGGCATTCGGCGCATTCTTGCAGGCGAACCCCGGCTACATGACGATGCACGTGGTCAAGAAATCCCTGGGCATGTTCGGTTCACGCTTCACTCACACCTTCTATCTGGAGGTGTTGGGCCTGGTCTACGAGATCCTCAACAAGAGCCGCCGCGAAGGCATGATGGCCATCGAAGGTGACATTGAGGACGCTGCGGCCAGCCCGATTTTCGCCAAGTACCCGGCCGTGCTCAAAGATGAGCGCATGACCGCCTATATCTGTGACTACTTGCGCATCATGTCCTCCGGCAACATGGCTCCCCATGAGCTGGAAGGCCTGTTCGACATGGAGTTGTTCAGCCTTAAGGAAGAGCTGGAGCACCCGTCCCACGCCGTGACCGGTATCGCTGATGGTATGCCGGGTTTCGGTATCGTCGCGGCGGTACTCGGTATCGTGGTGACCATGGCCTCCCTGGGTGAAGGCGACCAGGCCGCCATCGGTATGCACGTCGGTGCGGCACTGGTCGGTACCTTCTTCGGTATTCTCGCGGCTTACGGCTTCTTCGGTCCGTTGGCCACCTCCCTGGCCCATGACGCCAAGGAAGAAATCAACCTGTACGAATCGATCAAGGCCAGCCTGGTGGCTTCCGCTTCCGGCATGCCGCCGTCGCTGGCGGTGGAGTTCGGCCGTAAAGTGCTGTACCCCAAGCATCGCCCAAGCTTCGCCGAGTTGGAACAAGCGGTTCGCGGTCGCTAAGCCATGGAAAACAACCAGCCGATAATCATCAAGCGCGTCAAGCGCTTCGCTGCGGGGCACCATGGTGGCGCCTGGAAAATCGCCTTCGCCGACTTTGCGACGGCGATGATGGCGTTCTTCCTGGTGCTGTGGCTGATGTCCACCGCCACGCCGGAACAGAAGATTGCCATCGCCGGCTACTTCAAAGACCCCATTGGTTTCTCGGAAAGTGGCACGCCGTTCGTGATCGACCTGGGCGGTTCGCCGCAGTTGGCGCCTGAGCGCACTATCAACCCGGAAGTCAAAACCGAAGCGCCTCAGGAAAAGATCCCGATCGAGCGCGATACCGTTGAGGCCATGGCCGAGCAGGTCGAGCAAGAGCGCCTGGAACTGTTGCTGCAAGAACTGCAGACCAAGGTTGAGGAAAACCCGCAACTGCTGAAGTTCAAGGACCAGATTTCGTTCGAGATCACCCCGGACGGCTTGCGCATCCAGATCACCGATGCGGCCAACCGGCCGATGTTCGACTCCGGCAGTGCGCGCCTGAAGCCGTACTTTGAAGACATCCTGCTGGCCATGGCCGACACCATCAAGGCGGTGCCGAACAAGATCAGCATCAGCGGCCACACCGACGCCAAGCCGTATGCGGGCCAGGGCGACTTCGGCAACTGGGAGCTTTCGGCCAACCGTGCCAACGCCGCACGTCGCGCGCTGGTGGCCGGCAGCTACCCGGACCCGCAAGTGGCGCGGGTGGTGGGGTTTGCATCGTCGCAGCTGTTTGATCACAAGGACCCGTTCAACCCGATCAACCGCCGTATCGATATCGTCGTGCTGACCAAAAAGGCCCAGCGTGCGATTGAAGGTGATCAGCAGCCGGCTCCGCCGCCCACTCCGGGTGCAGGCGCACCGGGTGAGGTTCCGACCGATCCGAACGCCATTCCGCCAGGGCAAGAGCCATTGCCGGCGCATGAACTGCGCCAGAAGCTGAATCTGTTTGATGAGGGTGGGGTGAAGGATCCTACGGTGCCTAAGGCTGGGTCGTAAGCCACATCCTATAGGCACCACCCATTAAAACGCCCCGACTGATCGGGGCGTTTTAATTTCTGGTCAGAGCGGGAGATAGGCTTTGACACCGCTGATGACGCCTCGCATGTCCTCGGTGCAGAGGCGTGGGACGAAGTACTCGCGCCCTTTCGATCGGGTCTTCCTATGGAGTTTGTCGAGGCGCTCGAAGCTGACGGTATAAATCATGTCGCACTTCACCCACAGCGCCTTGTAGCCATCGGATTGAAGTGGATTTGTACGTAGCAAGTGGTGCCAGTCGTGCTGTATCTCGGGAGCGGTAGATGAGATCGGCACCACGGTGCAGAGTTTGCGATTATGGGTTGCAGTAGGGGATATCACGACGACCTTGCGGATCTTCAGCATCTCCGGGGCAACAAAACCTCGTGTGAAGTCGCAGAGCAGTACATCGCCTTGTTTGGGGTGATAGTAGAGAGCCAATCGTTAATTCCCCACAAAAAGCAAAGCCGCCCGAAGGCGGCTTCATTCGACGCGCAGTGGAGCTTGCTTCGCCCCTTCTGCGCCGCTGGATCAACCCCGAGAAGGATCCAGACTCCTGCCAGCTTGCGCTGGTGACGGAGAGATTATGAGCATCAGGGATTTCGAATTCAAGCTGGCTTGCGTCGACGAGCCACCCAGTTGTTTCGAATTCTTGATGCCAGCCCCCGTTAAATCAATGGACTAGCGCGCTTTGCGCCGCCATTTATATGTGTCAAGAAATGGCCGCTCAATAACTGCTTTCGGGCAAACTCGCAATAATCGACCGATAGCTATTCATCCGCTGCTGCTGCACACGCCCATCTTCCAAGGCCTTGAGCAGCGCACAGCCCGGCTCGCGGTCGTGTTTGCAATCGCGGAAGCGACAGGTGCCGATCAGGTCGTTGAATTCGATAAAGCCCGCTTCCACGTCGCTGCGGCTGACGTGGCCGAGGCCGAATTCGCGGATACCCGGGGAGTCGATCAGCTCACCGCCTCCGGGGAAGTGGAACAGTCGCGCGGTGGTGGTGGTGTGAGTGCCCTGGCCGGACAGTTCCGACAGTGGGCCCACGCGGGTGTCGACTTCCGGCAGCAGGCTGTTGACCAGCGAGGATTTACCCACGCCCGATTGGCCGACAAACACGCTGATACGTCCGTCCAGCTGCTGTTGCAGCTGTTCCATGCCATTGCCGTGATGCGCCGACACTTCCAGCACTGGGTAGCCGAGGGTGCGGTACACCGCCAGCAAGGCGTTGAGCGCTGGGGCGTTCTGCTCGTCAATCAGGTCGAATTTGTTCAGCAGCAGCAGCGGACGAATGCCCGCGTGCTCGGCGGCGACCAGGTAACGGTCAATCAGGTTGGCATGGGGCTCGGGCAGCGGCGCGAACACAATGACGATCATGTCGACGTTGGCCGCTACCGGCTTGAGCTGGCCACGACTGTCCGGGCGACGCAGTTCGGTGGTGCGTGGCAACTGGGCGACGATCACGCCGATACCCTGGTTGCCGGCCCGCCATACCACTTTATCGCCGGTGACCAGCGCAGGAAGGTTGGCGCGCAGGTGGCAACGGGACACTGACCCTGCGAGTTCGCCTTCGAGCGCCTCGACTTCGACCTGCACACCAAAGTGCGCGATCACCAGGCCCGTCTGCTCGGGGCCCAGGTCGCCGCCCTCGAGCGCTTCCACGGCGGAGGATTCACGTTTGGCGGCGCGTGCGGCGCGTTCGCCTTGAATCTTTTCGATGCGCCAGTTTTGGCGACGGTTGAGCTGGCGTTTGGCCATTGGTGTTCCGTGTCGATAATGCAAAGGTTAGGTAAAACGGTCGCGAGTCTAGCACGCCCCTGCCTGCTAAACTGCGCAGCTACGCCAAGGTGCCAAGAGAATCAAGCCATGCAAAACCCACAGAACCTGATTTGGATCGATCTGGAAATGACCGGTCTGAACCCCGACACCGACGTCATCATCGAGATGGCGACCATTGTCACCGACAGCAACCTCAACACCTTGGCGGAAGGTCCGGTGATCGCCATCCACCACAGCGACGCCGTACTCGCCACCATGGACGAGTGGAACACCCGCACCCACGGCAACTCCGGCCTGACCCAGCGCGTGCGCGACAGTCGCATCAGCATGGCGGAGGCCGAGGCTGAAACCATCGCCTTCCTGGAAAAGTGGGTGCCCAAGGGCAAGTCGCCGATCTGCGGCAACAGCATCTGCCAGGACCGGCGCTTCCTTTATACGCACATGAAGGGGCTGGAAAGCTACTTCCACTACCGCAATCTGGATGTGTCCACCTTGAAAGAGCTGGCTGCGCGCTGGGCGCCGGAAGTCAAAGACAGCTTCCATAAAGGCAGCACTCACTTGGCGCTGGACGATATTCGCGAGTCGATTGCTGAGCTGCAGCATTACCGCAAGCATTTCATCAAGGCCTGAGTGTTTGGCGCCTGTATCGGCCTCATCGGGGGCACGCCCCCTTCCACACCTTGATGTGTGAACGCAGTCAAATGTGGGAGGGGGCTTGCCCCCGATGACGTGACGCGGTCTTTCGCCAAGCGCCCCCTTTTGGTGCCATCAGCAAATGATTAGACTGCCGGCCTCAATGCAAGGATCGCCCTTATGCTGCTGATGCTCTACCTCATCGCCATCACCGCCGAAGCCATGACCGGTGCGTTGTCCGCCGGGCGGCGTGGCATGGACTGGTTTGGTGTGGTGCTGATCGCGTGTGTGACGGCGCTGGGCGGTGGTTCGGTGCGTGACGTGTTGCTCGGCCATTACCCGCTGACCTGGGTCAAGCACCCGGAATACCTGGTGCTGACCTCCGTTGCCGCGCTGGTGACGATCTTCATCGCCCCACTGATGCGCCATCTGCGCTCGCTGTTCCTGGCGCTCGACGCCGTGGGCCTGGTGGCCTTCACCCTGATCGGCTGCATGACCGCCCTGGAAATGGGCCACGGCATGCTCGTGGCGTCGGTCAGTGGGGTGATCACCGGCGTATTCGGCGGCATCTTGCGCGACATTTTCTGCAACGATATCCCGCTGATCTTCCGCCGCGAGCTGTACGCCAGCGTCTCGTTCCTCGCCGCCTGGTTCTATTTGCTGTGCCTTTATCTGGAGTTGCCCAGCGAACAAGCGATTCTGCTGACCCTGTTCAGCGGTTTTCTATTGCGCCTGCTCGCAATCCGCTTTCACTGGGAAATGCCCAAGTTTGTCTACAACGACGACGTGCACTAGCGCGAAGCGTGCTGGTTCAGCGCCCATTCCACGTGCTCACGCACCAGCTCGGAGGGGTAATCCTGGCGTGCCTTCAAGGCTTCCAGCACCGGAATGCTCGACGGCGCGTTGCCCAGGCCTACCGCCAGGTTGCGTAACCAGCGCTCATAACCGGCGCGACGTAGCGGCGAGCCTTCGGTGCTGCTGAGGAATTTATCCTCGTCCCACATAAACAGTTCGGCCAGTTCCGCGTTATCCAGGTTGTGGCGTGGCTTGAAATCGCTTTCGGCGGTGGCGCCGGCGAAACGATTCCACGGGCAAACGATCTGACAGTCATCGCAGCCAAACACGCGGTTGCCGATCAACGGGCGCAAGTCTTCGGGGATCGCGCTTTTGAGCTCAATGGTCAGGTAGGAAATACAGCGCCTCGCGTCCAGCACATAGGGGCCGACGAAGGCATTGGTGGGGCAGATATCCAGGCACGCCGTGCAGCGCCCGCAGTGTTCGGTGCTGTGGGGCGGGTCCACTGGCAGCGGTAAGTCGACAAACAGTTCGCTCAGGAAGAAGTAACTGCCGGCCTTGCGATTGAGGACCAGGGTGTTTTTACCGATCCAGCCCAACCCGGCTTTTTCGGCGATGGCTTTTTCCAGCACCGGTGCGCTGTCGACGAAGGCGCGGAAACCAAAGGGGCCGATCTGCGCTTGAATGCGGTCGGCCAGTTGCTGCACGCGCTTGCGGATCAGCTTGTGGTAGTCGCGGCCCAGGGCGTAGCGCGAGATATAGGCTTTTTCCGGCTTGGCCAGCAGCTGCGCCATCTGCGTGTCGCCGGGCAGGTAGTCCATGCGCAGCGAGACCACGCGCAAAGTACCGGGCACCAGCTCTTCGGGGTGCGAGCGTTTGCTGCCATGGGCGCCCATGTACTCCATCTCGCCGTGGTAACCCGCGTCGAGCCAGCGTTGCAGGTGCTGTTCATGCTCGGCCAGGTCCAGGCCGCTGATGCCGACTTGTTGAAAGCCCAGCTCGCGGCCCCAGTCTTTGATCGATTGGGCGAGGGCAGGCAGATCGGTGGTGATGGCAGGCATGAGACAAGGGAAACCGCAGGTTAGATAGGTATAATTCTGCCAGACATCGGAGCTTGAAGACGCATGCCGCAGACAAAACACGCAATAACCGACGTACAGCCCCTGTTGCACGGCCACTTGCCGCAACTGGCCGCACGTTCCCCGGACGCCCATAAAGGCCAGTTCGGCCACCTGTTGGTCATTGGTGGTGACCGCGGCTTTGGCGGCGCAGCGCTGTTGAGTGCCGAAAGTGCCCTGCGCAGTGGCGCCGGCATGGTATCCCTGGCGACCCGCCTGGAGCACGTTTCCGCGGCGTTGACGCGTTTGCCGGAGGTCATGTCCATTGGGGTGAGCTCGGCCAATCAACTGATGAGCCTGTTGGAAAAAATCTCGGTCATTGTGATCGGTCCCGGCCTGGGCGATGCCGCTTGGGGCAAAAGCCTCTTGTCCGTTGCGGCCAACGCCAAGCAGCCGCAAGTCTGGGATGCCGACGCGCTGAATCAACTCGCCACCGGCAGCGTCGTCCTACCGGACAACTGCGTGATCACTCCGCATCCGGGGGAGGCTGCGCGCTTGCTGGGTATGTCGACAGCCGAGGTTCAGGCTGATCGTCTTAAGGTAGCGCGCGCGTTGAGCGAGAAATTCAACGCCGTGGCTATCCTCAAGGGGGCTGGCAGTTTGATTGCCAGCCCGGACGGACGTGTTTCGCGATGTGACCAAGGCCACCCGGCCATGGCCGCGGCGGGGCTCGGTGACGTGTTGGCCGGCCTGGTGGGGGCACTGCTTGCCCAAGGCATGCCGGCTTTTGAGGCAAGCTGCCTGGCCGTGTGGTTGCACGCCACGGCGGGGGATCGCCAGGGGACCTTTGGTCGCGGGCTGGCGGCAAGCGACCTGATACCCGCCATTCGTCAATTGCTGGAGGAGCAGTCGCCGTGTCTGAAGTAATCCTTTTCCTGGCCGATGAAGAGGCCATGGTTGCTTTCGGCCAGCGCATTGCCCAGGTCACCGCCGGGGCAGGGCTGATCTTTCTGGAGGGCGACCTGGGGGCGGGCAAGACCACACTGTCCCGGGGGATCATTCGCGGATTGGGGCACGCCGGGGCGGTAAAAAGCCCAACGTTCACCTTGGTGGAACCCTATGAAATTGGCGAGGTGCGGGCGTTCCATTTCGACCTCTATCGCCTGGTCGATCCCGAAGAGCTGGAGTTCATGGGCATCCGTGATTACTTCGATGAAGATGCGTTGTGCCTGATCGAGTGGCCAGATAAAGGCACAGGCTTTTTGCCAAAGCCGGACCTGACCATTACCATTACGCCGCATGAGCATGGACGTCAGCTGAAGTTGTTGCCCCAAAGCGCGCGCGGCCAGTCGTGGTGCGCCGCTTTGGCATTGGAATTCAAATAATTGGTGGGGTTAGGTATGCGCTTTCGCGCGTTGGTTGCTGTCGTAGGGGTGTTGCTTGCGGCAATGACTGTCAATGCTCTGGCTGCTTCACAGGTGAAAAGCGTTCGCCTGTGGCGAGCGCCGGATAACACGCGACTGGTGTTCGACCTGTCTGGCCCGGTCCAGCACAGCGTCTTTACCCTGACGGCGCCTGATCGCCTGGTGATCGACATCAACGGTGCGACCCTGGCCGCGCCGCTGAAAGTCTCCACCGCCAACACCCCGATCACCGCTATGCGCTCGGCCCAGCGTACGCCGACCGACCTGCGCGTGGTGATCGACCTGAAAAAGGTCGTGACCCCGAAAAGCTTCTCCCTGGCGCCAAACGCACAGTATGGCAACCGCTTGGTGGTTGACCTGTTCGACAATGCCGCCGATGCCGCACCGCCACCCGCGCCAACCCCAAGCGTCGCAACGGTGCCGGCCGTGCCGGTCAGCCCGTCGCAGCCGCAGGTCAAGCTGCCACCGCCGCCACCGGCTCCGGCCGGCAAGCGCGATATCATTGTGGTGATCGACGCCGGCCACGGTGGTGAGGACCCGGGGGCCTCCGGCTCGCGCGGCCAGCATGAAAAAGACGTGGTGCTGGCCATCGCCCGCGAGTTGCAGCGCCAGGTCAATGGCATGAAAGGCTATCGCGCCGAGCTGACGCGTACCGGCGACTACTTCATTCCATTGCGCGGGCGTACCGAAATCGCCCGCAAGAAAGGCGCCGACCTGTTTGTGTCGATCCACGCCGACGCCGCGCCTTCAGCGGCTGCCTTTGGCGCGTCGGTGTTTGCCCTGTCGGATCGCGGCGCTACGTCCGAGACTGCGCGTTGGCTGGCCGACAGCGAAAACCGTTCCGACTTGATCGGCGGCGCCGGCAATGTGTCCCTCGATGACAAGGACAAAATGCTCGCCGGCGTGCTGCTCGACCTGTCGATGACGGCCTCGCTGACGTCCAGCTTGAACGTTGGCCAAAAAGTATTGAGCAACATCGGCCGGGTGACCTCGCTGCACAAGCAGCGCGTGGAGCAAGCCGGGTTCATGGTGTTGAAGTCGCCGGACATCCCGTCGATCCTGGTGGAAACCGGGTTTATCTCCAACTCCAACGAAGCCTCGAAGCTGGCCAGCGCCAGCCATCAACAGGCGCTGGCACGCTCGATCAGTGCCGGTATTCGCCAGTTCTTCCAGCAGAATCCGCCACCGGGCACCTACATCGCCTGGCTGCGTGACTCGGGCAAAATCGCCCAGGGCCCGCGTGATCATCGCGTGCAGCCCGGCGACACCCTGGCGATGCTGGCGGTGCGGTTCCAGGTCTCGGCCGCTACCTTGCGCAGTGCCAACAACCTGAAAACCGATGAGCTCAAAGTCGGCCAGGTGTTGACCATCCCCGGCACTGAATTGGCGGCACAGTAATGAGCGAATCAACCTTGAACAGTGGGTCGCGTATCGAGCTGCTCAGCCCGCGCCTGGCGAACCAGATCGCAGCGGGGGAAGTGGTTGAGCGTCCCGCATCGGTGATCAAGGAGTTGCTGGAAAACAGCATCGACTCAGGCGCCAAGCGTATCGATGTCGACGTGGAACAGGGCGGCGTGAAGCTGCTGCGGGTGCGTGACGATGGCAGTGGCATCTCCTCCGACGACCTGCCGTTGGCCCTGGCCCGTCACGCCACCAGCAAGATCCGCGACCTGGAAGACCTTGAGCGCGTGATGAGCCTGGGCTTTCGCGGTGAGGCCCTGGCGTCGATCAGCTCCGTAGCACGTCTGACCCTGACGTCACGCACCCGTGACGCCGATCAAGCCTGGCAAGTGGAAACCGAAGGCCGCGACATGGCGCCTCGAGTCCAGCCGGCCGCCCACCCGGTGGGGACGTCGGTGGAAGTGCGCGACCTGTTCTTTAACACCCCGGCGCGACGCAAATTCCTCAAGGCCGAAAAAACCGAATTCGATCACCTGCAGGAAGTCATCAAGCGCCTGGCCCTGGCGCGTTTCGACGTGGCCTTCCACCTGCGCCACAACGGCAAGACCATCCTCAGCCTGCATGAAGCCCATGACGACGCGGCGCGTGCTCGCCGGGTGTCGGCTATTTGCGGTGCGGGGTTCCTGGAGCAGGCGCTGCCGATTGAAATCGAACGCAATGGCCTGCGCCTGTGGGGCTGGGTCGGTTTGCCGACGTTCTCCCGCAGCCAAGCGGACCTGCAGTACTTTTTTGTGAACGGCCGTGCAGTGCGCGACAAGCTGGTGGCCCATGCGGTGCGCCAGGCGTACCGCGATGTGCTGTTCAATGGGCGGCACCCGACGTTTGTGCTGTTCTTCGAGGTCGACCCGTCGGTGGTGGACGTCAACGTGCACCCCACCAAACACGAAGTGCGCTTCCGTGATGGGCGCATGGTGCATGACTTCCTTTACGGCACCTTGCACCGCACCCTGGGCGATGTGCGTCCGGATGATCAGTTGTCTGCCCCAATCGTGACGGCAGTGGTGCGGCCGAGCGGCCCGGAAGCCGGTGAGTTCGGCCCCCAGGGCGAAATGAGCCTGGCGGCCAACCTGCTGCAATCGCCGCAGCCGCAGCCGTCGTACACCGCGCCGGGTTCCGGTTCGGGGGCGGGTTATCAGTACCAATACACGCCGCGTCCGCAATCGGCGGTGCCGGTGGCCGAGGCCCAGGCGGCGTACCGCGAGTTTTTTGCGCCGCTGCCGGGGGCTGAGCCGGGTGCACCTGTCGCCTTGCCGGAGGGCGGTGGAGATATTCCGCCGTTGGGTTATGCGCTGGCGCAGCTCAAGGGTATCTACATCCTGGCGGAAAACGCCCATGGCCTGGTGCTGGTGGATATGCACGCCGCCCACGAGCGGATCATGTACGAGCGCCTCAAGATTGCCATGGCCAGTGAAGGCCTCAGTGGCCAGCCGCTGCTGGTGCCGGAATCCCTGGCGGTCAGCCAGCGTGAGGCTGATTGCGCAGAAGAGCACCACAGCGTGTTCCAGAAGCTGGGCTTTGAACTGCAACGCCTGGGCCCGGAAACCCTGGCCATCCGCCAGATCCCCGCACTGCTCAAGCAGGCCGAGGCCAATCGGCTGGTAGCCGACGTACTCGCCGACCTGATGGAGTACGGCACCAGTGACCGTATCCAGGCGCACATCAACGAATTGCTCGGCACCATGGCCTGCCACGGTGCCATCCGCGCCAATCGCCGCCTGGCCCTGCCGGAAATGAACGGCTTGCTGCGCGACATGGAAAACACCGAACGCAGCGGGCAATGCAACCATGGCCGGCCGACCTGGACCCAGATGGGCCTGGACGACCTGGACAAACTGTTCTTGCGCGGCCGTTGATGAGTGCCTTGCCCCCCGCGATCTTCCTGATGGGTCCTACGGCCGCCGGCAAGACCGACCTGGCCATCGAGCTGACCAAGGTGTTGCCATGCGAGCTGATCAGTGTGGACTCTGCCCTGGTTTACCGGGACATGGACATTGGCACCGCCAAGCCTTCCAAAGCGCTGTTGGCACAGTATCCGCATAAGTTGATCGACATTATCGACCCGGCCGAGAGCTATTCGGCGGCGGATTTCCGTACCGACGCGCTGGCCGCCATGGCCGAGATCACCGCGCGGGGCAATATTCCGCTGCTGGTGGGCGGTACGATGCTCTATTACAAGGCTTTGCAGGAGGGACTGGCGGATATGCCGGCGGCCGACGCCCAGGTGCGCGCCGAGCTTGAGGAAGAGGCTGCACGCCTTGGCTGGCAAGCCCTGCACGACCAGTTGGCGGCAATAGACCCGGTATCCGCCGCGCGCATTCACCCCAACGACCCCCAGCGCCTTTCACGGGCCCTGGAAGTCTGGCGTGTCAGCGGGCAGACCATGACTGAACACCGGCTGAAACAAAGTGCGCAAAGTGCTGACGCAGGCGCATCTGGGCAGTCACAATTGCCCTATACTGTGGCGAATCTGGCCATCGCTCCGGCAAATCGCCAGGTGCTGCATGAACGAATTGCACAAAGATTCACAATTATGTTGGAACAGGGGTTTGTGGACGAGGTCGTAGCACTGCGTTCAAGAGGTGACCTGCATCCAGGGTTGCCGTCGATACGTGCTGTAGGCTACCGCCAAGTCTGGGATCATCTGGATGGAAAGCTGACGTCAGCTGAGATGCAGGAGCGCGGCATCATTGCCACGCGCCAATTGGCGAAACGCCAGTTCACCTGGTTGCGCAGCTGGAGCGATTTACACTGGCTGGACAGCCTGGACAGCGACAATCTGTCACGCGCCTTGAAATACTTGGGAACGGTCTCCATATTGAGCTGAGTCCTTGCAATTGCCGTCTATCCTTGGGGGTGTGACGGCCATAAGCTATCTATTTTCCGATTTTTTATTATTGATCCTTAAAGGAGTGCGGCACATGTCAAAAGGGCATTCGCTACAAGACCCTTACTTGAATACTTTACGTAAAGAGAAAGTGGGGGTTTCCATCTACCTGGTCAACGGTATCAAGCTGCAAGGCACGATCGAGTCGTTCGACCAGTTCGTGATCCTGCTGAAAAACACCGTCAGCCAGATGGTATACAAGCACGCTATCTCGACAGTCGTCCCCGTTCGTCCAATCCGTCTGCCTAGCGCAGCAGGTGATGATGCAGCTGACGCTGAGCCAGGTAACGCCTGATAGGAGTCTCCTTTGTTCTTTGAGCGCCACGGTGGTGGTGAGCGAGTAATCCTCGTTCACTTGGATGGACAGGACCCTGAGGCGCGCGAAGATCCGCAGGAGTTTCAGGAGTTGGCAAATTCGGCCGGCGCCGAGACCGTTGCGTTTTTTAACGTGCCGCGTCATCGGCCAACCGCCAAATACCTGATTGGCAGCGGCAAGGTCGAGGAACTGCGCGACCTGGTCCACGCTGAAGAAGCCGATCTGGTGATCTTCAATCACACCCTTACGCCCAGTCAGGAACGTAACCTCGAACGTGTCTTCGAGTGTCGCGTGATCGACCGCACCGGTCTGATTCTCGATATTTTCGCCCAACGCGCCCGTACCCATGAAGGCAAGCTACAGGTCGAACTGGCCCAGCTTGACCACATGAGCACGCGGCTGGTCCGCGGCTGGACTCACCTTGAGCGTCAGGGTGGCGGTATCGGCATGCGGGGGCCGGGTGAAACCCAGCTCGAAACCGACCGCCGCCTGCTGCGGGTCCGCCTGCGCCAGATCAAGGGCCGCCTGGAGAAAGTCCGCAGCCAGCGCGAGCAATCGCGACGTGGTCGTTCGCGCGCAGATATCCCTACCGTGTCCCTGGTGGGCTATACCAACGCCGGCAAATCCACGCTGTTCAACAACGTGACGAAATCGGACGTGTACGCGGCCGACCAACTGTTCGCCACCCTTGACCCGACCTTGCGCCGTCTGGATCTGGACGACCTGGGGCCGATTGTCCTGGCCGATACCGTGGGGTTCATTCGTCACTTGCCGCACAAGCTGGTCGAGGCATTTCGGTCTACGCTCGAAGAGTCGAGCAATTCCGACCTGCTGTTGCACGTGATCGATGCGGCCGAACCGGATCGCATGTTGCAGATTGAACAGGTAATGCTGGTGCTGGGCGAGATTGGTGCCCAGGACTTGCCGATCCTCGAGGTCTATAACAAACTCGATTTGCTTGAAGGCGTTGAGCCACAAATCCAGCGCGACGAGAACGGCAAACCCCAGCGGGTGTGGTTGTCGGCGCGAGATGGCAGTGGTCTTGAGTTGCTTGAACAAGCGATTGCCGAGTTGCTCGGCGGTGATTTGTTCGTTGGCACCTTGCGCTTGCCCCAGCGTTTTGCTCGACTGCGTGCACAGTTTTTCGAGCTGGGCGCGGTCCAGAAAGAAGAACACGACGAAGAAGGTGTCAGCTTGCTGGCCGTTCGATTGCCGCGCTCGGAGCTGAATCGGCTGGTCAGCCGTGAAGGTGTGGTACCGACAGAGTTCATCGAACAACACACTTTGCAATAAAAGCCTCCGAAAGCGGTTGTGCCGCAGTGGCAGGCATTCTGTAGCATTGGTCGGCGCGCCGTGGGTGCGTCTTTGCTTTATCAGATGGAGAGCGCTATGGCTTGGAATGAGCCGGGTGGCAACTCGAATAATCAGGATCCTTGGGGTGGTAAACGCCGCAATAATGGCGACCGCAAGGGGCCACCAGATCTCGACGAGGCCTTCCGAAAGCTGCAGGAAAGCCTGAATGGGTTGTTCGGTGGTGGGAAAAAACGCGGTGGTGACGAAGGCGGTCGCACAAGCAAGGGCGGCGGCTATGGCCTGCTGGGCCTGGGTCTTGTCGTGCTGGCGGCCGTATGGCTGTACAGCGCCGTATACGTAGTGGACGAGCAGGAGCAAGCCGTGGTGCTGCGCTTCGGCAAGTACTACGAAACCGTCGGCCCAGGCCTGAATATCTACTTCCCGCCGATCGACAAGAAGTACATGGAGAACGTCACGCGTGAGCGTGCCTACACCAAGCAGGGCCAGATGCTGACTGAAGACGAGAACATCGTCGAAGTGCCGCTGACCGTGCAGTACAAGATCAGCAACCTGCAGGACTTCGTGCTGAACGTCGACCAGCCGGAAATCAGCCTGCAACACGCCACCGAAAGTGCCCTGCGCCACGTCGTCGGTTCCACCGCGATGGACCAGGTGCTGACCGAAGGTCGTGAATTGATGGCCAGTGAGATCAAGGAGCGTCTGCAACGCTTCCTCGATACGTACCGCACCGGTATCACGGTTACCCAGGTCAACGTACAAAGCGCAGCCGCACCGCGTGAAGTACAGGAAGCCTTCGATGACGTGATCCGCGCCCGTGAAGACGAGCAGCGTTCGCGCAACCAGGCTGAAACCTACGCCAACGGCGTCGTGCCGGAAGCCCGTGGTCAGGCCCAGCGCATCCTCGAGGATGCCAATGGTTACCGCGACGAAGTGGTCTCCCGCGCCAAGGGTGAGGCGGATCGCTTCACCAAGCTGGTTGCCGAGTACCGCAAGGCTCCAGAGGTGACGCGTGAGCGTCTGTACCTGGACACAATGCAGGAAGTCTTCAGCAACACCAGCAAGGTCCTCGTGACCGGCAGCAAAGGTGGGCAGAACAACCTGCTGTACCTGCCGCTGGACAAGATGATCGAAGGTGGTCGTAGCAGCACCAGCGCACCGTCCACCGGTTCCAATGCCGCTGCCAACGAAGCGAGCGCCCGTGCGGCCGCCGACTTGCTGCAACAGCAAACACGTACCAGGGAGAGTCGTTGATGAGCAATAAATCGCTGACCGCCCTGATTGTGGGCGTCGTCGTGGTCATCGCTGCCTGGAACTGCTTCTACATCGTGGCTCAGACCGAGCGTGCGGTGCTGCTGCAATTCGGTCGCGTGGTCCAGGCGGATGTCCAGCCGGGCCTGCATGTGAAAGTCCCCTACGTCAACCAGGTGCGCAAGTTCGACGCCCGCCTGATGACCCTGGATGCACCTACACAGCGCTTCCTGACCCTGGAAAAGAAAGCCGTGATGGTTGACGCCTACGCCAAGTGGCGCGTCAAGGATGCCGAGCGCTTCTACACCGCGACCTCCGGCCTCAAGCAGATTGCCGACGAGCGTTTGTCGCGCCGTCTGGAATCGGGACTGCGTGACCAGTTTGGTAAGCGCACCCTGCACGAGGTGGTATCCGGTGAGCGTGATGCGCTGATGGCGGACATCACGCGTTCGCTGAACACGATGGCGGAAAAAGAGCTGGGCATCGAGGTGATCGATGTTCGGGTCAAGGCTATCGACCTGCCGAAGGAAGTGAACCGCAGCGTGTTCGAGCGTATGAGCACCGAGCGTGAGCGTGAGGCTCGTGAGCACCGCGCCAAGGGTAACGAGCTGGCTGAAGGTATCCGTGCGGATGCCGACCGTCAGCGTCGTGTACTGCTGGCAGAGGCCTATCGCGAGTCTGAAGAGGCGCGTGGTGATGGTGATGCCCAAGCTGCGGCGATCTACTCCAAGGCGTACGGCCAGGACCAGGAGTTCTACGCGTTCTACCGTAGCCTGCGCGCCTACCGTGAAAGCTTCGCGAACAAAACCGACGTCATGGTGCTGGACCCAAGCAGCGAGTTCTTCCGCTACCTGGAAAAGTCCAAGTAACCGGCCTGTGATTCTGTAGGGCTCACTCCCGTCGGGCGGCTAAAACGCCTGGCGGGGTGATCCTTTCAGAAAACGGGTGTATGATGCGGCAGCCGGGAAATTCCCGGCTTTTTTGCGTCTGCATGTTTGATTCGGCAGGCGTGACAGGTTTTTCGAGGAAAGTGCCCGACGAGGCCGCTTGCAGGTCGTTCGTCACGTCGCTCTTGCGCGTGGTTTATGCAGGGGGCGGGTGTTTTCTGCTTCACTCAAGGCTCGGCCGAGGGCTGGCCGCCCGGATCATAGGGGAATGGCGTAATGGCAACGGTAGACCGCTGGCTGCTGCCAGATGGCATCGAAGAAGTACTGCCACCAGAAGCTGCGCGCATTGAAGTAGCGCGTCGCCAGGTGTTGGATCTGTTCCAGAGCTGGGGTTACGAGTTTGTCGTGACCCCCCATATCGAGTACCTGGAATCCCTGCTGACCGGCGCGGGCCAGGACCTGGATCTGCGCACCTTCAAGGTCATCGACCCGCAATCGGGCCGGCAAATGGGGTTCCGTGCCGATATCACGCCGCAAGTGGCGCGCATTGATGCGCACACCCTGCGCCGTGAAGGTCCGAGCCGCCTGTGCTATGCCGGCAGCGTGCTGCATGCGCAGCCGCGTGCATTGTCGTCTTCACGCAGTCCGATCCAGTTGGGCGCCGAGTTGTACGGTGACGCCAGCCCGAGCAGCGACGTTGAAGTGATCAGCCTGATGCTGGCCATGCTGCAACTGGCTGACGTGCCGGATGTCCACATGGACCTGGGTCACGTCGGTATCTACCGTGGCCTGGCCCGTGCGGCCGGGTTGTCCGGTGAAGTGGAGCAACAGTTGTTCGATGCCCTGCAACGCAAGGCTATCGATGAAGTTATCGCGC
This sequence comes from Pseudomonas sp. OV546, assembly GCF_900116845.1. Lineage (NCBI taxonomy): Bacteria > Pseudomonadati > Pseudomonadota > Gammaproteobacteria > Pseudomonadales > Pseudomonadaceae > Pseudomonas > Pseudomonas sp. OV546. The sequence goes on along the minus strand of NZ_FPCE01000004.1, from coordinate 174,622 downwards.
TGACCGAGGGCGTGCCTGCGGATCTCGCCGGCATGCTGCGTGCGCTGGTGAACCTGTGTGGCGGCCGTGAAGTGCTGGTAGCTGCGCGTGAGCGCCTGGCCAATGCGCCGGCGCCGGTACTGGCGGCACTGGACGACGTGCTGGCCATTGCCGAGCAACTGTCGGCGCGCTTCCCGCAGTTGCCGCTGTATTTTGACCTGGGTGAGTTGCGCGGCTACCACTACCACACCGGTGTGGTGTTCGCGGTATTTGTACCGGGTGTTGGCCAAGCCATCGCCCAAGGCGGTCGTTATGACGATATCGGCGCCGACTTCGGTCGTGCGCGTCCGGCCACCGGTTTTTCCACCGATTTGAAAACCCTGGTGACCCTGGGGCGTGCTGAGGTCGAGCTGCCGTCTGGTGGCATCTGGATGCCCGACAGTACGGACGCAGCACTCTGGCAGCAGGTTTGCCAGTTGCGCAGTGAGGGTCAGCGTGTTGTCCAGGCCTTGCCTGGCCAGCCATTGGCCGCCGCCCGTGAAGCGGACTGCGACCGGCAATTGATTCTGCAGAACGGGCTTTGGCAAGTATCGCCACTGGCTTCTTGAGTTTTCCTGCCGGCTCATTGCCGGCACCAAGTTTGCGCGAATGAGGACAAGTGTTATGGGTAAGAATGTCGTAGTCCTGGGCACCCAATGGGGTGATGAGGGCAAAGGCAAGATCGTTGATCTGCTGACCGAACATGCTGCCGCCGTAGTGCGCTACCAAGGTGGCCACAATGCTGGCCACACCCTGGTCATCGATGGCGAAAAAACCGTTTTGCACCTGATTCCGTCGGGCGTACTGCGCGAAGGCGTGCAGTGCCTGATCGGCAACGGCGTGGTGGTTGCACCTGACGCCCTGTTGCGCGAGATCACCAAGCTGGAAGAGAAAGGCGTACCGGTGCGCGAGCGCCTGCGTATCAGCCCATCCTGCCCGCTGATCCTGTCCTTCCACGTTGCGCTGGACCAGGCCCGTGAAAAGGCCCGTGGCGAGCTGAAGATCGGCACTACCGGTCGCGGTATCGGCCCGGCTTACGAAGATAAAGTTGCACGTCGTGGCCTGCGTGTGGGCGACCTGCTCAACATGCCGCGCTTTGAAGACAAGCTGCGTGAACTGGTGGATTACCACAACTTCATGCTGGTGGGTTACTACAAAGAGCCGGCCATCGAGTTTGAAAAGACCCTGGCTGAGTGCAAGGAATACGCTGAGCTGCTCAAGCCGCTGATGCTCGACGTGACGGCTGAGCTGCACGACCTGCGTCGCGCCGGCAAAGACATCATGTTCGAAGGCGCCCAGGGGTCCCTGCTGGACATCGACCACGGCACCTACCCGTACGTGACCAGCTCCAACACCACCGCGGGCGGCGTTGCGACCGGTTCGGGTGTTGGTCCGATGTTCCTGGACTACATCCTGGGCATCACCAAGGCTTACACCACGCGTGTGGGTTCGGGTCCGTTCCCGACTGAGCTGTTCGACGAAGTCGGTGCGCACTTGGCCAAGCAAGGTCATGAGTTCGGTGCGACCACTGGCCGTGCGCGTCGTTGCGGCTGGTTCGACGCGGTTATCCTGCGTCGCGCTATCGATGTGAACAGCATCTCGGGCATCTGCTTCACCAAGCTGGATGTGCTCGACGGTCTGGAAACCATCAACATCTGCGTCGGCTACAAAGACGCAGACGGTAACGATGTTGCCCCGACTGACGCTGACAGCTACGTGGGCTTGCAGCCGGTGTACGAAGAAGTGCCGGGCTGGACCGAATCGACCGTGGGCGCCAAGACCCTGGAAGAGTTGCCGGCTAACGCCCGTGCGTACATCAAGCGCGTTGAAGCGCTGATCGGCGCACCGATCGACATTATTTCGACGGGCCCGGACCGCAACGAGACCATCGTTCTGCGTCACCCGTTCGCTTAATAAGCTGTTGATGTAAAAAGCAAAGGGCTCCTTCGGGAGCCCTTTGTCGTATCTGTTCGCCAAGCGGCACGACCCTTGCTGTGTTTCTCTTTTTTGCGGTGCTATCAAATTAATGGCACCCGTGGTGGAGGGATTCCCGATGTCTGCCGTTCTCTCATTGTTACAAAGCCGTCTGTTGCGGCCGGTGTTCGTTACCCTAGGTATCGCTCTTTTAGTGCAAGTGCTGGTGGCCGTCGCTCTAACCCGGAGCACAGTCACGGCGTTGGAAGCGGATTTAGGCAATCGCCTGGGAATCGACAGCCAGAAGCTGTCCGGCGAATTGGCCCAGGCCGGCAAGGAAGTCACCTCCAGCCTGGACAGCCTGTCCACCAGCACCCGTCAGCGTCTGACGGCGGGGCTGTCGAACCGCCTGCAGGAAGAGCAGAAGCAACTGCGTGCGACCTTGGAAAAAGACCTGCAGGACTCCGCCAATGACATGGCGCAGTTACTGGCCTCAGTGGCGCCCCGCGCCATGTGGGACAGCGACGTGCCGACGTTGTCGGAGTTTGCGCGACGCGCCCAGCGCAATCCCAATGTGCTGTTTGTGGTCTACGACGACGCGGCTGGCGAGCACCTGACCCGCTACCTCAACCGTGAAAACCCGATCAATCAGGCGCTGCTGGCAAAGGGCGCCGGTGACCGTGCACTGGATAAAGTGCTGGATGCGGCTAAGAGCGACTCTTCTGTTTACTACGTGGAAGCATCCATCAGCCCCAATGGGGTAGAGATCGGCAAGGTGCGCATGGGCGTTTCGACCGCCTCGGTTGAAGCGGATCTGCAAGCGCTCGACAAGCGCTTCGCAGCCCTGATCGCCAGCGGTGATCAACTCGTCGGCGATAGCCTCAAGGGTGCGGCAGCCGACAGCGCTGCTGCCATGGGCGCCCGTTTGCAGTCCGCCCAAGCCACCGCCACCCAGATGACCGCCAACACCACCAGCGCCGTTCAGGACGCTGCTGGCACCTTGCGCTGGCGCATCGGCATGGGGCTTGCGCTGGTCGGTCTAGGCGTATTGCTGTTGATCGCCATCGTGCTGGGCCGCCGTGTGGTCAACCGCCTGAAGCTGCTGATCGCAGCCATGGATGATTTGGCGGCGGGCGAGGGGGACCTCACCAAGCGCGTGCAGATCAGCAGCAAGGACGAAATCGGCGATATGGCCTCGGCGGTCAATCGCTTTGTGGATAAGTTGCAGCCTATCGTGCGTGAGGCGGGAGATGTGGCTCAGCGTACCGGCGTGGAAATCGGTGCAATGACCTTGCGCAATGCCGGTGCTGACGCAGCGGCCGGCTTGCAGCGTGATGAGGTGGCTGAAAGCCTGCGCGCACTGTCGCAAATGGCCGACGAGGCGCAGGCCGAAAGCCATGCGATGCAGGCGGCGTTGCAGCAGGTGGTGGATATTCGCCAGGCCACGGATGAGAACTCGCGCACGTCAGCCGAAGTCGGCAGCCTGATCGAGGCGCTCGCGGGCCAGGTGCAGGCAGGCTCTCAGGTCATCGAGCGCCTGGCTCAACAAAGTGAGCAGATCGAGGTGGTGCTGACCGTGATTCACGGCATCGCCGAGCAGACCAACCTGTTGGCGCTCAACGCGGCCATCGAAGCAGCGCGTGCCGGCGAGACCGGGCGTGGTTTTGCGGTGGTGGCGGATGAGGTGCGTGCGCTGGCCAGCAAGACGCAAAGCTCCACGGGCGATATTCAGGCGCATATCGTGGCGTTGCAGCAGGGCGCGCGCGAGGCGGTGGAAACCATCGGTAAGGCCGGGCGCCAGGCCAGCGAAGGTTTGCTGGTGCTGCGCGACAGCGTGCGCCTGCAACAGACGGTGCAGGCTTCGGTGGAGCAGGTGCATGCGGCGATTGGCTTGGCGACGCGCGCGGCTGAGCATCAGGCGCAAGGTGCGCATGCGGTGCGTGGGCGGGTTGAGGTGATCCACGCCCAGGCCGAGCGGGCTGCGCAGGCGGTGGTGGAAACGACGGCCAGTGGCAAGGTGCTGGATGGGTTGGCAGCGCAGTTGAAGGCGAGCTTGGGGCAGTTCAGGGCCTAGTATCGCCTGTACCGACCTCATCGAGGGCAAGCCCCCTCCCACATTTACCTGCATTCCAGCGTTGGAACTCGGTCAACTGTGGGAGGGGGCTTGCCCCCGATAGCGGTTTCAGCGGCTCAAATACATCCGTGTCGTGAGCAGGTAAACCGGCAACCCCGACACCACTATCAACAGTGCCGCATACGGCGCCGCCGCCGCGAATTCCACATTCGAGGTGTGCGCCCACACCGCTGTCGCCAAGGTATTCAACCCTGTCGGACTGAGCAGCAATGTCGCCGTCAATTCCTTCATCGCATCCAGGAACACCAGCGCAAACGCCGCGCCCAAGGCCGGGAAAATAATCGGCAAGGTAACCCGACAAAACGCGCTGAACGACGACGCCCCCAGCGTGCGTGCGGCCTCTTCCAGTTGCGGCGCCGCCTTGTTCAGGGCCGTACGAATCGGTGCCTGAGCCAGCGGTAGAAACAACAACGCATACGCGATCAGCAACAATGCCGACGTCTGATACAGCGCCGGCACGTAATGCAGTGCGAAGTACACCAGCGTCAGCGCAATCACCAAACCGGGCAGCGCGTGCAGCAAGTACGGCAGACGCTCGGCCCAGATCGCCAGTTGGCCTTTGTGGCGCACCACCAGCAGCCCCACCGGCACCGCCAATACCAGGCACAGTGCGGCGCCGCCGAGCGACAGCGCCAGGGAGGACAGCAGTGCCTCGCTGATCTCGGCGACCGGGAATGCGGCGGAAGAGCCCACCGCCAGCCAATAACCGAGCATCCCCAGCGGAATGCCACTGCCGATGATTGCCAGCGCCAGGCAATAGGCTTGGCCGAGCGGTGCCCACTTGCCTAGTCGCACCTGCTCTGCATGCCGCGCAGCGCCCTGGCCGATACGAACATGTCGGCCCTTGCCGCGTACCCGTAGCTCCAGCCATAGCAGGGTCAGGCACATCATCAGCAGCACTGCTGACAACATCGCGGCATTGGCATTGCTGAATTCCAGCTCGAATTGTTGATAGATCGCGGTGGTAAAGGTCTGCAGGCCGATGATCGACAAGGCGCCGAACTCCACCAGCATATGCAAGGCGATCAAGAGGGCTCCCGCCAGTAGCGAAGGCCACAGCAAAGGCAGCGTAATCCGAAAAAACACGCCCCAGCGATTCAGTCCCAGCGTTCGTGCAGACTCCTCCAGGGATGGATCAAGATTGCGCAATGTCGCCGCCACCGGCAGAAACACCAGCGGGTACTTGGACAGGCTCATCACCAGGATGGCGCCGCCCAGCCCTTCGAAATGGGCGCTGAGCGACACCCAGGTAAAGCTGCTGACAAAGGCGGGTACCGCAAACGGCAGGCACAGCACCACGCCCCAGATACGTCGCCCCGGCAGGTTGCTGCGTTCCAGCAACCAGGCCAGGGACAGGCCGACCACGCCGCATACCAGCGTCACGCCGACCATCAATGCCAGGGTATTGCGCAGCAGCCCGAACACATACGGCCGCCACAGCAGATGCACCGCCTCCGCCCAGCCGGCCTGCCAGGCCTTGAGTCCGACATACACCAGCGGCAGCAGGCTCAGGCCCACCAGGAACAGGACGGGCAGCACCAGCCAGATCGACGGGCGCTTGCGCCTTGGGCGCAGCCCCCCGTGCAGGGCGGAAGCGGGTAGCGATGGGTTCATCAGTTCAAGCCAACGTCACGTTCCAGGTCCAGGGCTTCTTCGGCGTTGCCCAGGTCGGCGGGGGTGACTTTCGGCGGTTGCAGCTCACTGAAAGGCTTGAGGCCGCGGTTGGATTCCATGCCTTTACGCAGCGGGTATTCCGCCGAGGTGTTGGTAATCACGCGTTGGCCTTCTTCACTGGCCATGAACGCCAGCAGTTGCTGGGCTTCCTTGGGATGTTTGCTGGACTTCAGCGCGGCGGCGGAAGACACGGTGATCAGGCCGCCTGCATCGCCGTTGGTGAAGTAATGCAGTTGGGAATCCAGGTTGGTTTTTTCCTTTTTCAGGGCAAACCAGTAATAGTTATTCACCAGCACAGTGGCCACTTCGCCATTTTCCACAGCCTTGAGGGCGACCATGTTGTTGCTGTACACCTTGCCGAAAGCGCGTAAACCGGTCAGCCATTCTTCAGCCGCCTCGCGACCGTGCAGCTTGATGATCGCCACGGCTTGTTCCTGGAAGGCGCCGCTGGTGGGGACAAAGCCGACTTTGCCTTGCCACTCGGGACCGGCGAAATCCAGAACCGACTTGGGCAAGTCTTTTTCAGCAATAAGTTTCGGATTAAAGGCCACGACGCGGGTGCGTGCGGTCACGCCCATCCAGTCGCCATGGGCGCCAACATAGTCCTTGGGCAATACGTCGAGTGTGCTGGCGTCAATCTTGGCCAGCAGGCCTTGCTCGCCGAGTTTGTTCAGCGGCGGCGACTCTTCGGTGTAGATCACGTCGGCGGGGGAGCGGTCGCCTTCTTCGACGACCTGGCTGGCCAGCTGGTTGCTGCTGCCTTTGCGCACGTTGACGTGGATACCGGTTTTGGCCTCAAAGGCCTTGGCGAGTTCGTCGCCGACCTCTTTGTGCTGGCCGTTGTACAGGGTCAATGAGACCTTGTCGGCGGAATAGGCGGTAGGCGAGAGCAGGGTCAGGCCGAGCAGGGTGATGGTCAGGCCACGCAGAAGGGATGTCTTGAGACGGGTATCGCGGATCATCATCCGGGGTGTTCCTCACTTGTATGCAACAAATACTTACAAGGATAAACGATAAAACTTCTCAAGTGCGGACGAGGGGCAAATCGCTGGGGAAGTTTCCACGCTGATTTTTTCAAACCCCAGAAACGAAAAAACCCGCTTTCGCGGGTTTGATCTGAATTTGGTGCCCAGGAGAAGACTCGAACTTCCACGACCTTGCGATCACCAGCACCTGAAGCTGGCGTGTCTACCAATTTCACCACCTGGGCATTATCAACGCTTGCGCTGTTGATGGAGCGAACTATACGGAGGGCTTTTTGATCTGTAAACCCCTGATTCAAAAAAATAAATCAAGTTTTCTGTTGAAAATCAAAGGCCTGAAACGAAAAAACCCGCTTTCGCGGGTTTGATCTGAATTTGGTGCCCAGGAGAAGACTCGAACTTCCACGACCTTGCGATCACCAGCACCTGAAGCTGGCGTGTCTACCAATTTCACCACCTGGGCAGCATCAACAACGTTGCCGTCGTCGATGGCGCGCACTATACGGAGGGGATTTTAAGCTGTAAACCCCCGCCATGAAAAAAGCCTGGAAAATTTCGCCAGTGGTCGTGCAAGGTGTGCGCTGGGGGCTTTAAAAGGCTTGTTGACGTCTGAAATTTCCCGTTTCAATACGCGTATGCCAAACTAACCCGCATATAGACAAGGTGAAAACTCTCTAATGGCCGATTGGCAGTCCCTCGATCCCGAGGCCGCTCGTGAAGCGGAAAAATATGAAAACCCTATTCCTAGCCGCGAACTGATCCTGGCGCACCTCGCCGATCGGGGTTCGCCTGCTAGCCGCGAGCAGCTGGTTGAAGAGTTCGGTCTGACCACCGAAGACCAGCTCGAAGCCCTGCGCCGCCGTTTGCGTGCCATGGAGCGCGATGCTCAATTGATCTATACCCGCCGTGGTACTTACGCGCCGGTGGATAAGCTCGACCTGATCCTGGGCCGCATTGCCGGCCATCGTGACGGCTTCGGCTTCCTGATCCCGGACGACGGCAGTGACGACCTGTTCATGAGCCCGGCGCAAATGCGCCTGGTGTTCGATGGCGACCGTGCCCTGGCACGCGTGTCGGGCCTGGACCGTCGCGGTCGTCGCGAAGGTGTGATCGTCGAAGTGGTGTCCCGTGCCCACGAGTCCATCGTCGGCCGTTACTTCGAAGAAGGCGGCATCGGCTTTGTGGTTCCGGATAACCCGAAGGTCCAGCAGGAAGTGCTGATTACCCCGGGCCGCAATGGCGCCGCCAAGGTCGGCCAGTTCGTCGAGGTGAAAATCACCCACTGGCCAACGGCACGCTTCCAGCCTCAAGGCGATATCGTTGAAGTGGTCGGCAACTACATGGCGCCGGGCATGGAAATCGACGTCGCGCTGCGCACCTACGATATTCCTCACGTCTGGCCTGAAGCTGTGCTGAAAGAAGCCGCCAAGCTCAAGCCGGAAGTTGAAGAGAAAGACAAAGAAAAACGCATCGACCTGCGTCATCTGCCGTTCGTCACCATCGACGGCGAAGATGCCCGCGACTTCGACGATGCGGTCTACTGCGAAGCCAAGCCTGGCAAGCTGCGCCTGTTCTCCGGCGGCTGGAAGTTGTTCGTCGCGATTGCGGACGTGTCCAGCTACGTGAAAATCGGTTCGGCCCTGGACAACGAGGCTCAGGTGCGCGGCAACTCCGTGTATTTCCCTGAGCGCGTGATCCCGATGCTGCCTGAGCAGCTGTCCAACGGCCTGTGCTCCCTGAACCCGAAAGTCGACCGTTTGGCCATGGTGTGCGAGATGACCATCTCGAAAACCGGCGAAATGACCGATTACCAGTTCTACGAAGCGGTGATCCATTCCCAGGCGCGCCTGACCTACAACAAGGTCAGCACCATCCTGGAACAGCCGAAAACCAGCGAAGCCAAAGCGCTGCGTGGCGAGTACGGGCATGTCGTGCCGCACCTCAAGCAGCTTTACGCTTTGTACAAAGTCTTGTTGGGCGCACGTCATGTGCGGGGTGCGATCGATTTTGAAACTCAGGAAACCCGGATTGTCTTCGGTTCCGAGCGCAAAATCGCCGCCATCACCCCGACCACGCGCAACGACGCACACAAACTGATCGAGGAATGCATGCTGGCGGCCAACGTGGCCACCGCTGAATTCCTGAAGAAGCACGAGATCCCTGCGTTGTACCGTGTACACGACGGTCCGCCGCCGGAGCGTCTGGAAAAACTGCGCGCGTTCCTCGGTGAGCTCGGCCTGTCCCTGCACAAAGGCAAGGACGGCCCGACGCCCAAGGATTACCAGGCATTGCTGGCGAGCATCAAGGACCGTCCGGATTATCATGTGATCCAGACCGTCATGCTGCGCTCCCTGAGCCAGGCGGTGTACAGCGCCGACAACCAGGGCCACTTCGGCCTGAATTACGAGGCGTACACCCACTTCACCTCGCCGATTCGCCGTTACCCGGATCTGCTCACGCACCGCGCGATCCGCAGCGTGATCCACTCCAAGCAGAACACGCCGCACGTCCAGCGCGCCGGTGCCATGACCATTCCGAAGGCACGGATCTATCCGTACGACGAAGCGGCCCTGGAACAGTTGGGCGAGCAGTGCTCCATGAGCGAGCGCCGCGCCGATGAAGCCACCCGTGACGTCGTGAACTGGCTCAAGTGCGAGTTCATGAAAGACCGCGTGGGCGAGTCGTTCCCAGGTGTGATCACCGCCGTGACCGGCTTTGGCCTGTTCGTCGAGCTGACCGATATCTACGTCGAGGGTCTGGTGCATGTCACCGCCTTGCCGGGCGACTACTACCACTTCGACCCTGTGCATCACCGCTTGGCGGGCGAGCGCACCGGTCGCAGCTTCCGCTTGGGCGACACGGTTGAAGTGCAGGTCATGCGCGTCGACCTCGACGAGCGCAAGATCGATTTCGGCATGCCTGACAAACCCGCCGAAGCGCCGAACAGCCGTAAAAAGCGTGGCAGCGAACCTGCTGCGCCAGCCAGCAAAGGCAAGGGCGCTCCTGCGAAAGCAGCGGCTGCCGAGCCTGCGCCAGCCAAGGCCGGTCGTCGTTCTTCTGCCAAGGACAAGGCCCCCGAAGCCTACCGCCCAAGCGACGCAGCGGCGAAGAACGCCGAACTGCGCAAGAGCCGTGAGTTGAAGCAGCAGTTGCTCAACGAAGCCAAAAGCGGTGGTAAGGCGGCGTCTGGGGGAAAGTCCCGCGAGGCGGAAAAACCGTCGAGCAAGCCAAGTAAACACCGTAAAGGCCCGCCCAAGGCGGGTTCGGCTCCCGCGAAAAGCGGCGGGTCGCGCAAACCTAAGGCCAAGTCATGAGTCTGGAAAAAATCTACGGCGTACACGCCGTAGAAGCACTGCTGCGTCACCACCCTAAACGCGTCAAGCAAGTGTGGTTGGCAGAAGGTCGCAGCGAGCCGCGCGTGCAAGCGCTGGTCGAGTTGGCCACCCAAAACAAAGTTGCCATCGGCCAGGCCGAGCGTCGTGAAATGGACGTGTGGGTTGAAGGCGTTCACCAGGGTGTGGTGGCGGACGTCAGTCCTAGCCAGGTCTGGGGCGAAGCCATGCTCGACGAGCTGCTCGACCGCACCGAAGGCGCGCCGCTGTTGCTGGTGCTGGACGGCGTGACCGACCCGCACAACCTCGGCGCCTGCCTGCGTTCGGCGGATGCTGCCGGCGCGTTGGCGGTGATCGTGCCTAAAGACAAGTCGGCGACCCTGACGCCGGTTGTGCGTAAAGTCGCCTGCGGTGCGGCCGAAGTGATTCCGCTGGTCGCCGTGACCAACCTGGCGCGCACCCTGGAGAAGCTCCAGCAACGCGGCCTGTGGGTCGTGGGCACGGCGGGGGAGGCTGAGGTCAGCATTTATGACCAGGACCTCACCGGCCCGACCATCCTGATCATGGGTGCTGAAGGCAAGGGCATGCGTCGCCTGACCCGCGAGCATTGCGACTACCTGGTGCATTTGCCGATGGCCGGCAGTGTCAGCAGCCTCAACGTGTCGGTCGCGACCGGCGTGTGCCTGTTTGAAGCCCGCCGCCAACGGGGTGCCAAGGCCAAGACCAAGAAGTAGGCAGGCCTGGCGCAAGACTCAATGTGGGAGGGGGCTTGCCCCCGATAGCGGTGTCTCAGTTGCAGAGAATGTGACTGATCCTCCGTAATCGGGAGCAAGCCCCTTCTCACATTTGCGTTTGTGGTGTTTGGGGGGGTGTTCAAATAATCACCAATCACCTTGCGCGCTTCCTCCCCCTTCTCTACAATTGCGCCCCTTGCCTTCCTGGCGGGCACCGATGTGCCTCCCTGCGGCAAGATCCATAAGTGTCATTCACTCCTTGTCTGACCGTTTTTGAGCGGCAGGCTACAACCCGTAAGGAGCATTCATGCGTCATTACGAAATCATCTTTTTGGTCCACCCGGATCAAAGCGAGCAAGTCGGCGGCATGGTTGAGCGTTACACCAAGCTGATCGAAGAAGACGGCGGCAAAATCCACCGTCTGGAAGATTGGGGCCGTCGTCAACTGGCCTACGCAATCAACAATGTTCACAAGGCTCACTACGTGATGCTGAACGTTGAGTGCACTGGCAAGGCCCTGGCCGAGCTGGAAGACAACTTCCGCTACAACGATGCAGTGATCCGTAACCTGGTCATCCGTCGCGAAGAAGCCGTTACCGGCCAATCCGAGATGCTCAAGGCTGAAGAAAACCGCAGTGAGCGCCGTGAGCGTCGCGACCGTCCTGAGCACGAAGGCGCTGATAGCGCTGACAGTGATGACAGCGACAACAGCGATAACGCTGACGAGTAATCCACGGACCTTTTAAGGAGCCTATCAAATGGCACGTTTCTTCCGTCGTCGTAAATTTTGCCGCTTCACCGCTGAAGACGTGAAAGAGATCGATTACAAAGATCTCAACACTCTGAAAGCCTACGTATCCGAGACCGGCAAAATCGTTCCAAGCCGTATCACCGGTACCAAAGCACGTTATCAGCGTCAGCTGGCCACCGCTATCAAGCGCGCCCGCTTCCTGGCCCTGCTGGCCTACACCGACAGCCACGGCCGCTGAGACCGGGCAGTCGACAAGTAGTAAGGGATTGAATGCATGCGCGCCTTAGCTGAGTTCATCATGCGCGGTCGCGTGCAGGCCACTCTGGTAGTGGCTGGATGTGCAGCATTGCCGTTGTTGTATTGGTTGGGTGCTGCCGCTGGATGCCTTGTGCTCCTGCGGCGCGGTTTGCGGGACGCCTTTGGCGTCCTGGCCCTGGGATTGCTGGCCGCCTTGATCTGGTGGCTGCAATTGGGCGAACCCAAGGTACTTTTGGTACTGCTGGGGTCGTCGAGCCTTGCGTTGGTTTTACGCGCAAGTGAGTCCTGGGTCCGCACGCTGCTGGTCAGCGTGGCATTGGGGTTGGTGTTTTCGGTGTTGATTGACGCGGCTTTCCGCCCGCAAATCGAGGCGCTGTCGCAAGAGATCGTCAAGATCCTGCCGATGGCCCTCGGGGAACTCTACCAGCAGCTGTCGGTAGAAGAGCGAGCGCGACTGGCAACACTGATTGCACCGGCCCTGATCGGCCTGATGGCGGTAATGATGCAGATCGTCAGCGTGCTGAGCCTGATGCTTGGGCGATATTGGCAGGCGTTGTTGTACAACCCGGGTGGTTTTGGTCGCGAATTTCGCAGTATCAGAATCCCCGTGGGCCCGGCGATGTTGCTGCTGGCTCTCATGGTTATCGGGCCGAACCTCGGTTCGCAGATGGCCTTGATGGTGCTGTTTTGCAGCGTACCGCTGGTGTTTGCCGGGCTGGCCCTGATTCATGGGCTGGTCGCGCAGAAGCGCCTGGCCAAGTTTTGGCTGGTGGGGATGTACGTAACGATGTTGCTGTTCATGCAGCTGATCTATCCGTTACTCGTGGTTCTGGCCATTGTCGACGGCCTGATTGATTTTCGCGGTCGTCTGGCGCCGAAAGACGCCGATAACGCGAACGGTGAAGGTTAAAAGTTAGAGGATTTTCACATGCAACTGATCCTTCTGGAAAAAGTCGCCAACCTGGGCAACCTGGGCGACAAAGTGAACGTTAAGGCCGGTTACGGTCGTAACTACCTGCTGCCATACGGCAAAGCCACCGCTGCAACCGCTGCCAACCTGGCTGCGTTTGAAGAGCGTCGTGCTGAGCTGGAAAAAGCAGCAGCAGACAAAAAAGCTTCGGCCGAAACTCGCGCTGCCCAACTGGCTGAGCTGGAAGTGACTATCACTGCCACCGCCGGTGACGAAGGCAAGCTGTTCGGTTCGATCGGCACCCACGACATCGCTGATGCACTGACCGCCTCCGGCGTTGAAGTGCAGAAGAGCGAAGTTCGTCTGCCGAACGGCACCATCCGCAACGTAGGCGAATTCGACGTAGCCGTGCACCTGCACGCCGAAGTTGAAGCCACCGTACGCGTTGTCGTGGTAGCAGCTTAAGCAGCACCTAACTGACTGGCACCTCGCGTGTCAGGCAGTTAACATCGGGCACGATCCTGTTTACAGGTCGTGCCTTTTGTTTTTCTACACACCCCTAATTCCAAGTGGCCATGAACGATATTTCAGCTCCTGAGCAATACGATCTGCAAACCGCTGCCCTGAAGGTGCCGCCGCATTCCATCGAGGCCGAACAGGCCGTGCTCGGTGGTTTGATGCTGGACAACAACGCCTGGGAACGCGTGCTGGATCAAGTCTCGGACGGTGATTTCTATCGTCATGACCACCGCCTGATCTTCCGGGCCATCGCTAAGCTGGCCGACCAGAACTCGCCGATCGACGTGGTGACGCTGGCCGAGCAGTTGGACAAGGAAGGCCAGACCTCCCAAGTTGGTGGCCTGGGCTATCTGGGCGAACTGGCGAAAAACACGCCCTCTGTCGCCAACATCAAGGCCTATGCCCAGATTGTCCGTGAGCGGGCCACCCTGCGGCAGTTGATCGGCATCAGCACCGAGATCGCCGACAGCGCCTTCAACCCCGAAGGCCGCACCGCCGCCGAGATCCTCGACGAAGCCGAGCGCCAGATCTTCCAGATCGCCGAAGCGCGCCCGAAAACCGGCGGCCCGGTCAGCGTCAACGACCTGCTGACCAAGGCCATCGACCGCATCGATACGCTGTTCAACACCGATGCCGCGATTACCGGGATTTCCACCGGTTATGCCGACCTGGACGAGAAAACCAGTGGCCTGCAGCCATCCGACTTGATCATCGTCGCCGGCCGTCCGTCCATGGGTAAGACCACCTTTGCGATGAACCTGGTGGAAAACGCCGTATTGCGCAGCGACAAGACCGTCCTGGTGTACTCCCTCGAGATGCCAGGTGAATCGTTGATCATGCGGATGCTCTCGTCCCTGGGCCGTATCGACCAGACCAAGGTGCGTTCCGGCCAGTTGGAAGACGACGATTGGCCGCGCCTGACGTCGGCGGTCAACCTGCTCAACGATCGCAAGTTGTTTATCGATGACACCGCCGGTATCAGCCCCTCGGAAATGCGCGCGCGCACCCGCCGCCTAGTGCGTGAGCACGGCGACATCGCGCTGATCATGATCGACTACCTGCAGTTGATGCAGATCCCGGGCTCCAGCGGTGACAGCCGGACCAACGAAATTTCCGAAATTTCCCGGTCCCTCAAGGCCCTGGCCAAGGAATTCAACTGCCCGGTGGTGGCGTTGTCGCAGCTCAACCGTTCCCTGGAACAACGTCCCAACAAGCGCCCGGTGAACTCCGACTTGCGGGAATCCGGAGCGATCGAGCAGGACGCCGACGTGATCATGTTCGTGTACCGCGACGAGGTGTACCACCCCGAGACCGAGCACAAGGGCATCGCCGAGATCATCATCGGCAAGCAGCGGAACGGCCCCATCGGGTTTATCCGGCTGGCCTTCATTGGTAAGTACACCCGCTTCGAAAACCTTGCGCCGGGCAGCTACAACTTCGACGACGACGAGTAACCCGTCTGCTCAATTCCGACCATTACCGTCGGAATTGGTCAAAATTTGTGCTATATTCCGCGCCCGCGATTTTTCATCTCAACACCGGTCACCGTCATGCAAACAGCCAAGCCGTTATTTGACTATCCCAAGTACTGGGCCGAATGTTTCGGTCCTGCGCCATTCCTGCCGATGAGCAGGGAGGAGATGGATCAGCTTGGCTGGGATTCCTGCGACATCATCATCGTCACCGGTGATGCGTACGTTGACCATCCGTCGTTCGGCATGGCGATCATCGGCCGGCTGCTGGAGTCCCAGGGCTTCCGCGTCGGGATCATTGCGCAGCCGAACTGGCAGTCCAAAGACGACTTCATGAAGCTCGGCGAGCCGAACCTGTTCTTCGGTGTCGCGGCCGGCAACATGGACTCGATGATCAACCGCTACACCGCCGACAAGAAAATCCGTTCCGACGACGCCTACACCCCCGGCGGCATGGCCGGCAAACGCCCGGACCGCGCGAGCCTGGTGTACAGCCAGCGTTGCAAGGAAGCCTACAAGAACGTGCCGATCGTACTCGGCGGCATCGAAGCCTCCCTGCGCCGCATCGCCCACTACGACTACTGGCAGGACCGTGTGCGCAACTCGATCCTGATCGATGCCACCGCCGATATCCTGCTGTACGGCAACGCCGAGCGCGCTATCGTCGAAGTTGCCCAGCGCCTGTCGTGGGGCCACAAGATCGAAGACATCACCGACGTGCGCGGCACCGCGTTCATTCGTCGTGATACGCCTGTCGGCTGGTACGAAGTGGACTCCACGCGTATCGACCGTCCGGGCAAGGTCGACAAGATCATCAACCCGTACGTCAACACCCAGGACACCCAGGCCTGCGCCATCGAGCAGGAAAAGGGCCCGGTTGATGATCCGGAAGAAGCCAAGGTCGTGCAGATCCTGGCCAGCCCGCGTATGACCCGCGACAAGACCGTGATCCGCCTGCCATCGGTGGAAAAAGTCCGTGGTGATGCGGTGCTCTATGCCCACGCCAACCGCGTGCTGCACCTGGAAACCAACCCAGGCAACGCCCGCGCCCTGGTGCAGAAGCACGGTGAAGTCGACGTGTGGTTCAACCCACCACCGATTCCGATGACCACCGAAGAAATGGACTACGTGTTCGGCATGCCTTACGCCCGCGTCCCGCACCCGGCGTACGGCAAGGAAAAAATCCCGGCCTACGACATGATCCGTTTCTCGGTGAACATCATGCGTGGCTGCTTCGGCGGCTGCACTTTCTGCTCGATCACCGAGCACGAAGGTCGCATCATCCAGAACCGCTCCGAAGAGTCGATCATTCGCGAAATCGAAGAGATCCGCGACAAGGTCCCAGGTTTTACCGGCGTGATCTCCGACCTCGGCGGCCCGACCGCGAACATGTACCGCATCGCCTGCAAGAGTCCTGAGATCGAATCCGCGTGCCGCAAGCCGTCGTGCGTATTCCCTGGCATCTGCCCGAACCTGAACACCGACCACTCGTCGTTGATCCAGCTGTACCGCAGCGCTCGCGCATTGCCGGGTGTGAAGAAGATTCTGATCGCTTCCGGCCTGCGCTACGACCTGGCCGTTGAGTCGCCGGAGTACGTCAAAGAGTTGGTCACCCACCACGTCGGTGGCTACCTCAAGATCGCCCCGGAACACACCGAGGAAGGTCCGCTCAACCAGATGATGAAGCCGGGCATTGGCAGCTATGACAAGTTCAAGCGCATGTTCGAGAAGTACACCAAGGAAGCGGGCAAGGAGCAGTACCTGATTCCTTACTTCATCGCTGCCCACCCGGGCACCACCGATGAAGACATGATGAACCTGGCCCTGTGGCTCAAGGGTAACGGCTTCCGCGCCGACCAAGTGCAGGCGTTCTACCCGTCGCCGATGGCCACTGCCACCGCGATGTACCACTCGGGCAAGAACCCGCTGCGCAAGGTCACCTACAAGAGTGACGCGGTGACCATCGTCAAGAGCGAAGAACAGCGCCGTCTGCACAAGGCCTTCCTGCGCTACCACGACCCGAAAGGCTGGCCGATGCTGCGTGAAGCGTTGACCCGCATGGGCCGCGCCGACCTGATCGGGCCGGGTAAGGACCAGTTGATCCCGTTGCACCAGCCGTCTACCGACAGCTACCAGAGTGCGCGTCGTAAGAACTCGACGCCGGCCGGGAGCCACAAAGTGGCCAAGGAAACGACGACCAAGATCCTCACCCAGCACACTGGCCTGCCACCTCGCGGCAGCGATGGCAGCAACCCGTGGGACAAGCGGGAACAAGCCAAGGCCGCGGCCCAGGCGCGCAACAAGCAGGCAGCCAAAGAGCGCACTGATGCGGCCAAGGGCAAGGGCGGCAAGCCTGCGCGCAAGCCGGTCGTGCCGCGTTGAGTCCAGCCTGAACCTGCCAAACGCCAGCCTCGTGCTGGCGTTTTGCTTTCTAGTCGATGAGTAGCCTGTTTGTTAAGGTGGCGGCCATTGAATCGCTATCGGGGGCAAGCCCCCTCCCACATTCGACCGCATTCTCATGCTGGAACTCGGTCAACTGTGGGAGGGGGCTTGCCCCCGATGAGGCCCCACCGGCCACTATTACTTTCAAGGAAGAACACCCATGGGCAACCCCCTGGCCGGCATCGGCATGGACACCAACCGCTCGCAGTTCATGGCGCGCCAGCGCATTGAAAGCCAGATCAACCTGCCGCGCCTGTTCGCCGCCATCGATGCCGACCCCGGCATTGTTGGTGCGGGTGTTGTGTATATCGACGCCGATTTCAACGTGGTCACCCTGCGCGAATTCCAGCCAATCTGCAGCATTGCCCCCAAACGCATTATTTTGCGTGAAGCGCAGAAATACATCGCCCCGGCGCAGTTTGCGCAACAGGTGCAGGACAATCCCCGCGAATCGCGCCTGGTGGGAGAGGCGATCAACACCTCCCTATCCTGTGCAGGCGCGATCCTCGGTTGGCTTGTGGTGCTCAGCGGCACCGTCGCCGTGCCGTTCACGGCGGGCGCGAGCAGCGTGGTGACGGTTATCGGCTATACCGCTGCCACCGCCAGCACGCTTCAGTGTTTTGCCAGTGGCTATCGCGTCAGCAATGAGATCAGTAATCCCGCCAAAAATGACAAGCTCGACAGCTCGGAGTGGTATCAATACACGATGATCGCGCTGGATGCTGCGTCTTTGATCGGGGTCGGTGCCTCGACGTTGACCACGGTAAAACTGGTGCGGTTGAACCAGGCCACCACCGGTAAAAGCGTGAGGGAAGTGCTGCGCGGATTGAACCGGCAAGAGCGTGCCAAGCTGACGAAGGAGCTGCTCAGCATCCAGGATCCGCGCATGAGCGCCAAAATGCTCAAGTTGAAACAGTTGTCCGGCGAGGCGACCAAGCGTTTCACGCCGGCGCAGGTCAAGCATGCAACGGTGACCCAGATACAGGATGCCCTTGGCGCTGCCATCGGGTTTACCGGCAGTGCGCTTTCGGGGAATGTGCGCACCATTGCCGTGGGGTTGTATGAGGAAATGAGCGATGAATGAGCTGCCCAGCATTCGTAGTTTTCTGGCGCACTATTTTCCGGTCTTCATGGGCGCGATTTTCGCGGCCGTGTTTAGCCTGGTGTTTGCGGTGCCTCTGATTGTCGACAGTTATTTCCCACGCTTGCCGCTGGACGATAACCTCCAGTATTCCTTCCTGGGTGGCCTCGCGCTGACGTGGGGCATCGTGCAGTGCAATTTCATGATCGCGCGCGGGCGGCCGCAGTGGGTCTGGCCGCTGGTGATGCTGCTCGCGCTTTGTGTTCTGGCGGCGCTGCCCACTATCGCCTTTGGTCCGCATTGGCTGTCCTATGGCTTGAGCGTGTTGTTCCCCCTGCTGGGATTGCTGTTGCTCAACAGCAGGCGTCACCGCGAAATGCGCCAGAAACTGGTTGAAGTGCGACGGCTGCGCCAAGCCATCATCGCAACGCAAAAAGCGCGCTAGCTGGGTAGATTCACCACTGATCCTCACACGCACGCCACAAATATGTGCGTTACTTGCACCATGGCACCCCCCGCTGGCGCCGTTTTGGTGCTGTACTGCACCGGGTCTTACGATAAAGCGCAACGACGGCCGCTCTGGCATAAGTCTTGCGCGGTTTGTGTCCATGCCCTGGCTCGCAGGAGGCCGCCGTGTCGATTCATGTCGCGTTGCACCACGTTACGCATTACCGTTACGACCGCGCGGTCGAACTCGGCCCGCAGATTGTGCGGTTGCGTCCGGCTGCCCATAGCCGTACGCGGATTTTGTCCTACGCACTGAAAGTGCTGCCCGAGCAGCACTTCATCAATTGGCAGCAAGACCCTCAGGGCAACTACCTGGCGCGCTTGGTGTTTCCGGAAAAGACCGATGAACTGCGCATTGAGGTCGACCTGGTCGCCGAGATGGCGGTGTTCAACCCGTTCGACTTTTTCCTCGAGCCCTATGCCGAAAAAATCCCCTTCCGCTACGCCGCCGATGAACAGCGTGAGCTGGCGCCGTACCTGGAAACCCTGCCGCTGACGCCGAAGTTTGCCGCGTACCTGGCGGGTATCGACCGCACACCTTTGCCGGCGGTGGACTTTCTGGTGGGCCTCAACCAGCGCCTGGCGGCCGATATCGGCTACCTGATCCGCATGGAGCCGGGCGTGCAAACGCCGGAATTCACCCTCGAAAACGCCTCCGGCTCGTGCCGCGACTCGGCTTGGCTGCTGGTGCAATTGCTGCGCAACCTCGGGCTGGCGGCACGGTTTGTCTCCGGTTATTTGATCCAGCTGACCGCTGACGTCAAAGCCCTTGACGGGCCATCCGGCACGGAAGTGGACTTCACCGACCTGCACGCCTGGTGCGAAGTGTATTTGCCCGGCGCGGGATGGATCGGCTTGGATGCCACCTCCGGGCTGTTCGCCGGTGAAGGCCATATTCCATTGGCCTGCAGTCCCGATCCCTCGTCTGCCGCACCGATCAGTGGGCTGGTGGAGCCGTGCGAGTGCGAATTCACCCACGAAATGTCGGTAGAGCGGATTTGGGAAGCCCCACGGGTCACCAAGCCCTACACCGAAGACCAATGGCTGGCGATCCAGGCCTTGGGCCGGCAGATCGACGGTGATCTGCTCAAGGACGACGTACGCCTGACCATGGGGGGCGAGCCGACCTTCGTGTCCATCGACGACCCCGACGGTGCCGAATGGAACACCGCTGCGCTCGGTCCGGATAAACGCCGCCTGTCTGCCGAACTGTTCCAGCGCATGCGCAAGCACTACGCGCCCAAGGGCCTGGTGCACTTCGGCCAGGGCAAGTGGTATCCCGGCGAGCAGCTGCCGCGCTGGTCGCTCAATTGCTACTGGCGCCGCGACGGTGTGCCGATCTGGCACAACAGCGCGTTGATCGCCGATGAACAGCAGGACTATGGTGCGGACGGCGCGCTGGCCGGGCGTTTCCTGGCCAGCGTCGCTGAACGCCTGAAACTGCCGGCGCGCTTTGTGTTCCCGGCCTTCGAAGACAATTTCTACTACCTGTGGCGTGAAGGCGCGCTGCCGCAAAACGTCACCGCCCAGGACCCGCGCCTGAGCGATGACCTGGAACGCGAGCGCCTGCGCAAAGTGTTCGCCCAGGGCCTGGATAAAATCATCGGCCAAGTGCTGCCCCTGGCGCGCACGGCGGCCAATGACCGCTGGCAAAGCGGGCGCTGGTACCTGCGCGACAACCATTGCCGCCTGGTGCCGGGCGACTCGCCGCTGGGCTACCGCCTGCCATTGGCCTCGCAGCCTTGGGTGACGGCGGCGGAATATCCATTTGTGCACCCGACGGACCCTAACCAGGACCAGCCGGAGCTGCCGACCACCTCCCAACTGCAAAGCCACGGCGAACCCGCGCCGGTTGATGAGCGCGTGCCCAAGGTGGACGAGTCCGCCGATTGGCTGACCCGCACGGCCCTGTGCGCCGAAGCACGGGAAGGTCGCCTCTATCTGTTCATGCCGCCCCTGGAACGCGTCGAAGACTATCTGGAACTGGTGGCTGCCATCGAGGCAACGGCCGAGGAACTGCACTGTCCGGTGTTGCTGGAAGGCTATGAACCGCCAGCCGACAACCGCCTGAGCAACTTCCGCGTCACCCCGGACCCCGGTGTGATCGAGGTCAACGTGCAGCCCTCCGCCACCTGGGATGAGTTGGTGGAGCGCACCGAATTCCTCTACGAAGAGGCCCGGCAAACCCGCCTCACCACCGAGAAGTTCATGATCGACGGGCGCCACACCGGTACCGGCGGCGGTAACCACTTTGTGCTCGGCGGCGCGACGCCCAAGGACTCGCCGTTCCTGCGCCGACCCGATCTGCTGCGCAGTCTGATCAGCTACTGGCATAACCACCCGTCGTTGTCCTACCTGTTCTCCGGTCTGTTCATCGGCCCGACGTCCCAGGCGCCGCGTGTGGACGAGGCGCGCAACGATGCGCTGTACGAGCTGGAAATCGCTTTCGCGCAAATGCCCGAACCCGGCGAAGAATGCCCGCCATGGTTGGTCGACCGCCTGCTGCGTAACCTGCTGATCGACGTGACGGGAAACACCCATCGCGCCGAATTCTGCATCGACAAGCTCTACTCGCCGGATGGCGCCACCGGCCGCCTGGGCCTGCTGGAACTGCGCGCCTTTGAGATGCCGCCCCACGCGCGCATGAGCCTCACGCAACAGCTACTGCTGCGCGCTTTGGTCGCGCGCTTCTGGCGCGAACCCTATGCACCGCCGAAGCTGGCGCGCTGGGGCACCGAGTTGCACGACCGTTTCCTGTTGCCGCACTTTATCGAGCAGGACTTCGCCGACGTGATCGTCGAACTCAACGCGGCCGGCTACCCGCTGCGCGCCGAATGGTTCGCCGCGCACCTGGAATTCCGTTTCCCCAAGGTCGGCGACTATGCCGTCAGCGGTATCGAACTGGAACTGCGCCAGGCCCTGGAACCCTGGCATGTGCTGGGCGAGGAGGGCGCGGTGGGCGGCACGGTGCGCTATGTGGATTCGTCCCTGGAGCGCCTGCAAGTCAAATTGACCGGGCTGCCACCGCAACGCTACCTGCTGACCTGCAACGGCATCCCGGTGCCGCTGCACGCGACCGGGCGCGTGGGTGAGTTCGTCGCAGGCGTGCGTTATCGCGCCTGGCAGCCGGCCAACTGCCTGCAACCGACCATCGCGGTGCATGCGCCGTTGGTGTTTGATCTGCTGGACACCTGGATGCAACGCTCGCTGGGCGGTTGCCAGTACCATGTCGCCCATCCGGGCGGGCGCAATTACGACAGCTTGCCGGTGAATGCCAACGAGGCCGAAAGCCGGCGCATGGCGCGGTTTTTCCGCTTGGGGCACAGCCCAGGGAAGCTCCCCGTGCCAAGCCTGGTGATCAACGACGAGTTGCCGATGACCCTGGATCTACGGCGTTTCCCCAATAAAAAAGACTAAACACGATACAAATGTGGGAGGGGGCTTGCTCCCGATTGCGCTGAATCAGCCGATACATGAGTTGACTGACTCACCGCTGTCGGGAGCAAGCCCCCGCCCACATTAGATTTCGGTGAATTTGAATTAAACTGAGCCCCCTTGCCCCTGCCGAGCGTTCCATGTCCGACTTGCTCGACCGTTACCCGCTGACCGCGGGCACCTATCACGAATTGCTGGACGACAGCGGTGCGGTACGTGCCCATTGGCGACGCCTGCTTGACCACCTGCAACGCAGCACCCCCGCGCAACTGGCCCAGCGTCAGGCGTTGCTGACGCGGCAGATCCAGGAAAACGGCGTGACCTACAACGTCTACGCCGACCCCAAGGGCGCCGACCGTCCGTGGGAACTGGACCTGCTGCCCCATGTGCTGGCCGCTGATGAATGGCGGCACCTGTCGGCCGGTATCGCCCAGCGTGCGCGCCTGCTCAATGCCGTGCTCGCCGACCTGTACGGCCCGCAACGCCTGATCAAAGAGGGCTTACTGCCGGCCGAACTGGTGTTCGGGCATAACAATTTCCTGTGGCCATGCCAGGGCATCCAGCCGCCGGACGGTGCGTTCCTGCACCTGTACGCCGTGGACCTGGCGCGCACCCCGGATGGCCGTTGGTGGGTCACCGCGGACCGTACCCAGGCGCCGTCGGGTGCTGGCTATGCATTGGAAAACCGCACCATCGTGTCCCGTGCCTTTCCGGACCTGTACCGTGACCTGCAGGTGCAGCACCTCACCGGTTTTTTCCGCACGCTTCAGGAAACCCTGGCCCGCCAGGCGCCCAGTGATGACCAGCCGCCATTGATCGTGCTGCTCACGCCAGGCCGTTTCAACGAAAGCTACTTCGAACACCTCTACCTCGCGCGCCAACTCGGCTACCCGCTGGTGGAAGGCGGCGATCTCACCGTGCGCGACAGCACCGTGTTCCTGAAAACCCTCAGCGGCCTGCGCCGGGTACACGCGATCATGCGCCGCCTGGATGACGATTTCTGCGACCCGCTGGAACTGCGCACCGACTCGGCCCTCGGCGTGCCTGGCCTGCTCGATGCCGTGCGCCAAGGCAATGTGCTGGTGGCCAATGCCCTGGGCAGTGGCGTGCTGGAATCCCCGGGCTTGCTTGGCTTTTTACCCAAGATCAACGAATTCCTGTTCGGTGAAACGCTGATCCTGCCGTCTATCGCCACGTGGTGGTGCGGTGAAGCACCGGTGCTCGCCGAAGCCCTGGAGAAACTGCCGGAACTGCTGATCAAGCCCGCGTTTCCGTCGCAAAGTTTCGCCCCGGTATTTGGCCGTGACCTGAACGATGAACAGCGCCAGGCCTTGGCCGAGCGCATGCGCGCGCGCCCTTACGCCTACGTCGCCCAGGAACTGGCGCAATTGTCCCAGGCGCCGGTATGGCACACCGTGGATGACCACCTGCAGCACCGCGCCATCGGCATGCGCGTGTACGCCGTGGCCAGCGCCGAGGGTTACCGTGTGCTGCCCGGTGGCCTGACGCGGGTGGCCGCCGAGGCTGATGCCGAAGTGGTGTCGATGCAGCGCGGTGGGGCAAGCAAGGACACGTGGGTGCTGGGTGAACGCGCCGCCGGTGGCGAGCAGTGGCGCGCGCAGCGCGCGATCGGCGCCCACGACCTGGTGCGCCGCGATCCTTATCTGCCGTCCCGCGTGGTGGAAAACCTGTTCTGGTTTGGTCGTTACTGCGAGCGCTGTGATGACAGCGCGCGCTGGTTGCGCATCGTGCTGGCGCGCTATGTGGACGGCGACGATCCGTTGGCCTTGCAAGCGGCCGTCGAGCTGGGTGAAAACCTGCGCCTGCTGCCGGAGGAGGGCGAGTTGCCCGAACGCCTGCTGGCTGCGCTGCTCGGTGACGACTGGCCGTCGAGCTTGCGCGCCAACCTGCAACGCTTGCAGTGGGCGGCATCTCAGGTGCGCGGCAAGTTGTCCAGGGAGAACTGGCAGGCCTTGGTAGAGCTGCAGCGCGAAGCCATGGAGCTGGAAAGCGACACCCCGGACTTTGGCGAATTGCTGGATTTCCTCAACCGCCTGGTGATGTCCCTGGCGGCGCTGTCCGGGTTTGCCCTGGACGACATGACCCGCGACGAAGGCTGGCGCTTCTTGATGATGGGCCGGCGCATCGAGCGCCTGCAATTCCTCAGCAGCAGCCTCGCGGCGTTTTTGCGTGGCGTGGCGGTGTTTGATCAGGCGGGGTTGGAGTGGTTGCTGGAGCTGGGCAACAGCAGCATCACCTACCGCTCGCGTTACCTGGCCGT
Source organism: Pseudomonas sp. OV546 (assembly GCF_900116845.1). NCBI lineage: Bacteria > Pseudomonadati > Pseudomonadota > Gammaproteobacteria > Pseudomonadales > Pseudomonadaceae > Pseudomonas > Pseudomonas sp. OV546. The sequence goes on along the minus strand of NZ_FPCE01000004.1, from coordinate 150,177 downwards.
GCCGCAGTTGATCCCGGTGCTCGACCTGCTGCTGCTGGACGAGCAGAACCCCCATGCGGTGTTGTTCCAATTGAAACTGGTGAGCCGCACCCTGCGGCGGCTCAACGATGATTTCGGCGTGCCTCGGGAAACCGGTCTCGCCCCGTTGATCGAACGTTTGGCGCGTTTCGACCTGGGCTGCCTGGAGAACCCGTTGTTTGGCGAGTCCAGTGTGCGTGCCGCGTTGGATGGCCTGGCGGACCTGCTGCAAGCGGTCGCCGATGAGAGTGGGCAAGTGTCGGATCGCCTGGCCTTGCGCCATTTCGCCCATGTGGATGATGTCAGCCAGCAAACGGTGTCGGTGTGATGAGTGCGCGCTACCAGATTTTCCACGATACCCATTACCACTACGACAGCGCCGTGTCCCTGGCCCAGCAGTTGGCGCACCTGTGGCCTCGGCCGTGCGCCTGGCAGCGCTGCAGTTCGCAGCAGTTGGAGATCAGCCCGCAGCCATCGTCACGTCGCGATGAGCTGGATGTGTTCGGCAACCCGATAACGCGCCTGGCCTTTGAGCGACCCCATGATGAATTGCTGGTGAACGCCGGGCTGACCGTGGAAGTGCTGGCGCGGCCGGCATTGGATTTCCGGCAGTCGCCGCCCTGGGACCAGACCCGCGATAGCCTCACCTACAGCAGCCAGGCCATGTCCCCCGAGCTGATCGAGGCTTGCCGCTACCGTTTTGAATCGCCCTACGTGCACCTGAAAAAAACCTTCGTCGAGTTTTCAGAAAGTTGTTTCCCGCCGGGCAAACCGTTGTTGCTGGGCGTGCAGGCGCTGATGGAGAAAATCTTCAGCGAGTTCACCTTCGATGCCGAAGCCACCCAGGTCGCCACGCCGCTGGTAGAGGTGCTGGAGCGACGACGCGGTGTGTGCCAGGACTTCGCCCACCTGATGCTCGCCTGCCTGCGCTCGCGCGGGCTGGCGGCGCGCTACATCAGCGGCTACCTGCTCACCCAGCCACCGCCCGGCCAGCCACGGCTGATCGGCGCCGATGCGTCCCATGCATGGGTGTCGGTGTATTGCCCGGTGTCGGGCTGGGTGGATTTTGATCCGACAAACAATGTGCAACCGGCACTGGAGCACATCACCCTGGCCTGGGGCCGGGATTTCTCTGATGTGTCGCCGTTGCGAGGGGTGATTCTGGGAGGGGGGAACCATGACCCGGAAGTGCGGGTGACGGTGATGCCGCTGGAATAACGGTTGATTGTGCCGAGCCGGAGGCGCCGGCTCAGCACAAAGGAAATTATTCAGCCGGATCTTTTGGTGTTTCGGTCGCGTCGTTCGTTACTTCAACATCACCCTCAGCATCCGGGTTCAGTGCGCCGGCTTCTTCATCTGCAGCGGCTTTCTTGCGTTGCAGTTTTTCCTCTTTCTTCTGTTCCTTGGCCAAGTCTCTCTGACGTTTGGCGAAGGAGTAATTAGGTTTGGCCATGGGCGATCCTCTAGGGTCGAAGGTGAGGGTGGCGGCACGCAGCTGCCTTGGGACGACATGGTAGCAGCTTCAAGGTGCGCTTGGCCTTCACTTACCGCAGGCGTAGGCAGCCAACAGGCCGTTGAACAGTTGATTGAGGTGCATGGCTCGGACTCCAGTGGGTGATGGGCCGATCATAGGCAGGTGGCAGTACTTTGGCTGGTTGATTGTGTTGATCAGTCTGATAGCCTAAAGTTGTATACAATCTGTTGATTCAGATCATAAGAATTTATGCCTGTATCAGGCACCCTTGTCGCATGACGTATTGTTTAAACCCTGCCTTGGAGATTCACATGTTTGCCAAACTCGTTGCTGTTTCCCTGCTGACTCTGGCGAGCGGCCAGTTGCTTGCTGCAGAGTGCAAGGTCACCGTCGACTCCACTGACCAGATGTCCTTCAACACCAAAGCCATTGAAATCGACAAGAGCTGCAAGACATTCACCGTCGAGCTGACTCACTCCGGCAACTTGCCGAAAAACGTCATGGGTCATAACTGGGTGCTGACCAGTGCGGCCAACATGCAGCCGGTGGCCACCGATGGCATGGCTGCCGGTATTGATAAGGACTACCTGAAGCCAGGTGACGACCGCATCATCGCCCACACCAAAATCATCGGTGCCGGCGAGAAAGACTCGGTGACCTTCGACGTGTCGAAGCTGGCCGCCGGGACTGACTATGCGTTCTTCTGCTCGTTCCCAGGCCACATCTCGATGATGAAAGGCACTGTGACCGTTAAGTAAGCCGACGCCGGTCGAAAAAAAAGCGCCCTGAAGGGCGCTTTTTTGTGGGCGGTCAGTTGAACCGCGTCATCGTTCATCGCAGGCAAGCCAGCTCCCACATTCCACCGCATTCTCATGCTGGAAGCCGGTCAACTGTGGGAGCTGGCTTGCCTGCGATAGCGGTATAACAGTCAACACCAGCCTATCTGGTTCACCTCACGGCGCAAACGGCATGACCCGCTTGTGCTCAGTCTTGCGGTACGTCTCGCAGATAATCTGGAACGCTTCCTCACGCACCGGCTCACCGTGCAGAAAGGCATCGATCTCGGCGTAGGTCACGCCATGGGACGCTTCATCCGGCTTGCCCGGCGACAAGTCTTCCAGGTCGGCCGTCGGAACCTTTTCCACCAGCGACTCCGGCGCCCCAAAGTGCCGTGCAATCGCACGCACCTGGTTCTTCACCAGCCCGCTCAAGGGGGCCAAATCGCAGGCCCCATCACCGAACTTGGTGAAAAAACCCATCACCGCTTCCGCTGCATGGTCGGTACCGATCACCAGCCCACCCGCCGCGCCCGCGATGGTGTACTGCGCCACCATGCGCATGCGCGCCTTGGTGTTGCCCAGCACGAAATCGCGGGACACCGCCGCCTTGCCTTCGAACGCCGCCACTTCATTGGCCAGGGCTTTCACCGCTGGGCCGATGTTCACGGTGTGACGCTCGTCGGGCTCGATAAAGTCCACCGAGGCCTGGGCGTCGAGCTCATCGAACTGGGTTTCGTAGGGCAGGCGCACGGCGATAAAACGGTAGGCCTCATCACCGGTGCTGGCGCGCAGTTCCTGCATCGCGCGTTGGGCGAGCAGGCCGGCAGTCAGGGAGTCGACGCCACCACTGATGCCCAGCACCAACGTTTTGAGCCCGGAATTGCGCAGGCAATCCTGGATAAAGGTCACGCGGCGGGCAACCTCGGCCTCAAGGGCGGCCTGGTCGTTAAACGGCGCTTGGACCTTGAGCTGTTCAGCAATCTCACGCTGTACGGCTTGCATGATTCACTCCTTGCTAGAGATGGCAGGTACTTTGAAAACATGACGCAAATAGGCGACGAAATTCGGGTCGGTGCAGTGGGTCTTGCCCGCTTCATCGGAGATCTTCGCGACGGGCTGGCCATTGCAGGCGGTCATTTTAAGCACGATGCTCATCGGCTCGACACCTGGAATGTCGCAGGTCAGGTTGGTGCCGATGCCAAAGCTCACATTGATCCGACCGCGCAGCGCACGGAATATTTCCAGGGCCTTGGGCAGCGACAGGCTGTCGGAGAACACCAGGGTCTTGCTCATCGGTTCGATGCCGAGCTTGTGGTAGTGGGCGATGGCTTTTTCCGCCCACTGCACCGGGTCGCCGGAGTCATGGCGCAGGCCGTCGAAAAGCTTGGCGAAGTACAGGTCGAAGTCGCCGAGGAACGCGTCGGTGGTAATGCAGTCGGTCAGGGCGATACCCAGCAGGCCACGGTATTCGCGGACCCAGCAGTCCAGCGCGGCGATCTGGCTGTCGATCAGGCGCGGGCCGAGCTGCTGGTGGGCCATGATCCATTCGTGGGCCATGGTACCCAGCGGCTTCATATCGAACTCGCGGGCCAGGTGCACGTTGCTGGTGCCGACAAAGCGCCCAGGGAAGTCATGCTTGAGCACGCTGACCACCTCTTCCTGCACCCGGTACGAGAAGCGTCGGCGCGTGCCGAAGTCGGCCACTTGCAGCTCGGACAGCTCGTCGCTGCTGGCGTTGGCGGTCAGCCAGTCGAACTTGCGGTACAGCTGTTCGCGGGCCTGTTCGAGGATCACGGTCTGGTAGCGGTAGCGGTTGCGCACTTCGCTGACGATGGCCAGCATCGGCACTTCAAACAGGATGACATGCAGCCACGGCCCGCGCAGGCGGATGAACAGCTCGCCGTTCTCGATGCCGGTCTGCACATAACGCAAGTTGAAGCGGAACAGCCCGAGGAACCGCAGGAAGTCCGGCTTCATGAAGCTGATGCGCTCCAGGAAGCCCAATTGATCCGGGCTCAGGCTCAGCTCGGCGAGGCGTTCGATCTGGTAACGGATCTCCGCCAGGTACGGGCGCAGGTCTTCGCTGTTGCGGCAACGAAACTCCCATTCAACTTCCACGTTGGGGTAGTTGTGCAGCACCGCCTGCATCATGGTCAGCTTGTAGAAGTCGGTGTCGAGCAAGTTCTGCACGATGCGATCGGCAAACACACTCTCGCTCATAACGGGAATCTCCAGACAGGTCGGCGATGGGTGCCGACCTTTACGCACAATTAATGAAGGGGCTAGTGGCGCATAGACCTGTAGGGTTTTGCCAGTGATTTTTTCTTTGAAGCCTCTGACGCCATCGGGGGCAAGCCCCCTCCCACACTTGACCGGGTTCACACATTTTGATTTGTGGATGCATTCAAATGTGGGAGGGAGCTTGCTCCCGATAGCGGTATTCCAGGCACTAAATAACTTGCTCCATCATCCACTTCACAAAATCCCGCACCTTGGGCACTTCCGCCGAATGCTCCGGGTAGGCCAGGTAATACGCGTCCTGACTCGGCATCGCATGCTGCCAAGGAATCACCAACTTACCGTCGGCCAATTCCTCCTCCACCAGAAACCGCGGCAGCAGCGCGACACCACACCCTACCTGCGCGGCCCGAATGCACATATAGAAGGTGTCGAAACGCGGCCCGTGATAGCTGTGCTCGGTGTGGAAGCCCTGGCTGGCGAACCAATCATGCCAGCCCTGTGGCCGCGAGGCGTTTTGCAGCAGCACCAGGTCGCTCAGTTGCGTGGGATCGGTGAACGGCTGGGCCGGCAAGCTCTCCGGCGCGCACACCGGCACCAGCTCCTCGCTGAAGAGTTTCAGGCTCTCGGTGCCGGGGCGTGAGCCCTGGCCGAAGTAGAAGGCCATATCGGCCTTGCCTTGCAGCAGGTCGTCCGCGTCCTGCTCGTTGCACAGGTCCAGATGGATCTGCGGATGACGCAGCCGCCAGCCCTTGAGGCGCGGCACCAGCCAGCGCGCGCCGAAGGTGTAGGGCGTGGAGACGCGCAACACTTCGGTCTCGCCGCCATAGGAGCGCAAATAGTGGGTGGACATCTCCACCTGCGTAAGGATCTTGCGCACCTCCACCAGGTACAGGTCGCCTGCCGGGGTCATCTGCAAGCGGCGGCGCACCCGACGAAACAGCAGGTGTTGCAGCAGTTCTTCCAACTGCGCCACCTGCTTGCTCACCGCGCTTTGCGTGAGGTTCAGCTCCTCGGCGGCGCGGGTAAAGCTGAGGTGGCGGGTCGCGGCTTCGAAACACTGCAGGGCAGTGATCGAGGGCAAATGTCTTTTGTTCAGCACGGCACACCTCTTTTTATTCTTTGCATGAATAAACGGAATGATATCTCGCCTAATCGTCGTTTGTTGGCAAGTCTTGGGCCAGCTACAAATAAGGCCTGGATCGCCGTGCGGGCCGCGGCGCAATTTTTTGTTTGCAGATTGAAGGAGTGACCCATGGTTGCCGCATTGCTTGATCGTCTCGGGGTAAACCCGGCGCTGTACCAGTCGGGCAAACAGCCTGTGCATTCGCCGATTGATGGCAGTCGCATCGGCGCCGTGGACTGGGAGGGCGCGGCCGAGGTGGAGCAACAGGTCAGTCGCGCCGAGCATGCATTCGAAGCCTGGCGCAAAGTGCCGGCACCGCGCCGTGGCGAATTGATACGTCAATTTGGCGATGTACTGCGTGAATACAAGGCCGACCTGGGCGAGCTGGTGTCCTGGGAAGCCGGCAAGATCACCCAGGAAGGCCTGGGTGAAGTGCAGGAAATGATCGACATCTGCGACTTCGCCGTCGGCCTGTCGCGCCAGTTGTACGGTTTGACCATCGCCTCCGAGCGTCCGGGCCACCACATGCGTGAAACCTGGCACCCGCTGGGTGTGGTCGGCGTGATCAGCGCCTTCAACTTCCCGGTGGCCGTGTGGGCGTGGAACACCACCCTGGCCCTGGTGTGCGGCAACGCGGTGATCTGGAAACCGTCGGAAAAGACCCCGCTCACCGCCCTGGCCTGCCAGGCGCTGTTCGAGCGCGTGTTGAAGCAATTCGACGGCGCCCCCGAGTACCTGAGCCAAGTGATCATCGGCGGCCGCGACGCGGGTGCCGCGCTGGTGGATGACCCGCGCGTCGCCCTGATCAGCGCCACCGGCAGCACGCGCATGGGCCGTGAAGTGGCGCCGAAGGTCGCCGCACGTTTTGCCCGCAGCATTCTTGAGCTGGGCGGCAACAACGCGATGATCCTCGGCCCAAGCGCCGACCTGGACATGGCCGTACGGGCGATCCTGTTCAGCGCCGTCGGCACCGCCGGCCAGCGTTGCACCACCTTGCGCCGCCTGATCGCCCACGCGTCGGTCAAAGAAGAAATCGTCACGCGTCTCAAGGCAGCCTATTCCAAAGTACGCATCGGCCACCCGCTGGAAGGCAACCTGATCGGCCCGCTGATCGACAAGCATGGTTTCGACACTATGCAGGACGCCCTGGAGCAAGCCCTGAGCGAAGGCGGCAAGGTGTTCGGTGGCAAGCGTCAGCTGGAAGACAAGTTCCCCAACGCCTACTACGTGTCGCCGGCGATTGTGGAAATGCCCGAGCAAAGCGATGTGGTGTGCACCGAAACCTTCGCCCCGATTCTCTATGTGGTGGGCTACAGCGACTTCGCCGAAGCCCTGCGCCTGAACAATGCCGTGCCGCAAGGCTTGTCGTCGTGCATCTTCACCACCGACGTGCGTGAAGCCGAGCAATTCATGTCGGCGGTCGGCAGCGACTGCGGCATCGCCAACGTCAACATCGGCCCGAGTGGCGCGGAAATCGGCGGCGCGTTTGGCGGTGAGAAAGAGACCGGTGGCGGACGTGAGTCGGGTTCGGATGCGTGGCGCGGGTACATGCGTCGCCAGACCAATACCGTGAACTACTCGCTGGAGTTACCGCTGGCGCAGGGCATCACTTTCGACTAAGCCGCTGTCGAAACGCGGTTGAAAATGTGGGAGGGGGCTTGCCCCCGATCGCGGTGGATCAGATGTACATCTGTCGACTGACACACCGCCATCGGGGGCAAGCCCCCTCCCACATTGGATTGGGTTAGCAATTCAGAACACTCGTTGTTTGTTAGGTCTCATCGGAGTCTGGCAATGGCACTGCGCGAAACATGTTTGTGGGAACACCTCACCCCAGGCCGGCCGGATCGCGCTGCGCTCAGCGGCGAGGTCAAGGTCGATGTGTGCGTGATTGGTGCCGGCATCACCGGCCTGTCGGCGGCCATTCATTTGTTGGAACAGGGTAAAAGCGTTGCCGTGCTGGAGGCCCATCGTACCGGCCACGGCGGTTCGGGCCGCAATGTGGGGCTGGTGAATGCGGGGATGTGGATCCCGCCGGACGAGATCGAAGCCGGTTTCGGCGAGGCGGTGGGCAGTCAGCTCAACCGGATGTTGGGCGCGGCGCCGTCGCTGGTGTTCAGCCTGATCGACAAGTACAACATTGATTGCCAATTGCGCCGCGAGGGCACCTTGCACATGGCGCACAACGCCCGTGGCGAGGCAGATTTGCGCAGCCGTGAACAACAATGGAAGCGTCGTGGCGCACCGGTGGAATTACTCACCGGCCAGGCCTGCGAGGACGCTACGGGCACGCGCAAAATCGCCGCTGCCTTGCTGGATAGACGTGCCGGCACCTTGAATCCGATGGCTTACACCAGTGGTTTGGCCAACGCGGCAGTCGACCTGGGCGGGCAGCTGTTCGACCATTCTCCCGTCACCCAACTTGAGCGCCAGGGTGCGCAGTGGTCGGTGCAAACCGCGCAAGGTTCAGTGCAGGCTGCACAGGTGGTGATTGCATCCAACGCCTACACCGAAGGCGAATGGACCGAGCTGCGGCGTAATTTCTTCCCCGGCTATTACTATCAGGTCGCGTCGGCCCCGCTGACCGACGACGCCGCCAGGCAAATCCTCCCGGGCGGCCAAGGCTCTTGGGACACACGCCAGGTCTTGAGCAGCATCCGCCGCGATGCCGATGGCCGCCTGTTGCTCGGCAGCTTGGGCAACGGCAACCAGAAACCCGCTTGGTTCCTCAAGGCGTGGGCTGATCGGGTGCAGCGGCATTACTTCCCGTACCTCAAATCGGTGCAGTGGGAGTTCACCTGGACCGGTTGTATCGCCTTCACCCCGGATCACTTGATGCGCCTGTTCGAACCCGCTCCGGGACTGTTGGCGGTCACCGGTTATAACGGGCGCGGCGTGACCACTGGCAGCGTGGTCGGCAAGGCGTTTGCCGACTATGTGTGTCACCAGAATCCCCAGGCTCTGCCGATCCCATTCACGCCGATGCAACCGTTGGCCGGCGTAGGCCTGCGTAGCTGTCTATATGAAGCTGGGTTTTCGCTGTATCACGCCGGGCAATGCCTGAGGATCGTGATCTGATCAACGAAATACCGCTCAAAAGCCTGCATTTTCTTAGCAGCCTACTAATCTGTATTGGTGCAAGTCGTAGCAATCACGCACTGTAAATGTGCAGTTCCGTTACGCATGCTGTTACAGCTGCAGGAGCTGTCGTTTATCCCTCTGGTTGCAGGTGCCACCTTCCAGGGTTGTACTTTTTGCAGTCATTGGTTGCACCTCCGTGTGCCAGGCGGTTGCACGTCCTGGCAAAAGGCGCCGAAACGCCTGCAATAACAATGACACCGTGTCTTTTTGAAGAATAAAAACCTAATGGCACGCGCTTTGCTCTGGGCTTTCAGTGAAAAGTTTGAACGCAAGTTGTCGTGCCAAAAATCAAAAATATCGGAGCACCACTCATGTCCCAGACGTTTTACAAGAAAGGTTTTCTGGCCCTCGCCGTTGCTGCGGCGCTGGGTGTTTCTACGTTTGTTCAAGCTGATGTGAAGATTGGCGTTGCGGGGCCGATGACCGGTGCCAACGCCGCTTTCGGTGAGCAGTACATGAAGGGTGCCCAGGCGGCAGCCGATGTGATCAACAAGGCCGGCGGTATCAACGGCGAGAAAATCGTGCTGGTTGCCGGCGATGATGCCTGCGAACCCAAGCAGGCCGTGGCCGTGGCCAACCGCCTGGCGGACCAGGACAAAGTGATCGGCGTGGTCGGGCACTTCTGCTCCTCTAACACCATTCCGGCGTCCGAGGTGTATGACGAAGCGGGCATCATCGCGATCACCCCAGGTTCCACCAACCCACAAGTGACCGAGCGCGGCCTGGGCGCCATGTTCCGCATGTGCGGCCGCGACGACCAGCAAGGCATTGTCGCCGGCGATTACATCGTCGACGTGCTGAAGGGCAAGAAAGTCGCGGTGATCAACGACAAGGACACCTACGGCAAAGGCCTGGCCGACGCCACTGCTGCCCAGTTGACCAAGCGCGGCGTCAAGCCGGTGCTGGAAGAAGGCCTGACCCGTGGCGAGAAAGACTTCAGCGCCCTGGTCACCAAGATCCGCTCCATTGGTGCCGACGTCGTCTACTTCGGCGGCCTGCACCCTGAAGCCGGCCCACTGGTTCGCCAGATCCGTGAAGCCGGCCTCAAAGCCGCATTCATGTCCGACGACGGCGTAGTGACCGACGAACTGGCGAAAACCGCCGGTGGCAACCAGTACGTCGATGGCGTCTACATGACCTTCGGTGCCGACCCACGCCTGTTGCCAGACAGCAAGGCGGTCGTTGATGACTTCCGTAAGGCTGGCTACGAGCCGGAAGGCTACACCCTTTACGCCTACGCCTCGGTCCAGGCCCTGGCCGCCGGCTTCAACGGTGCCAAATCCAATAAAGGCGAAGACGCCGCCAAGTGGCTCAAGGCTCACCCGGTGAAAACCGTCATGGGCGAGAAGACGTGGGATGCCAAGGGCGACCTGAAAGTCTCCGACTACGTGGTTTACCAGTGGGATAAAGACGGCAAATACCACCAGTTGGAAAAACAGAAGTAAGCAGAACGCCTGATCCCTTGTAGGAGCGGGCTTGCTGTGGCGAGGGAGCTTGCTCCCGCTGGAGTGCGTAGCACTCCCAAACCATTCAACGAGTTACACCTGGTGTATCTCGATCGCCCAGTTTGGGGCTGCTTCGCAGCCCAGCGGGAGCAAGCTCCCTCGCCACACAAGCGTGCTCCGACAGGAGCAAACCTCTGTTTTCCTCCAGAAGCGCCGCACACCCACCGGTGTGCAGGTGCTCACCGCGTGAGATTGCGTTATGGATGGTATTTTCCTGCAGCAACTGGTCAACGGCCTGACCCTCGGGTCGGTCTATGGCCTGATCGCCATCGGCTACACAATGGTCTATGGCATCATTGGCATGATCAACTTCGCCCACGGCGAGGTTTATATGATTTCCGCTTACCTCGCGGCGATCAGTCTGGCACTGCTGGCTTACTTCGGCATCGAATCCTTCCCGCTACTCATTCTTGGCACTTTGGTCTTCACTGTCGTCGTCACTGGCGTCTACGGTTGGGTCATCGAGCGTGTCGCCTACAAACCACTGCGTAATTCCACCCGCCTGGCTCCGCTGATCAGCGCCATCGGCATCTCCCTGATCCTTCAGAACTACGCGCAGATCGCCCAGGGCGCGAAACAACAAGGTATTCCCACCCTGCTGGCCGGGGCCTGGCGTGTCGATATCGGCAGCGGGTTCGTGCAGCTCACGTACACCAAGGTGTTCATCCTCGTGGCGGCGTTTGCCGGCATGGCGTTGCTCACTTACATCATCAAGTACACCAAGCTCGGCCGTATGTGCCGCGCAACCCAGCAAGACCGCAAGATGGCCTCGATCCTCGGCATCAACACCGACCGGGTGATCTCCTACGTGTTCGTCATCGGTGCCGCCATGGCGGCATTGGCCGGCGTGCTCATCACCCTCAACTACGGCACCTTCGACTTCTATGCCGGCTTCATCATCGGCATCAAGGCGTTTACTGCGGCGGTACTCGGCGGCATCGGCTCCCTGCCTGGGGCAATGCTGGGCGGGATCATCCTCGGTATCTCCGAGTCGTTGTTCTCGGGGTTGATCAACTCTGACTACAAAGACGTGTTCAGTTTCTCCCTGCTGGTGGTGATTCTGATTTTCCGTCCTCAGGGCCTGCTTGGTCGCCCACTCGTGGCGAAGGTGTAAATATGTCTGCTGCCAAACCCATCGATATCAAGAAAAGTGTGGTTGATACGGTCCTCGCCGGGCTGATTTCGTTGATCGTGTTCGGTCCGATCGTCGGCGTTGTACTCGACGGCTACGGCTTCAACCTGGAACCGGCCCGCGTGGGCCTGCTGGTGGCCATCGTCATGGTCGGCCGCTTTGCCATGAGCCTGTTCCTGCAAACCCCCAAGGGCCTGAAGATCCTGCAGGGCTTCGAGAGCAGTGGCTCTGGCGTGCACGTGCTCGCCCCGGACTACAAGTCGCGACTGCGCTGGATCATCCCGGCACTGATCGTGATCGCCATCGTGTTCCCGATCTTCGCCAACAAGTACCTGCTGACGGTGGTGATCCTCGGGCTGATCTACGTATTGCTCGGCCTGGGCCTGAACATCGTGGTGGGCCTGGCCGGCTTGCTCGACCTGGGGTACGTGGCGTTCTACGCCATCGGCGCCTACGGGCTGGCATTAGGTTATCAATACCTGGGCCTGGGCTTCTGGACGGTGCTGCCACTGGCGGCCATCGCTGCAGCGTTGGCGGGGTGCATACTCGGGTTCCCGGTGTTGCGAATGCACGGTGACTATTTGGCCATCGTGACCCTGGGCTTCGGTGAAATCATCCGCCTGGTGCTCAACAACTGGCTGTCGTTTACCGGTGGGCCAAACGGCATGCCGGTGCCGTCACCGACCTTCCTCGGCCTGGAGTTCGGCAAGCGCGCGAAGGATGGCGGGATTCCTTTCCATGAGTTCTTCGGCATCGACTACAACCCCAACATCAAATTTCTCTTCATCTACATCGTGCTGTTCCTGGTGGTGCTGGCCGTGCTGTACATCAAGCACCGCCTGACCCGCATGCCGGTCGGCCGCGCCTGGGAAGCCCTGCGCGAAGATGAGATCGCCTGCCGTTCCATGGGCCTGAACCACGTGCTGGTCAAGCTCTCGGCATTCACTATCGGTGCATCGACTGCCGGTTTGGCCGGTGTGTTCTTTGCCAGCTACCAGGGCTTCGTTAACCCGTCGTCGTTCACCTTCTTCGAATCGGCGCTGATCCTGGCCATCGTGGTGCTGGGCGGCATGGGGTCGACGGTGGGCGTGGTGATTGCGGCGTTCGTGCTGACCGTTGCGCCTGAACTGCTGCGCAGCTTCTCCGAATACCGCGTGCTGCTGTTTGGCGTGTTGATGGTGGTGATGATGATTTGGCGACCGCGCGGCTTGATCCGCATCAGCCGTACCGGTGTGACCCCACGTAAAGGAGTGGCGCCATGAGCAAGGAAGTCGTGCTCTCCGTGGAACACCTGATGATGCACTTCGGTGGCATCAAGGCCTTGAGCGATGTGAGCCTCAAGGTCGAACGCAACTCGATTTTCGCCCTGATCGGCCCTAACGGTGCCGGCAAGACCACGGTGTTCAACTGCCTCACCGGCTTCTACAAAGCCAGTGGCGGCAAGATCGAACTCAACATCCGTGGCCAGCAGACCAACGTGATCCAGCTGTTGGGCGAGCGCTTCAAGGCCATCGACTTCGTGTCACCCAAAAGCTTTTTCAGCCGCGTGTACTACAAGATGTTCGGCGGCACCCACCTGGTCAATCGTGCCGGTCTGGCGCGGACTTTCCAGAACATTCGCCTGTTCAAGGAAATGTCGGTGCTGGAAAACCTGCTGGTGGCCCAGCACATGTGGGTCAACCGCAATATGCTCGCGGGTATCCTCAACACCAAGGGCTACCGCAAGGCTGAAAGCGACGCCCTTGACCACGCCTTCTACTGGCTGGAAGTCGTCGACCTGGTGGACTGCGCCAACCGTCTGGCCGGTGAGCTCTCCTACGGCCAGCAGCGTCGCCTGGAAATCGCCCGCGCCATGTGCACCCGGCCGCAGATCATCTGCCTGGACGAACCCGCTGCGGGCCTCAACCCCCAGGAAACCGAAGCCCTCAGCGCGATGATTCGCCTGCTGCGCGACGAACACGACCTCACGGTGGTGCTGATCGAACACGACATGGGCATGGTGATGAGTATTTCCGACCACATCGTGGTGCTCGACCACGGCAACGTGATCGCCGAAGGGGGGCCGGACGCGATCCGTAACGACCCGAAAGTGATTGCTGCCTACCTGGGCGCCGACGAAGAGGAGCTGGTATGAGCGGACCTATCCTCGAAATGAAGGACCTGGACGTGTTCTACGGCCCGATCCAGGCCCTGAAAAAAGTCTCGCTGCACATCAACGAAGGCGAAACCGTCAGCCTGATCGGCTCCAACGGCGCGGGCAAATCCACGCTGCTGATGTCGATCTTCGGCCAGCCACGGGCCGAGTCGGGGCAGATCCTCTACAACGGCGTGGACATTACTCACAAGTCGTCCCACTACATCGCCTCCAACGGCATTGCGCAGTCGCCGGAAGGGCGGCGGGTGTTCCCCGACATGACCGTCGAGGAAAACCTGCTGATGGGCACCATCCCCATTGGCGACAAGTTTGCCCAGGAAGACATGCAGCGCATGTTCGAGCTGTTTCCACGGCTCAAGGAGCGGCGTAACCAGCGTGCCATGACCATGTCCGGCGGCGAACAGCAAATGCTCGCCATCGCCCGTGCGCTGATGAGCCGGCCGAAGCTGTTGCTGCTCGACGAGCCGAGCCTGGGGCTGGCGCCGATTGTGGTGAAGCAGATCTTTTCCACACTGCGTGAGCTGGCGTCCACCGGGATGACCATCTTCCTGGTGGAGCAGAACGCCAACCATGCGCTGCGCCTGTCGGACCGGGCTTATGTGATGGTCAATGGCGAGATTCGCCTGACCGGTACCGGTAAGGAATTGCTGGTGAACGAGGAAGTGCGCAACGCCTACCTCGGCGGTCACTGATCTAACTCATAATGCAGGAACCCTGTGGGAGGGGCGGTGCCCCTCCCACATTGAGCAGATCCAGATTTGTTTTTAGGGTGTCCACACGCGCTCCACCAAATTGTGGAAAACAAATCCAGCCCGCCTCCAAAGCGCGACATATAGCCGCCGCAAATCCCTGTTTTGTCACAGTTTTGACTTGTCCCCATCCACTGTGGAACCGGCTGTGGGTAACGTGGGAGTAGCTGGCTGAACGCCTTTAAAACCGTGGCTTTCAGACTTGTGGTTGTTTTTTGATCAGTGGCTTTTTTGCGACCGATCGAGGGGTTTGTCAACCTGTTTAAAGACACAGGTATGTGACCGGAAAAAGTCTGTTCATCCTGTGGATAAGTCTGTGACTAAACTCTGGAAAGACGGCCGCAGAGGCCGGAATGACTGGCCTGGAGCCATCGTCTGGAATTTCCCCCTGCCCATGGGCCTACATACGCTCCGGCCGAGGTCAAGCAAAAAACTTTCTAAAACCGCCTGTAGGCCTTGTGTATAGAGGCCTGAGGCTTTTTGCACTTGCCCCCAAAGACTGTGGGCGCAGTTGTGGATAACCTGCGCGCATATGGCTGCAAGCCACGGTTCATATGGCGTTGCTCGGGCCGATTAAAAAATGATCAGCTGGGCATGGACGGGTGTGCGTAGCGGTTGCCGCAAGCGCCGCGTAAAGGCATTCTGCTGGCTGATTTTTTTCCCGATGCCCGCAAGGAGAACACCATGTCCGACACGCTGTTTATTACTGGCGCAACCTCAGGCTTCGGCGAAGCCTGCGCCCGTCGCTTTGCCGACGCCGGCTGGAAACTGGTGCTCACTGGCCGTCGCGCCGACCGCCTGAATGCGCTGGTCGAAGAGCTTTCCAAGCAGACCGAAGTGCATGGCCTGGTCGTGGATGTGCGTGACCGCAAGGGCATGGAAGACGCCATCGCCAAACTGCCGCCCTCGTTCGCCACGTTGCGTGGGCTGATCAACAACGCCGGCCTGGCCGTGGGCACTGACCCTGCACCCAAGTGCAGCCTCGACGATTGGGAAACCATGGTCGACACCAACATCAAGGGCCTGCTGACCACCACCAGCCTGCTGCTGCCGCGCCTGATTGCGCACGGCCGTGGCGCCGGGATCATCAACCTGGGCTCCATCGCCGGCAGCTACCCGTACCCAGGCAGCCACGTGTATGGCGGCTCCAAAGCGTTCGTGAAGCAGTTCTCGCTGAACCTGCGCTGCGACCTGCAAGGTACCGGCGTGCGCGTCACCAACATCGAGCCAGGCCTGTGCGAGAGCGAGTTCTCGCTGGTGCGCTTCGGTGGCGACCAGGCACGGTATGACGCGACCTATGCGGGTGCCGAGCCGATTCAGCCGCAGGATATTGCGGACACGATCTTCTGGGTCATGAACACACCGGCACATGTGAATATCAACCGGTTGGAGCTGATGCCGGTGAGCCAGACGTGGGCTGGGTTTGCGATTGAGCGCGGAGCCAAAAGCTGAAATACCTTTCGGGGGTGAGCGGGTTGTTGTGGTGAGCGGGCTTGCCCCGCGCTGGGCTGCGCAGCGGCCCTAAAACCAGCGACATAGATCTGCCTGAAAGAAATACGGCGATCTTATGGGGCTGCTTTGCAGCCCAGCGCGGGGCAAGCACGCTCACCACAAAGGTTTTGACAGGAGGAAATGTGAGTAACCGAGGTGAGCAGGCACTGCTCAAACAATCGACCATCCTGATGTTCGCCGTGGCGATCGCCGGGATTGTCACGGGTGTGGTATCCGGCGCCCAATCGATTCTGTTCGACGGCTTTTTCTCGCTGATCGCCACCGCCATCAAGGTGTTGATGCTGATCACAGCCAAGCTGATCGCCAAGAAAAGCAACGAGCGCTTCCAGTTCGGCTATTGGCACCTGGAGCCGATGGTGCTGCTGATCGAAGGCAGTTTCCTGCTACTGATCGCCATCTATGCATTTCTCAACGGTGTGTTCGGCATTATCAATGGCGGACGCGAGATCGAGTTGGGGCTGGTGATCATTTATGCGGCGGTGTTTACCGTCGTCGAGTTTGCCTACTTCTTTTACGTGCGCTACCGCAATCGCACGCTGAAATCATCGCTGATCCAGTTCGACAACATCAGTTGGCTGGTGGACGCGATGCTGTCGGTGGGTTTGCTGATCAGCTTCCTGGCGGCGCTGTTGCTCAAGTCCCAGGGCTATGGCGAGTGGGCGGTGTATGTCGACCCGTTGATCCTGATCCTGCTGGCCCTGAGCATGCTGGCGCCGGCGTTCAAGATCCTGCGCCCGGCATTGCGCGAGGTGCTGGGGATCGCCCCGGACCAGTTGGATGACAAAGTGCGTGAAGTGATGGAGGCGGCGCAGGCCAAGCATGGTTTCGACGACTACGTGTCCTACGTGCAAAAGCACGGGCGGGCGCGGTTTATCGAAATTCATGTGGTGTTGCCGGCGGATTACCCGGTGGATAACGTCGCGACCCTGGACGAGCTGCGCGAAAAAATATCCACAGGGCTTGGCACGCCGGATGCGGCGCGCTGGCTGACGATCAGCTTTACCGGGGATCGCAAATGGATTGCTTAAGGCCCTGGTAACAGGTTGCCAAGTGATACGGCGTGGTGGAAGGCATATCCCACCGGCTTACCGCTCCCTGGGCATCCAGGCATTCATGCCAGCCTTTGGCGTGCAGGAAACGTTGTTGCAGCGCCAGCAATTGGCGTTGCAGCACCGCTTCGCTGTTCGGCCGCAAGGTCAGTGCCCGCAGGTACTCGGCCTGGGCCCAGATGCGTTGGGTGCCGTCGCGCATCGTGCCGTCCAGTGCCAGCATGCCGCTGACCGCACCGCTGGTGTTATCCACACCCTTAAGCTCTGCGTAGGCGAAGGCCCGTGTCAGCGAAGCATGCAGCGGCGTACCGCGCAGTACCGCCGAAGACTCCAGCAAGAAGAACCACTCGAACTGGTGCCCCGGCTCGAACCAGTTATCCACCGCGCCCAGCGGTTTTTCCATCATCACGCCGTGCTGGCGGTCGATGAAGCGCTGCTGCATGGCCGTCGCCAACGCCAACAGGGCTGCCTGCACCTGGGGGTCTTCACGCACGGCGAGGGTGGCGAGGAAGCCTTCGGCCAAATGCATCAAGGGATTCTGCAACGGGCCGGAATTGAGGGACGACCAATTGCGTTCCAGCACGGCTTCGTAAAGACCGTCGCCGGTGGAAAACCGCTCGGCGACGACTTCCAAGGCAGCATTGAGCACCGACTCCACCAGCGGTTCGCGCACCTTGGCCCAGTAGTGGGCACAGGCAAAGATGATGAACGCGTGGGTGTAGAGGTCTTTGCGCTTGTCCAGCGGCTGGCCGGCCGGGTCGATGCTGTAGAACCAGCCGCCGTGCTCGGCGTCGTGGAAGTGCCGTTGCAGAGAGCGGAACAACGCCGCGGCGCGTTCTTCGGCAAACGCCGCATCGGGCTCGCCGATCAGGCTGGCGAACAGGTACAACTGCCGGGCGCAGGCCATGGCGCGGTAGCGTTGTGGGGGCAGTGGCTGGTGATCGGCGTCCAGCGCCTCATAGGGCAATGCCAAGTCGGCATTCCAGCCGGGGCCTTGCCAGAGCGGCACGATCAGGCGGTGGAAGTGCGTTAGCAGGGTGTTCAAGGAGGGTTGGAAAGCGCTGGGCATTGGCTGGCGTCGTCACGGCAGGGGTGTAGGCGCGCATGGTAGCAGGCTTGGGTTCGGTGGTGTCTGGTCTACCGCTATCGGAGGCAAGCCCCCTCCCACATCTGGACCGTATTTCAAGGATGTACTCGGTCAACTGTGGGAGCGGGCTTGCTCGCGAAGGAGCCTTCAGCAGCGCTGCAAATCAGCCAGCGAGCAACCAAACCCCAGTCGCCGCCGAAGCCGCCCCGGCAATCCGCACCAACGGCGCCGCTGCCGCCGGCAGAAAGCGCACCACCGCATAACCGGCCGCGTGCAGCACTGCCGTTGCACCGACAAACCCGGCTGCATACGCCCAAGGGCTGGACATGTCCGGCAGCTCCAAACCATGCGCCACGCCGTGGAACAACGCGAACAAGGCCGTCGCACCCACCGCCATAAACAGCGGCGGACGCACCGCCAGCGCTACCGCCAGGCCCAGGGCCAGCACCGACGCCGCAATCCCGCTTTCCAGCGCCGGCAACGCCAAGCCTTCAAAACCCAGCACGCCGCCGATCAGCATGGTGCCGACAAAGGTGCACGGCAGTGCCCAGCGCGCCGCGCCTTTTTGTTGGGCGGCCCACAAGCCGACCGCCACCATGGCCAGCAAGTGGTCGATACCGCTCAGGGGATGGCTGATACCGGCCACCAGGCCGTTGTCGCCGTGGCCCGGGTGAGCAAAGGCCAGGGCGGGGGCCAGCAGCAGGGCGGCCGCTGCGAGGAGTTTTTTGAGGCTCATGGACAGGTTCCTTATGGGTTGATCAGGCGGCGGTCAGCAGGCCTTGGCGTTCGATGAAGGCGACGATCTCCTCCAGGCCGACACCGGTTTTCTGGTTGCTGAACACAAAGGGTTTACCGTTGCGCATGCGCTGGGTATCGCTGTTCATCAGCTCCAGCGACGCGCCGACCAGCGGTGCCAGGTCGATCTTATTGATCACCAACAGGTCGGATTTGCAGATGCCGGGCCCGCCCTTGCGTGGCAGCTTGTCGCCGGCAGACACATCGATCACGTAGATGGTCAGGTCGGACAGCTCCGGGCTGAAGGTGGCCGAGAGGTTGTCACCGCCGGACTCCACCAGGATCAGGTCCAGGCCGGGGAAGCGACGGTTGAGTTGGTCGACCGCCTCCAGGTTGATCGAGGCGTCTTCACGAATCGCGGTGTGCGGGCAGCCGCCGGTCTCCACGCCGATGATGCGCTCCGGTGCCAGGGCCTGGTTGCGTACCAGGAAGTCGGCGTCTTCGCGGGTATAGATGTCGTTGGTGACCACGGCCAGGTTGTAGCGATCGCGCAGTGCGAGGCACAGGGCCAGGGTCAGGGCGGTCTTGCCGGAGCCTACCGGGCCGCCGATGCCGACGCGCAAAGGTTGTGTGTTCATGAGTGTGTTCTCCTAGGAACGGAACAGGCGGCTGTACTGGCGCTCGTGGGCCATGCACGCCAGGGACAGGCCAAAGGCGGCGCTGCCGAGAGGGTTGGGGTCGATGCGGCTGGCGTCCTGCTGGGCTTGTTGCAACAGCGGCAGCAATTCGCTGGTCAGGCGTTGGGCGGCTTGCTGGCCCAACGGCAGGGTTTTCATCAGCACGGCCAATTGGTTTTCCAGCCAGCTCCACAGCCAGGCGGCGAGTGCGTCGGCGGGGCTGATGCGCCAGGCACGGGCGGCGAGGGCCCAGCCCAAGGCCAGGTGCGGCTCGGTGTGTTGTTCGAGAAAACGTCGCGCGGCGTCGTCCAGTTCCGGCAGGCCATTGAGCAGTTGTTGCAGCGAGTAGCCCATCTGCCGGCTCTCCTGATACAGCTCGCGGGTCTCGCGGCTGGCGCGGTGTTCTTCACACAGCTGCGCCAGGCGTGGCCAATCCGCTTCCAGCGCGGCTTGGCAATGGGCGAGCAGCAGCGGGGCTTCGAAGCGCGCGAGGTTGAGCAGCAACTGGTCGCTGATCCAGCGTCGCGCACTGGCCGCGTCAGCGACACGGCCGTTCTCCACCGCCATTTCCAGGCCCTGGGAATAGCTGTAGCCGCCAATCGGCAATTGCGGACTGGCCAGACGCAGCAGCGCCCAGGCTGGGTTCATAGACGTACGCCGAACTGGTGCAGCTTGGGGGGGTAGTTGAAATCTTCGTCGCCATGGCGCGAATGATGATGGCCGCCGCCATAGGCGCCATGCTCCGGCTGGAACGGCGCCTCGATGGTTTCAGTCTGCGCACCCAACTGTTCGAGCATGGCCTTGAGCACATAGTCATCAAGCAGGCGCAACCAGCCGTCTCCCACTTGCAACGCCACGTGGCGATTGCCCAGGTGATACGCCGCACGGGTGAGTTCAAACGCATTGCTGCAGGTCACGTGCAGCAGTTGTTCAGGCCGAGCACACACACGTACGACGCGTCCGTCTTCAGCCTGTAGGAATTCGCCATCGTGCAGCGGTGGCTGGCCACGCTCCAGGAAAAGGCCGACGTCTTCACCGTCGGCACTGAAACAGCGCAGGCGGCTTTTGCTGCGTGCTTCGAAATTCAGCAGCAGCTCGGCGGCCCAGAGGGCTTGAGGGGCGATTCTGCGGTGGATCACCAGCATCGGGAAGCTTCCAGCTATGAGCGATGAAACACCTAGAGCAATCGGCTTGCCAATCTCAAGGGGAAGTAGGAATTGCCTGTAGGCAGTACGTTGACGCCACTAAATAGGGCGAGAGGAGATTCTTTGAGTGCGCCAAATTGGTGCGAATTATTGATGGTTGCACGCGCGATGGGCATTTTCGGATTTTCCCTACAGGGTATGCGGAATCGGCGTCCATCAGCTTACCTGCGAGAACATTAGGCTGTGCGCCGTGTTTAATTCACTGCGACGTCCATCATGTTCAAGTCATTTTGTTGCCTGGTTATCGTGGGTTTGTCTTTCACTCTTTCATCGGCTTCCGCCAATCTGACCTCCCATCCCTCGTTCACGGCTTCACTGAAGCAAGCGTCTATCGATGATGTGGTTGACCGCGCCCATGAACTGCTGGGTACGCCTTACAAGTGGGGCGGCACCTCGGCGGATCAGGGCTTCGATTGCAGCAGTTTCCTGGTCTATCTGTTCAAGACCCAAGCCAATATCCAACTACCGCGCACCACGACGGCCATGCAGCGGTCGACTGCCGCCACCATCAAACGCAACGCACTGGAGCCCGGCGATGCGGTATTTTTCAAGGGGAATGGGCGCGGCCAGGTCGGCCACGTGGGCCTTTATGTAGGCGAGGGCAAATTTATCCATTCGCCACGCACAGGCAAGAACGTCCGTATCGATTCCTTGAGCAACACCTACTGGAACAAAAACTACACCACCGCCAAGCGTTTTCACTCGTCGGGGTGAACGCCTTATTCAGTGCTGCCCAGCCCTTGCCAGTGCTTCAAGCCAATAAAGATGAAGCGCAATTGCTGGGTGATTTTCGCCTGGGGCGTGAGGTGGTCCGGCAGCGCCTGGGCGGGTGGGTCGATGATGTCGGGGAGGGTGGCGAACACGCTCTTGACGATCAAGTCGGCCATCACGTGCAGGCCTTCTGGATCCAGATGCTGCAGTTTGGGCATCAGCGTCAGGTCGGCAGCCAAATCACGGGTGATGTCTTCGCGCAATGCACCAATCGCTTGGCGCACGGCCAGGCAGCCACCGTATTGCTCGCGGGCCAGGAACAGGAATTGCGAACGGTTGGCCGAGACCACATCGAGAAAGATCCGCACGGAGGCATCGATAATGCCGCCCATCACGAATTCGTTGTGGCGCACCAGGCGGATCGTGGCGCGGAAGGTTTGGCCCACTTCACTCACCAGCACGAGTCCAAGTTGGTCCATGTCGGCAAAATGACGATAAAAACCGGTGGGCACGATGCCGGCCGTCTTCGCCACTTCGCGCAGGCTCAGGCTGCCAAACCCACGGCCGCACTCCATCAGATGGCGGGCTGCGTCCATCAGGGCGAGGCGGGTCTGTTGCTTCTGTTCGGCGCGGGGCAGCATGGGCGGGCGGGCTTTGTCGGCAAGTACAGCGACGCACTCTAGCAAAACAGCTTCGCTGGCGTCGAACTTGGCGGGGAGGGCGGGCGTGTCAGGGTCTACAAGCAGGGCCTACAAAATGTCAAAAGCCCGATCGACTGATCGGGCTTTTTTCTGGGCCACCACGGGGTTAGCTCTGTGCTTGATGCAGTTCTTGCAGACGGTCTGCACCGCCTTCGGCAACACCTTCGGTGTAGGCGCGTTCGTTGGCTTGTTCAGCGCCGCCTTCAACCAAACCTTTCTGTTCCAGGCGATCACGACCGCCTTCGGCAACAGCGTTACGTTCCTGCAGGCGGTCAGCACCGCCTTCAACCAAGCCTTTTTGTTCGAGGCGGTTGCGACCATTTTCGGTCAGGCCTTCGGTGTAAGCGCGTTTGTTGGCGTGTTCCGAACCGTTTTCAGCAACAGCGCCTTTGGCGTAGTCACGGTTCTCGTCTTCTTGCGAACCGCTGCGGGCCAACGTCTGGTTGAAGTGAACGGCGTCGGCTTTGACTTGTGGAGTGACCTGTTCGGCAGCTGGCAGGGCAAAGGCGCTGGAAGCCAGGATGGATAACAGGACGGTAGCGAGTACTTGGCGTTTCATGATGGGTTGCTCCTTGGGAGGGCGATAAAGTGGGTACAGGGCTAATGCTACTCTCGATAAGTCGATATAAAAGTTCATAAACACAATGGTAATAATCAACGGAATTGATTGTTCTTGGCGGGGGCTCTAGAACGGGCCTCTCAAGCACGCGGTTTTGCACCGGTGTGGGTATTTTCGACACGCGCATGGGTAACAATGGTGCGCCTTCGTAGGGGGAATCTGTCGAGCTGGTCAGAAATTGAGGTTTTTCCCGGCAAATCCAGGATTGGGTTAAACCCCCGTAGGGTTTGCCAGTCGTAGTTCTATAAGCTGTCCTTAAAGGCTGTCACCCAGCCAGTCGTATTCAGGAGTTATGTGCAATGACGCGCACTCGTAAAATCGTCGCTTGGAGCTGCGCCAGCTTCGTACTGTTAATCGCCGTGGTGGTATTGGTCCTGGTGTTCTTTGACTGGAACCGCATCAAGCCGCCACTCAATGCCAAGGTTTCCGAGGAGCTGCATCGACCGTTTGCCATCAACGGCAACCTGGCGGTGGTATGGGCGCGTGAGCCCGATGAGGGCGGTTGGCGCGCCTGGGTACCGTGGCCTCACGTGATTGCCGAGGACCTGACCCTGGGCAACCCCGACTGGTCGAAAAAAACCCATATGGTCACCCTCAAAAAGGTTGAACTGCGTATCTCGCCCCTGGCGTTGCTGGTGCAGCGCGTGGTGATCCCGCGCATCGACCTCACTGAGCCGGACGCGCAGCTGCAGCGCCTGGCCGACGGGCGCGCCAACTGGACCTTCAAGTTCGACCCCAAGGACCCTGACGCCGAACCTTCCAACTGGGTGGTGGACATCGGTGCCATCGGCTTCGACAAGGGCCACGTGACCCTCGACGACCAAACCCTCAAGACCCAGCTCGATGTGATCATCGATCCGCTGGGCAAGCCCATTCCCTTCGGCGAAATTGTCGGCGATGCCGATGCCAAGAAGGCGTTGGAGAAAGGTTCCGCGCCCCAGGACTACGCATTCGCCCTCAAGGTCAAAGGCCAGTATCACGGCCAGAAACTCGACGGCAGCGGCAAGATCGGCGGCCTGCTGGCCCTGCAGGACGCGGCCAAGCCGTTCCCGTTGCAGGCCCAAGTCAAGATTGCCGACACCAGCATCGCCCTGGCCGGCACCCTCACTGACCCGCTCAACCTGGGTGCCCTCGACCTGCGCCTGAAGCTCGCCGGTTCCAGCCTGGGCAACCTCTACCCGCTGACCGGCGTTACCCTGCCGGACTCACCGGCCTATTCCACCGACGGTCACCTGATCGCCAAGCTGCACGAAGCCAACGGCGCCTCGTTCCGCTATGACAACTTCAACGGCAAGATCGGCAACAGCGATATCCATGGTGACCTTGCCTACGTCGCCAGCCAGCCGCGGCCTAAGCTCAGCGGTGCGCTGGTGTCCAACCAATTGCTGATGACCGACCTCGCCCCTCTGATCGGTGCCGACTCCAATGCCAAGCAAAAAGCCCGTGGCGCTGACAGCAAGCAACCCGCGAACAAAGTGCTGCCGGTGGAAGAGTTCCGCACCGAGCGCTGGCGTGTCATGGATGCCGATGTGGAATTTACCGGCAAGCGCATCGTGCACAGTGCCGATCTGCCCTTCACCGACCTCTACACTCACTTGGTGCTCAATGACGGCGAACTGAGCCTCGAACCCCTGCGTTTCGGCGTGGCCGGCGGCAAGTTGGACGCACAAATCCGTTTGAACGGTCGCACGACCCCGATGGAAGGCCGCGCCAAACTCACCGCGCGCAACTTCAAGCTCAAGCAGTTGTTCCCGACGTTCGAACCGATGAAAACCAGCTTTGGTGAACTGAACGGCGATGCCGATATTTCCGGTCGCGGTAATTCCGTGGCAGCGCTGCTGGGCACATCCAACGGTGACCTGAAGATGCTGATCAACGACGGCGCAATCAGCCGTGGCCTGATGGAAATCGCCGGGCTCAATGTGGGCAACTACGTGGTAGGTCGCTTGTTTGGCGACAAGGAAGTGAAGATCAACTGCGCGGCAGCGGACTTCGGGATCAAGACCGGCCTGGCGACGACGCGGTTGTTTGTGTTCGATACGGAGAACGCCATCATCTACATCGATGGCACGGCGAACATGGCCACGGAGCAGTTGGACTTGACCGTCACCCCGGAATCTAAAGGCTTCCGCCTGTTCTCCCTGCGTTCACCGTTGTACGTGAACGGACCGTTTATCAAGCCGAATGCTGGTGTGAAAGCCATCCCCCTGGCGCTGCGTGGCGCAGGCATGGTGGCGCTGGGTGTCATCGCTGGTCCGGCCGCCGGGCTGCTGGCACTGGTTGCCCCAAGCGGTGGTGAGCCCAATGAGTGCGCACCGTTGCTGCAACAGATGAAGGAAGGCAAGGCGCCCAAGACCGTGAAAGGCTAACGGGTCATACACAGTTAACAAATGTGGGAGGGGGCTTGCTCCCGATGGCGGTATATCAGTCGATATCTCAATTGACTGATCCACCGCTATCGGGAGCAAGCCCCCTCCCACATAGGTATTGCGTGTCGCTGGGTTACAGGCTTTCGAGAATATCCGCCATGTCATCGGCGTGCTCTTCTTCCTGAGCCAGAATCTCTTCAAACAGACGGCGCGTGGTTGGGTCTTTATCGCCGATGTACTGGATGATTTCGCGATAGCTGTCCACGGCGATACGCTCAGCGACCAGATCTTCGTAGACCATTTCCTTCAGGTCTTTGCCTGCGACGTACTGCGCGTGGGAGTTCTTCGACAACAGGTCCGGGTTGAACTCCGGTTCACCGCCCAGCTGCACGATGCGCTCGGCGAGTTTGTCGGCGTGTTCGGCTTCCTGAGTCGCGTGCTCGAGGAATTCCTGCGCGGCCACCGCGGCCTTGATGCCACTGGCCATGAAGTAATGACGCTTGTAGCGCAATACGCAGACCAGCTCAGTGGCCAGCGAGGCGTTCAGCAGGCGAATGATCTCTTCGCGGTCGGCGTCGTAACCCTCGGTCACGGCACCGTTTTCGACGTTCTGGCGGGCGCGGCTGCGCAGGGTCGCAACGTCAGTCAAGTTTGCTTCAGTCATCTCAATCTCCTGGGGCTAATCCGGGTTTACGCCACGCTCTGTCGGCGTGATCGCTTCCAGTTGTGAGTGGTGGGCTGCGCAAAAAGTTTTATCGGATTTATGTCACAACCTCGTCGCGGGACTCGGCTAGCCTATTGGCATCCCTTCCTGATCACGGACGTTCGGCCCATGCCGCAGTCATTAGCCACGCGTTACCCCCTGGTGTTGGTGCCCGGCATGCTCGGATTCGTGCGCCTGGGGTGGTTCCCCTACTGGTACGGCATCGTCCCGGCACTGCGTGCGGGTGGGGCGCAGGTGTTTCCCGTACAAGTGGCGCCGCTGGATTCCAGCGAGGTGCGCGGCGAGCAATTGCTGGTGCAGATAGAGCGCCTTCGCCGTGAAACCGGGGCCGACAAGGTCAACCTGATCGGCCATAGCCAAGGCGCACTCACTGCCCGATACGCGGCGGCCAAGCGCCCGGAGTGGGTGGCGTCGGTGACCTCGGTGGCCGGGCCCAACCATGGGTCGGAACTGGCAGACCATATCCACACCCATTACCCCGTTGACGGCGCCAAAGGTCGGATCATGAGCGCGCTGTTTCACCTGGCCGCCTGGGTGATGGGCGTGTTGGAAACCGGGTACCGCGGGCCACGCTTCAAGGCGGATTTGCAGGCGTCCCATCACTCCCTGACCAGCGCCGGCGTGGCGCTGTTCAATCAAAACTATCCACAGGGGTTGCCGCAGACATGGGGCGGGCAGGGCGCCGAGGAGGTCAACGGCGTGCGCTATTACTCGTGGTCCGGCACCTTGCAACCGGGCATCACCGACCGTGGCCGCAACCTCTTCGACGGCACGAATCGCAGCTGCCGTGTGTTCGCCCGCAGCTTCGTGCGCGAAAAGGGCCAGTGCGACGGCATGGTCGGGCGCTACAGCTCACACCTGGGCTTGGTGATCGGTGATGACTACCCCTTGGACCACTTTGATATCGTCAACCAGTCGCTGGGGCTGGTGGGCAAGGGGGCGGAGCCGATCCGTCTATTTGTCGAGCATGCGCAAAGGCTCAAGGCTGCTGGAGTCTAGTCGGGAGACCGCGTTTTCGTTCTTCGCGAGCAAGCCCGCCCCATATTCGACCGAGTTCCACCTTTGGAATGTGGCCGAATATGGCTTGCCTGCGATAGCGATGGTTCAGGCAGCACTGACCGGCGTGGTCCAGCGTTCCGACAAGATCACCCCGCCCAAGGTCAGCAGACCGCCCACCAAGTGATACAGCGCCAGTTCTTCCTTCAACACCACGGCGGCAATCAACGCGGTGATCAGCGGCAGCAGGTTGAAAAACAACGTCGTGCGGCTCGGGCCCAAGGTCTTCACCGAATGCATCCACGCCAGCGGCGCCAACATCGAAGCCAGCAGGCATGCATATAGCACCAGCGGAATGTTCGCCCAGCCAAGACCGGCTTTGGCCGAGAACAGGAACAGCGGAAACAGCACCACCACCGCCACCAGTACCTGTAGATACAGCAACACCAGCGGTGGCAGGCGCAGTTGCCATTTCTTCAGCAGGGTGCTGTAGACCGCATACGCCAGGGTCGCGACCAGCATCATGCCGTCGCCCAGGTTGACCCCATGCTCCAGCAGTGCGCCGAGGCTGCCGGCCGACACCACCACGACCACGCCGGCGAATGACAGCACCGCGCCGGTCAGCGCGCCGTAGGTCAGGCGCTGGCCGAGGCTGATGATGGCCGCCGTCAGCGCCATCAACGGCATCAGCGACAGGATAATGCCCATGTTGGTGGCACTGGTCAGCGACGCGGCGTAGTACGCCAGGCTTTGATACACCGCCATGCCGAGTACGCCGAGGATGAACACTTTGCCCAGGTTCGGGCGGATCAGCGCCCAATTGGCGATCACCGGCTTGACCATGAATGGCGTAAACAGCAGCGCCGCCAGCAGCCAGCGATAAAAGCCGATTTCCGCCGGGAAGATCGAGCCCACAGCCAGTTTGTTGACGACGGTGTTGCCGGCCCAGATAAAAATGGCCAGCAAGGGATAAGCGTATTGCATCGAAAGGAGCCCGGTGTGTAGATGAGGCAGGATTATCCATTGTCTGGATCGAAGCTTATACTGCGATCCAGACAAACGACCTTTGTATCCAGACAATATGGCCAAGCACAACGTACGCCTTGCGGATTTCCCTCGGTTGCCGAGCCCGGTGTACTTCCGCTACTCGGACTTCGCACCGGATACCGAATGCACCCCACACCAGCATTTCTGGGGCTCGCTGGATTACTCCGCGAGGGGGGTGATGCGCATGAAAGTGGCCGGCAGCCGCTTCATGTCACCGCCGCAGTACGCCGTGTGGGTGCCGCCGCACACCGAGCACAGCTCCTACAACGCCGAAGCGATCGTCTATCACTCGGTGGGGTTGGCGCCGGAACTCTGCGAGCAACTGCCGCAGCAGCCATGCACCCTGGCCATCAGCGATATTCTCAAGGCCATCCTCAGCGACTTCGCCCTGCGTGACGTGAATATCCCGCACACTGACGCTGACATCCGCCTGGCCCAAGTGCTGGTGGACCAGCTCAAGCAAGCGCCAATCCATGAGTGCTTCCTGCCCTACGCCCGTCACCCCGGCCTGCTCGGTGTGTTGGAAGGCATGCAGGCCGACCCCGGCGACAACCGCCCGTTGGCGCACTGGGCCGAACAGGTGCACGTGAGCGAACGCACCCTGGCGCGCCAGTTTGTGCGGGAACTGGGCATGAGCTTTGGCGAGTGGCGCCAACGCCTGCGCTACCTGGCGGCCATCGAGGCCCTCGACAGCGACCGCAGCGTGCAACAGGTGGGGTTCGACTTGGGCTACAGCACCGCGTCGGCGTTTATTGCCATGTTCCAGCGCCAGGCCGGCTGCACCCCTGAGCAGTACCGTCGGACGCATATCCGCGGCCGATGAAGATGTAACAAGCTTTGGCTACACTGCTGGGTAGGCCGTGCCCTCCGGCACGGTAACAGGGAGAAAACTCCATGAAGATGCTGCGAATTCCGCTGTTGATGATGGGCCTGCTGCTGTGTTCCCAGGGTTTTGCCGCCACCGCCCAGCAAAACAAAATGACCACCTGCAACGCCGAAGCCACCACCAAGACGCTCAAGGGCGACGAGCGCAAGGCGTTCATGAAGACCTGCCTGTCGGCCCCGGCGGCCAATGACGCCAAGACCCTGACACCGCAGCAGCAGAAGATGAAGGATTGCAATGCGTCGGCGAAAACCAAAGCGCTGACCGGTGATGCGCGTAAAACCTTTATGAGCACCTGCCTGAAAGGTAGCTGATTACGCCCATCTACTGTGGGAGCGGTTTTTTTGTGGTGAGCGGGCTTGTCCCGCGCTGGGCTGCGGAGCAGCCCTATTTGAATGTGTGGTGATGCCGTCGAGGGGCAAGCCCCACTCACCACAGCAAGCCAGCTCCCACACTTGATCGCATTCACGACCTACCCACTCGCTTGATTCACTCAAGGCTGGCAGACTGCCCATCCTTTAACGCCGCTCGTTTTGAGGCTGTATGCCAACGTTTTCTCAGCGTCATGTGTTGTTGCTGGCCAGCTACATCATCATTTTCGGCGGGTTGCTGCTGGTGCTGCCGCTCAAATTGCTGCCCAGCCTGCTGGCCGGTTTGTTGGTCTATGAACTGGTCAACATGCTCACCCCCCAACTGCAACGGTTGATCGAAGGCCGGCGCGCGCGCTGGCTGGCGGTGGCTTTGCTTGGCACCTTGATTGTCAGCGTGCTGGCCCTGATCTTTGCCGGCGCCATCAGCTTCCTGCTCCACGAAGCGGAAAACCCTGGGGCGTCCCTCGACAAATTCATGGGCGTGGTCGACCGTGCGCGCGGCCAATTGCCGCCGTTCCTCGACGCCTACCTGCCCGCCAGTGCCGCCGAGTTCCGCGTGGCCATCGGCGATTGGCTGAGCAAGCACCTGAGTGAACTGCAACTGGTCGGCAAAGACGCCGCCCACATGTTCGTTACACTGCTGATCGGCATGGTGCTCGGCGCCATCATCGCCTTGCAACGCGTGCCCGACCTGACCAAACGCAAACCCCTGGCCGCCGCGCTGTTCGACCGCCTGCACCTGCTGGTCCAGGCGTTTCGCAACATTGTTTTCGCCCAGATCAAGATCGCCGCGCTCAACACCGCCTTCACCGCCATATTCCTGGCCGTGGTGCTGCCGTTGTGCGGGATCCACCTGCCGCTGACCAAGACCCTGATCGTACTGACCTTCCTGCTCGGCCTGCTGCCGGTCATCGGCAACCTGATGTCCAACACCCTGATCACCATCGTCGCGCTGTCGCTGTCGATCTGGGTGGCGGTGGCGGCGCTGGGGTATTTGATCGTGATCCACAAGGTCGAGTATTTCCTCAACGCGCGGATCGTGGGCGGGCAGATCAGTGCCAAATCGTGGGAGTTGCTGTTGGCGATGCTGGTGTTTGAAGCCGCATTCGGCCTGCCGGGCGTTGTGGCTGGGCCGATTTATTATGCGTATTTGAAGAGTGAGCTGAAGCTGGGCGGAATGGTTTAAGGCATGTTTGCCTGGGCGGGCCTCATCGGGGGCAAGCCCCCTCTCACATTTTGATCTGTGAACACATTCAAAAGTGGGAGGGGGCTTGCCCCCGATGGGCACGACGCGGTCTTTCAGATAAAACTCAGCAGCCGTACCGCTTACTGGCCTCAATCGCCAACCCGCTACCGATACTGCCAAAGATATTCCCTTCCACATGCCGCGCATTCGGCAACATCGCCGAGATGCTGTGGCGCAGTGCCGGAATGCCGCTGGAACCCCCGGTAAAGAACACCGTGTCCACCTGAGCCACGCTCACCGAGGCGTCGGTCAGCAGTTGCGTAACGCTGTTGCGCACGCGCTCCAGCAAGCCATTAATGGCCGACTCAAACAGTGCCCGGCTCAGCTCCACGCTCAACCCCGGTTCAACCCGGTCCAGCAACACGTGGCGGCTGTCTTCGTGGGTCAGTTGGATCTTGGTTTCTTCCACTTCCATCGCCAGCCAGTGCCCGGCGCGCTGTTCGATCAACTTGAACAGGCGGTCGATGCCGCCGGTGTCTTCGATGTCGTAGCGCATGCTGCCCAGGGCCAGCTGGGATTTTTGCGAGTACACCGAGTTGATGGTGTGCCAGGTGGCCAGGTTCATGTGGTGGCTGGTGGGCATGTAGGCGCCGCTTTTCATGCGGCTGCCGTAGCCGAACAGCGGCATCATGCCTTGCAGGCTAAGCTGTTTGTCGAAGTCGGTACCGCCGATGTGCACACCGCCGGTGGCGAGGATGTCATCGTGGCGGTTGTCGTTGTGACGGCGGTCCGGGGACAGGCGCACCAGGGAGAAGTCGGAAGTACCCCCGCCGATGTCGACGATCAGCACCAGCTCTTCCTTCTCGATGGTGGACTCGTAGTCGAATGCGGCCGCAATCGGCTCGTACTGGAACGAGATGTCCTTGAAGCCGATCTTGCGCGCCACGTCGACCAGGGTGTTTTCGGCTTCCTGGTCGGCCATCGGGTCGTCATCGACGAAGAACACCGGGCGGCCCAGCACCACTTCTTCGAACTCGCGGCCGGCGTTCGCTTCGGCGCGGCTCTTGAGTTGGCCGATAAACAGCGCCAGCAGGTCGGTGAAGGGCATCGCGGTGCCGAGCACGCTGGTGTCGTGCTTGATCAGCTTGGAACCCAGCAGGCTCTTGAGCGAGCGCATCAGCCGGCCTTCATAGTTCTCCAGGTACTCGTGCAGCGCCAGGCGACCGTAGACCGGGCGGCGCTCCTCGAAGTTGAAGAACACCACCGACGGCAGGGTGATCTTGTCGTCCTCCAGCGCGATAAGCGTTTCCATGCCGGGACGGATCCAGCCGACGGTGGAGTTGGACGTGCCAAAGTCGATACCGCAGGCACGGGCTGGGGATGGGTTTTTCATGTCTATCGGGTTCCGGTTGAAAAACGGCCGCGCAGTGTATGCCAGTCGAGGGCGGATGCGTAGGCCGACCATCCGTTAAATCGTGCTTGAAACTGGGGGATTTGCCCCCACATCTGCTGCATACGGCAAGTGCCGATAACACTTTGACGCACCCCCAGGCCACAAGACTCAACAGGTGCAAAGCAGCGCACGTTGTGCCCCGGGCTGTGCGATCTCGATAAAGGATGGTGAACCGCCGATGGATTTCAAAGACTACTACAAGATTCTGGGTGTCGAGCCGACCGCCGATGACAAGGAAATCAAGGCGGCCTATCGCAAGCTCGCACGCAAGTATCATCCTGATGTCAGCAAGGAAAAAGACGCCGAAGCCAAGTTCAAGGACGCGTCCGAAGCCTATGAAGCGCTTAAAAGCGCCGACAAACGCGCCGAATACGACGAACTGCGCAAATACGGCCAACATGGCCAGCCGTTCCAGGGACCGCCGGGCTGGCAGAGCCGTGGCGGCTATGGCGGTGGCGGCGGTGGTGAGGATTTTTCGGACTTCTTCAGCTCGATCTTCGGCTCGCGCGGCGATGCCTTCGGGGGTGGCCAGCGCCGTCCTGCCGGGCGTAAAGGCCAGGACGTGGAGATGCAGCTGTCGGTATTCCTGGAGGAAACGCTGTCCACCGAGTCCAAGCAGATCAGCTTCCAGGTGCCGCAATACGACGCCTCGGGCCGCCATGTCAGCAACACCACCAAGAGCCTGAATGTGAAGATCCCGGCCGGTGTGGCCGATGGCGAGCGTATCCGCCTCAAGGGCCAGGGCGCGCCGGGGATTGGCGGTGGGGCCAATGGCGACCTGTACCTGATCATCAAGTTTGCCCCGCACCCCAAGTTCGAAGTGGACGGCGAAAACCTGATCATCAACCTGCCCCTGGCGCCATGGGAATTGGCGTTGGGCACGGAAGTGGCGGTGCCGACCCTTACCGGCAAGATCAACCTCAAGGTGCCGGCTGGCAGCCAGAACGGCCAGCGTATGCGCGCCAAGGGCCATGGCTTGCTGAACAAGGCCGGGCAGCGCGGCTACCTGTTTGTGCAACTCAAGGCCGTCATGCCGAAGAACACGGATGACGAGGTCAAGGCGCTGTGGCAGGAACTGGCGCAAAAGGCCGCGTTCGATCCGAGGGAAGCTTGGAGCAACTAAGGGGTATTTAGTTGACGTCCATCTGCAGGGGGCCATGCGTAGATTAAGCGATCCATCTTAAGCTATGCGCAGGTCCCCGCAATGCCAGAACTGTCAGCCCCAAACAGGCCCGTGACGCGCCATCAAGGCGTCCACTTTGAACTGATCAAAAACGCCATCCCGCAGTGCCTGTTGCAATCGTCAACGGCTCGGCGCAAAGCCCTCAAAGCGATACAGCCCGACAGCCCCGACGGGTACGAGGCACTCACCGAACCCCAGCAGTCAGTCTTGAAAACACTGACCGAGGCCAGTTGCCACGCGCAAAACCAGTTCGATCTGTCGAACCGGGGCATTCAGGACATCACAGGCTTCGCCAAACCCTTGCTGGTGGCGGCCCTCAAAGCGGCCGGCCATGAGCTGGATGTCGATAACACCTGGCTGCGGCTTTATTACCCGGTGGAATACACGTTTTTCGGCATTCCCGTGGGCGTTAATACGGCGGGTTATCGCACCCGCACGTTCTCTCTGTTACAGGCGGCCCTGAACAACTTCGAGGCGTTTGAAGCCCAGCCCGATTACTTCGACAGCGTGTCTTCATTTATCAGTGCGCCCGATGCCCAGGGACATTTCGATATCGTTCGGATCAAGCTCACACTGGCGCAGTTTGTAGCGATTTGCCGAACCCTGGATATCGGTGGGCTTTACGCCAAACACTTAAATGATTTTTTCCACGGCGGTACGCAGGCGGAGCAAGTCGCCATTTCCACCGCGTACACCTTGAACCAAAAGGCGGCGTTAAAAGCGGCGGCGTATCTGGCGCTATTGAAAGAAGACATCGAACTTCGGCACTACGAGCTGTTGGTTGACGTGATCCATGACAAAGACGATGTCCGGGACAACGGACGTCCGGTCACCTACAGCCCGCTGCGCATCCTGGGCTATAACCTGACGGAGTGTGCCGTGTTTTTTCGCACACACGCCAACCGCTACGACGGTGGTTACGTCATTGCCTACATCCCGGATGACCCCGATCACCCGGTGAAAACCTATCCGTCCTTCCGTGATTTCGAAGCAGAGTTGACCCACCAACTGATGTACCGGCCCGAGGGCAGCCGTATTGACAGCGGGCGCGACGTGCTCACCGACTACCAGCGTTTTTTCAGCCGTTTTCTCTCGGAGAAGGACCGGCCGCACTTTTTCCTGCGCCTGACTCAAAAGGTTCTGGATTCTCCAGCGGGGAGCAATTGGAAGGACGACCTGCGCGGTTACCTCAAATACCTCAGCCCTGTCTCGAACTTGAAAGGCCCCATCGAGGATCGTCACTGGCGACGTGACCCTCGGGAAAATGTTGAACTGCATATCAGCCTGTCGCTGAACTTCCAGTGGGTCGGTCTTTCAGGCATCTGGTACGAAATGTTCGGCCAGTGGCGTCAGCGCCGGCTGGACGATGGTCAGGTGCTGGCGGTCTCCACCGCCAAGGAAGACACCCTGACGCGCGAGCGCCGACTGTCCAACTTCCTGAATGTGGGCATGCTCGTCGTCGGCATTGCCGCCTTTGTGGCACCGCCCGTGGGCGCCGCGATGCTGCTGGTGACCGCCAACCAGTTGATCAGCAGTGTCTTCGAGGGCGTGCGTGATTGGCGCCAGGGCGATGTTGAGGCCGCGTGGGCGCACCTGACCGACGTTCTCGAAAGCCTGGCGACGCTGGCGGAAATGGCGGTGATCTTTCACTACGTGGCCTCGCCATTTGTCGAGGGCTTGAAGGCGGTCAAATTGCCCAACGGTCAAACGCGCTTATGGAAGCCTAACCTGTCGGCGTATGCGCGACGTGTGCCGCTGCCCACCGACTCACAGCCGGATCACCTGGGGCTGTATCGTTTACCGGGGCGTTCGGTACTGCTGCTGGACGAACAGCAGTACGAGGTCGTGCAAGACCCGCAAAGCGGTCATTACTCCGCGCGCCATCCCACGCGCGGCAACGCCTACCAACCGCGCTTGCACCACAACGGCGAAGGGGTCTGGACCCATGAACTCGACCAGCCGCTGCAATGGCAAGGTGCGCAGCTGCGTGACCGTCTGGGCGTGGCGTTCGAGCGTTTCGATGATGTGCAGCGTAAGCAGATATTGGCCGTCAGCTCGATGAGCGAGGACGTCTTACGCAAGCTGTACGTCGAGTCCGAGCCGTTTCCCGGCCTGCTCAAGGACACGCTGCGGCGCTTTGCCGCTGATGCCGATGCGCGTGAGGTCATTGAGCAGATACGTCGCGGCCGTTGCAGCAGCACGCTGTGCGACTACGCGGCGGCACTGATGGTCGACCTCCCTGGGTGGCCCGCCAACACCGTCATCGAGGTGTTCAGCCCGTTCGGTGAGCAGGCGCGTTATGGCCTGCGCAGCGCATTGGCAGGTGACATCCTGAGGGTGTCCAAGGCCGACTTGATGGCCGGGAGACTGCCCGAACGTAGTGTGCAATTCCTTAACGACGAACAGATCAAACAGGTGCTGGGCCAGCACGCCCCCGCGGACGCCACAGCGCGGGCCGCGCAGTTGCAGCAGCGGCTGGCCGCCTTCGCCGAGCGCAGCGGGCAGCGGCTGTTCAACAGTCTTTACAGCGACGAACCGCTGCTGAGTGGTGATTCACAACGGGCATTGATTCAGGTGATCCAGCGTCGTTTCCCCGAGATGCCCACCAGCATCGCTCGGGAGGTACTTTACCGAGCGACACCCAAGGAGCTCGAGACCCTGAACACCCCTTTTGGTCCAAGCGCCGAGCAACGCCGACTGATACCACTGCGGATCAGCGAAGCACTGCGCTATCTGCAGCAGCGTGTACGAATAGCACGGGCGTATGAAGGCCTTTACCTGGAGAGTCCGGCCAATCCGGACACGCCAACGCTGGTGCTTAAAACCCTGGAAACCCTGCCGGGATGGAGCGGCGAGGTGCGCATTGAGCTTCGCGATGAGTCCCTGTCCGGCTCGCTGCGCACCAGTATTGGTCCACCGTTTGCGCTTGAGACCAAAGTGCTGGTGAAAAACGGCACGCGGTATCAGGCATTCGACGGCCAAGGCCATGAGCTGCATGTGCCGGACACCCTGTATGCCGCGTTGCAACACGCTCTGCCCGATAGCGAACGTACCGCCATGGGACGGCCGCATGTGAGTGAGGCGCCTGCGTTGAAACACGCGATTCAGGACAACGCACTGGCACCCAAGGCCCTGAGAAAGGCCTTGAACCTGCCGGTGGAAACACCTTGGTTTGAACGCGTGATGCGCGTGGCCGCCCGTCGTGACGGCTACCCCTTGAATGCCGTGTGTGAGGAGGTGGCCTTATGAACGGCGGTTGCGAAGTGACCAATCAGGACCGCGCAAGAGTGCGTCAGATCTACCCCTATTGGCGCACCAGCGAAGTCGATAGCTTTTTGCGCAGCCTGGCTGACCGGCGCGGGGCGCGCCTCACCGAGTTGGAGGCGCAGTTCGCCAGTTTGAAGCATACCCTCGACGCCTGGCATGGGCTGGCCCTGGAGTGGCCCGCGCAAGAGGGTAAGGTGGTGCGGGCTACCGATTATGCGCGCAGCGTCATCCGCATGAAGCTGCTCAACAGTTGGCAGGAGGTCGTAGGGGAGCCTGTTTACAGTCGCAGTCACCGGTTTATGGGTTACAAACTCAGCTTCAACGGTTTCGAGGCGCCCACATTGCCGGTCTTGCCTGCCGGGTCCTTTCCGTTCATCAGCTTTATCGACCTGGGGCACATGAGCTTGCTTGAGGTCCCGGCCGAGTTTTTACGCGCGTTCCCTCATCTGAAAACGTTCGAGGCCCCCAACAACCGCCTGACGCAGGTGCCTGCGGCGTTGGGTGAGCAGACGCGTCTGGTAACCCTGGACGTAGCCAACAATGATCTGATCACCCTCGATACCCCGCTCTTGCAACGCTGCACGGCTTTGCGTCGGCTGACACTGCGAGGCAACCCACTGGAGGGCGCGCTGGATCTGAGCGCCCTGACGTGGCTGACCCACATTGATCTGGTCAGCATGGGCCTGACCCGCATGCCCTCGGGCCTGCGCGCGCTGGTGAACCTTGAGATCCTCGACCTGCGTGACAATCAGATCACCCAGGCGTCCAACGAGCTGCTGGACCCGGCTGACGAGGACCCTGTCGCCATGCGCAGAATTTTTATCGCCACCTACCTGGACGGTAACCCGTTTTCCGCCCAGGGGCTCGATGACTACGCAGAGGTGCACGTACGGGTCACCCAGCCGGGCAGGGTGCCCCAAGGGCCGCTGGCAGTGACGGCGCCAGAGCCGGTGATAGCCAGCGCCAGCGAGCGCTTGGCGCAATGGATGCGTGATGTGCCTGAGGGGGAGCGGGCCGCCAGGACCGAGCGTTGGACACTGCTCAACGAAGCGCTGATCGAGCGCGAGGCACCGGGTGTGGAACCCGACGGAACAATCCTGCCCAGCGAGAAGTTTTTCAGGCTGTTGAGTGAGTTGAGCAAAACCGATGATTACAAAAACGCCTATTCGAATCTGGCCACACGGGTATGGGCCCTGTTGGATGCGGCGGCCGAATCGGGTGAGCTGCGCGAAAGCCTGTTTGAGTTGGCGGGTGAAGTAGACACCTGCCAAGACGGTATTACGTTGGTGTTCAGCCGGCTGGAATTGCGCCGCCTGTCTGACGAGGAAGTGGGCGTGGTTGATGATGCACAGGCCTCAACCCGCTTGCTCAAATTGGCCCAGGGCCTGTTTCGTCTCGATGAGGTGGAGCGTATTGCACAGCGAGATGCCGACACGCGTCTTGAAGTCATTGCCCAGTCCCACGACACGCTCAAAAGCAAGGTGAAACGGGCCCTGGCGATCGACCGCGTGGAAATACGCCTGGCCTACCGTATCGGCTTGCGCGACCGCCTGGGCTTACCGGGGCAACCGCAAGAGGCGGTCTACCTGGCCACTGCGCAGGTTACCCCGCAGATGCTGGCCGCGGCCGAAGCTGAAGTGCTGGGGTTGGAGGGCTCGGCCAAGGCATTTATTGCCACCACTCAGCGCGAGTTCTGGCAGGTGTTTTTACAGCGCAAATACGCTGATCAGTTTGCGGCTAACCGCGACCCCATCCTGGCGCGGCTTGAAGCCTTGAGCACCGAAGATGACCTCACCAGCGAGCGCTACCGTAACGCCAGCAACGCCTTGATGAATGAGTGGTCGACCCTCAAGCAAGCCCTCATCAAAGGGCTGACCGCTGCTGAAATGGCCGAACAGGCATAACCGGACAACCCTGCATAGTTAAGGCCTGCGTCTTGTGGGTGATGAATACGATGACGGCTTCATCACCCAATAAGGTATCGGTCATGACCTTGTCTTCGGCTACATCCCCGGCGGGCTCATCAGCCACACGTTGTACCCGCGACTGACCGACGTCAGAACAGAAAATAACGTTGGGCCATGGGTAACACCTCCGCCGGCTCGCACCACAGCAACACGCCGTCGGCCTTGACCTGATAGGTCTGTGGGTCCACCTCGATATCCGGCAGGTAGTCATTGTGGATCAAGTCGGCTTTCTGCACGTTCCGGCAGCCCTTGACCACGGCAATCTGCTTCTTCAAGCCCAGGGCGTCGGGCAATCCGGCGTCCAAGGCCGCCTGGCTGATAAAAGTCAGGCTGGTCGCGTGCAGCGAGCTGCCGAAGCTGGCGAACATCGGGCGGTAGTGCACCGGTTGCGGGGTGGGGATCGAGGCGTTGGCGTCGCCCATCAGGCTGGAGGCAATCGCGCCGCCCTTGAGAATCAGGGTCGGCTTGATGCCGAAGAACGCCGGGCGCCACAGCACCAGATCGGCCCATTTGCCCACTTCGATCGAACCGACAATATGGCTGATGCCATGGGTGATCGCCGGGTTGATGGTGTACTTGGCGATGTAGCGTTTGGCGCGGAAGTTGTCGTTGCCGGGACCGTCGCCGGGCAAGGCGCCGCGTTGTTTTTTCATCTTGTCCGCGGTCTGCCAGGTGCGCGTGATCACCTCGCCGACGCGGCCCATGGCCTGGCTGTCGGAGCTGATCATCGAGAACGCACCGAGGTCATGCAGGATGTCTTCGGCGGCGATGGTTTCGCGGCGGATGCGGCTTTCGGCGAAGGCCACGTCTTCTGCAATGCTTGGGTCCAGGTGATGGCAGACCATCAGCATGTCGAGGTGTTCGTCGATGGTGTTGCGGGTGAACGGCCGGGTCGGGTTGGTCGAGCTGGGCAGCACGTTGGGGAAGCCACACGCCTTGATGATGTCCGGTGCGTGACCGCCACCGGCGCCTTCGGTGTGATAGGTGTGGATGGTGCGGCCCTTGAGCGCGGCCAGCGTGGTTTCGACGAAGCCGGATTCGTTCAGGGTGTCGCTGTGGATCGCCACCTGCACGTCGTAGTCATCGGCCACGCTCAGGCAGTTATCGATACTGGCCGGGGTGGTGCCCCAGTCCTCATGCAGCTTCAAGCCGATGGCACCGGCCTTGACCTGCTCGATCAATGGCTCGGGCAAACTGGCGTTGCCCTTCCCGGTGAAACCGATGTTCATCGGGAACGAATCGCTGGCCTGGAGCATGCGCGCCAGGTGCCAGGGGCCCGAGGTGCAGGTGGTGGCGTTGGTACCGGTGGCAGGTCCCGTGCCCCCGCCGATCATGGTGGTGACGCCGCTGGTCAGCGCTTCTTCGATCTGCTGTGGGCAGATGAAGTGCACGTGGGAGTCGATGCCGCCTGCGGTGAGGATCATGCCTTCGCCGGCAATCACTTCGGTGCTGGCGCCGATGGCCATGGTCACGCCGGGCTGGATGTCCGGGTTGCCGGCTTTGCCGATCGCGTGGATGCGGCCGTTTTTCAGGCCGACGTCGGCCTTGACGATGCCCCAGTGGTCGATGATCAGCGCGTTGGTGATCAGCGTGTCCACCACTTCATGGGCGAGCAACTGGCTCTGGCCTTGGCCATCGCGGATCACTTTGCCGCCGCCGAATTTCACCTCCTCGCCATAGACGGTGAAGTCTTTTTCGACCTCGACGAACAACTCAGTGTCGGCCAGGCGGACCTTGTCACCGACGGTGGGGCCGTACATGTCGGCGTAGGCTTGGCGGCTGATTTTCATGTGATTGCCCTGAAGATATGTGTTGAATATGAAATCGCTATCGGGGGCATGCCCCCTCCCACCCTTGTTGGGTAAATGCGGTCAAAACGTGGGAGGGGGCTTGCCCCCGATGAGGCCCTAAAGGTCGCCCATGATCCGCCCGGCAAACCCGAATACCCGCCGCCCGCCGCTCAAATCCACCAACTCGATTTCACGGCTCTGCCCCGGCTCAAACCGCACCGCCGTGCCCGCCGGAATATTCAGGCGCATGCCACGGCTGGCGGCGCGGTCGAAGGTCAGCGCGTCATTGGTCTCGAAAAAATGGTAATGCGAGCCCACCTGGATCGGCCGGTCGCCGCTGTTGGCCACACTGAGGGTGACGGTGCGGCGGCCGACGTTGAGTTCGATATCGCCAGGCTGGATCTGATATTCACCAGGAATCATGCAGGTTGCCCCAGGGTCTTGAAGTAGATGGCGGTCGGGCTGTAGCGCCCGTCCGGGCTTTGGCAGTAGTCGGGCAGCTCACCGATCTTGGTGTAGCGCAGCGACTGGTAGAAGGCTTCGGCCGGTGAGCCGGCTTCGGTGTCCAGGTACAGCAAGCCGCGCTTGTGCTGGCGCGCGGCGAGTTCCAGGGTGTTCAT
This sequence comes from Pseudomonas sp. OV546, assembly GCF_900116845.1. Taxonomy (NCBI): domain Bacteria; kingdom Pseudomonadati; phylum Pseudomonadota; class Gammaproteobacteria; order Pseudomonadales; family Pseudomonadaceae; genus Pseudomonas; species Pseudomonas sp. OV546. The sequence continues at coordinate 109,708 of NZ_FPCE01000004.1, read as the reverse complement.
CAACTGTTGGCCCAAGCCATGCCGGCGCGCGCTGCTGTGCACCAGCAGCTTTTGCACCTCGGCGCGGTTCAGGCCATTGGCCTTCTGGCACAGCGCCAACTGCACGCTGGCGATCACCTGTTCGTCGCGTACCACGACCCATAGCAGCAGGCTGGCGTCTTCAATGCTCGCTTGTACGCCGCTCAGATAAGCGCGCGCTTGAGCCTCATCAAAGTCAGCCATGAAGCCGACCGAAGCACCGTGCTTCACCGCGTCCAGCAACAGCTCGATCAAGCCCAGGCGGTAGTGGGCAAAACTTTCTGCATTGACTCGACGCAGGTGCGCGGCATTCATCGATCTCACTCCTTGGGCGGTTCCGCGCCCGGATTCAAAGCCAGTTGCATAAAGGTCAGGTCCAGCCAGCGACCAAACTTGATACCCACTCGGGGCATCTGCCCGGTGGTGATGAAGCCTTGGCGCTCATGCAGGCGGATCGAGGCCTGGTTGCCGCTTTCGATGGCGGCGACCATCACGTGTTTACCGCAGGCGCGGGCGCGTTCGATCAGGGCTTGCATCAGCAGTGGGCCGAGGCCTTTGCCGCGTTGGTCGTTGCGCACGTACACCGAGTGTTCGACGCTGTAGCGGAAGCCCTCGAAGGGGCGCCAGTCGCCGAAGGAGGCGTAGCCGGTGACTTCCGCGTTTTCGACGCTGACCAGGATCGGATAACCCTGGGCATGCCGTGCGCTGAACCACGCCTGGCGGTTGCCCAGGTCCACCGGTTGTTCGTTCCAGATCGCCGTGGTGTTCAGCACCGCGTCGTTGTAGATATCGCGGATCGCCGGCAAATCGTTTTGGGTAGCGTCACGAATCATGGCCGTGCCTCAGGCGATGGGTTGGTGGACGGTGACCAGCTTGGTGCCGTCGGGGAAAGTGGCTTCCACCTGGATATCCGGGATCATCTCCGGGATGCCTTCCATCACCTGTTCGCGGCTGAGCAGGGTGGTGCCGAAATGCATCAGGTCGGCCACGGTGCGGCCGTCGCGCGCGCCTTCCATCAAGGCGGCGGAGATGTAGGCGATGGTTTCCGGGTAGTTGAGCTTCACGCCGCGTGCCAGGCGCCGTTCGGCCACTAGGCCGGCGGTGAAGATCAGCAGTTTGTCTTTTTCCCGTGGGGTCAGGTCCATGGTTCAGTCCGTCGTGAAATACATTCGTAAATACAATGGAGATCAAGTGTGGGAGGGCGCTTGCCCCCGATAGGGCAGTGTCAGGCAATACATCTGTCACGGACCCACCGCTATCGGGAGCAAGCCCCCTCCCACATATTGATCTTCATGTGCTCCAGATTCGTGGTGCGACCGCCTCTCGCCCAAACATGACGGGGCGTAACAATTTCCATAAATCAATCAACCAACCCCGTGCCAGCAACGCTTCACTGGCCAGGCAGCGGGCCACCAGCAAGCCGGGCAGTTGGGTCAGGTCGCCGCGCACGGTGTGGGGCAGGGCGCGGCAGTGTTCGAGTAATTCGGGCTCTATATCGCCGGTCACCAGCAGCGTGGCGAACACCGGCTGGCCGTCCAGGCCGATGGGCGAGTCGAGCAAGCCGTCGGCGCCCACAATGCGCTGGCGCTCGTGCCAGAGCAACTGGCCGTCGCGGCGGATATCCAGGTGCGATTGGAAGTGGCCGAGGTCGAAACGCTCATTGCTGGCCGGGCGCCCCAGGGCGACCACATCCCAGTAGAACAGCCGCGCATCGCCGTGCAGTTCGATACGCGTGGTGAGTTCGGCCTGGGCGGCACTGAAGACGATGGTTTCCTGGGGCAGCCACTCCAGCGTGGCGCCGGCTTCCACACAGAGGTCCAGTTGCTGATACGCCGGGCCGCCGGCGCGGTACCACTTGGCCGCGCCAGGGCTGGTCAATTGCGCCCAGGCGCCGGCACCGACATGGGCGCTGATATCCAGGCGATCACCGCCGGCAATCCCGCCAGGCGGGTGCACGATAATGTGCTGGCACACCTCGGGGCCTTCGGCGTACAGGTGCTTCTGCACCCGCAGCGGGCCGAGGTGGCGGCGCATTACCGGGCGCGTGGTGTCGCCGAAACGCGCGTAGCCGAGTTCCAGCTCGGCGTGCCAGCTGGGGGTGAACAGGGCAGGGGAAACGGGCAGGTTCATGGCGTGTGCTTATCGTCAGGAGGCTACAGATTAGATGGTTACGAGACCACGTACACCCTCACGTTCCATATTTTCACCTCGGCCTTGCTGGACGATTTCACCCCGGGACATCACCAGGTACTGGTCGGCCAGTTCGGCGGCAAAGTCGTAGAACTGCTCGACCAGCAGGATCGCCATATCGCCGCGCTCGGCGAGTTTCTTGATCACTGCGCCGATCTCCTTGATCACCGACGGCTGGATGCCTTCGGTGGGTTCATCGAGGATCAACAGGCGCGGGCGGCTGGCCAGGGCGCGGCCAATCGCCAATTGCTGCTGCTGACCACCGGACAGATCGCCGCCGCGCCGGTGCTTCATTTGCAGCAGCACCGGGAACAGCTCGTAGATAAACGCCGGCACTTCCTTGGCTTCGGCGCCTGGGAAACGCGAGAGCCCCATCAACAGGTTTTCTTCCACCGTCAGCCGCCCAAAAATCTCTCGGCCTTGAGGCACGTAGGCAATCCCCGCGTGCACACGCTGGTGCGGTTTGAACCCGGTAATGGCTTTGCCTTCCCAGTTCACCGCACCTTCTTTGGCCGGCAGCAAACCCATCAGGCATTTGAGCAAGGTGGTCTTGCCTACGCCGTTACGGCCGAGCAGGCAGGTGACTTCGCCGACTTTCACATCAAAGGACAGCCCGCGCAGGATGTGGCTACCGCCGTAGTACTGGTGCAGCGTGTCGACTTGCAACATGTTCAAAACCTCCACGATTCCCTTGTGGGCGCCAGCGCCCACATAAAGCCTCAGCGACCGAGGTAAACCTCGATCACCCGCTCATTTTCCTGCACCTGTTCCAGCGACCCTTCGGCCAGCACACTGCCCTGGTGCAACACCGTGACGTGGTCGGCAATCGAACCGACAAAGCCCATGTCGTGTTCCACCACCATCAACGAATGCTTGCCCGCCAGGCGCTTGAACAGTTCGGCGGTGAACTCGGTTTCAGCGTCAGTCATGCCCGCCACCGGTTCGTCCAGCAGCAACAGTTGCGGGTCCTGCATCAGCAGCATGCCGATCTCCAGGAACTGCTTCTGGCCGTGAGACAGCAGGCCCGCCTGGCGATGCGCCGAGGCCGTCAGGCGGATGGTGTCGAGCACTTCCTCGATACGGTCTTTCTGCTCGCCGCTCAAGCGCGCGCGCAGGCTGGCCCACACCGATTTGTCGGTCTTCTGCGCCAGCTCCAGGTTTTCGAACACGCTCAACGCTTCGAATACCGTGGGTTTCTGGAACTTGCGGCCGATGCCGGCCTGGGCGATCTGCACTTCGCTCATGCCGGTCAGGTCGAGGTTTTCACCAAACCAGGCGGTACCGTGGCTGGGGCGGGTCTTGCCGGTGATCACGTCCATCAGCGTGGTCTTGCCCGCGCCGTTGGGGCCGATGATGCAGCGCAATTCCCCGACGCCAATGTAGAGGTTCAAGTCGTTGAGGGCCTTGAAACCGTCGAAGCTGACGCTGATGTCTTCCAGCGTCAGGATGGTGCCGTGGCGGGTGTTGAGGCCCTTGCCGGCGGCCTGGCCAAGGCCGATGGCATCGCGGCCGCTGCCCGCATCAAAAACAGGTTCGAGCATGACGTTCCTCATTTCTTCAGCAAGCCGATGACGCCCTTGGGCAGGTACAGGGTGACGATGATGAACAGCGCCCCGAGGAAGAACAGCCAGTATTCCGGGAAGGCCACGGTAAACCAGCTCTTCATGCCGTTCACCACACCGGCGCCGAGCAATGGGCCGATCAGCGTGCCGCGCCCGCCCAATGCCACCCACACGGCGGCTTCGATGGAGTTGGTCGGCGACATTTCGCTGGGGTTGATAATGCCCACTTGCGGCACATACAACGCGCCCGCCAAACCGCACAGCACGGCGCTCAACACCCAGACGAACAGCTTGAAGCCACGGGGGTCGTAGCCGCAGAACATCAGACGGTTTTCGGCATCGCGCAACGCGGTCAGCACCCGGCCGAACTTGCTCTGTGCCAGCCGCCAGCCGAGGAACAAGCTCGCCACCAGCAGCGCGACGGTGGCCACAAACAACACGGCCCGCGTGCCCGGCTCGGTAATGCCAAACCCCAGGATGCTGCGGAAATTGGTGAAGCCGTTGTTCCCGCCAAACCCGGTCTCGTTGCGGAAAAACAGCAGCATCCCGGCGAAGGTCAGGGCCTGGGTCATGATCGAGAAATACACGCCCTTGATCCGCGAGCGAAAGGCGAAGAAACCGAACACCAGCGCCAGCAAGCCCGGCGCCAGCACCACCAGGCACATCGCCCAGAGGAAGTGCTCGGTGCCGACCCAATACCAGGGCAACTCGGTCCACGACAGGAAGGTCATGAACGCCGGCAACTCATCGCCGGACGCCTGGCGCATCAAGTACATGCCCATCGCATAACCGCCCAGGGCAAAGAACAATCCGTGGCCGAGGGACAACATCCCGGCATAGCCCCACACCAGGTCCAGCGCCAGGGCGACGATGGCGTAGCAGAGGATCTTGCCCACCAGCGTCAGGGTGTAGGCCGAGACATGCAACGCGTTGTCCGCCGGCAGCAGTGACAGCAAAGGCAGCGCCAGCAGCACAGCAAGCATCAGCGCGCCGACGGCAATCGTCACCTTGGGACCGGCCTTTTGCGCGGCCGTAAGCATCAATGGCTGGTTCATCAGTCAATCACCCGTCCTTTCAGTGCGAAGAGTCCTTGCGGGCGTTTCTGGATAAACAGAATGATCAGCGCGAGGATCAGGATCTTGCCGAGCACGGCGCCGATCTGTGGCTCCAGAATCTTGTTGGCGATGCCCAGCCCGAAGGCGGCCATGACGCTACCGGCCAACTGGCCGACACCGCCGAGCACCACCACCAGGAACGAGTCGATGATGTAGCTCTGGCCCAGGTCCGGGCCGACGTTGCCGATCTGGCTCAGTGCTACGCCGCCTAAACCAGCGATACCGGAGCCGAGGCCGAAGGCGAGCATGTCCACGCGGCCGGTGGGCACGCCGCAGCAGGCGGCCATGTTGCGGTTCTGGGTAACCGCGCGCACGTTGAGGCCCAGGCGGGTCTTGTTCAGAAGCAGCCAGGTCAGCACCACCACGCACAGCGCGAAGGCGATGATCACGATACGGTTGTAGGGCAGCACGAGGTTGGGCAGCACTTGAATGCCACCGGACAGCCAGGCGGGGTTGGACACTTCGACGTTCTGCGCACCGAACACCAGGCGCACCAGCTGGATCAGCATCAGGCTGATGCCCCAGGTGGCCAGCAGGGTTTCCAGCGGCCGGCCGTAGAGGTGGCGAATCACCGTGCGTTCCAGGGCCATGCCGATGGCGGCGGTGACAAAAAACGCCACGGGCAGTGCGATCAGCGGGTAGAACTCGATGGCGGCCGGCACATAACGCTGCATCAGCATCTGCACCACATAGGTGGAATAGGCGCCGAGCATCAGCATCTCGCCGTGGGCCATGTTGATCACGCCGAGCAGGCCGAAGGTGATCGCCAGACCGAGGGCCGCCAGCAACAGGATCGACCCCAGGGACATGCCGCTGAAGGCCTGGCCGAGGATCTCGCCGAGCATCAATTTGCGTTTGACCTGGGCCAGGCTGGTCTCGGCGGCGGTGTGCACGGCGGTATCGGTTTCGACGCCGGGCGCAAGCAAGGCTTCAAGACGCGTGCGGGCCAGTGGGTCGCCGGTGCTGCCGAGCAAACGCACGGCGGCCAGGCGCACCACCGGGTCGCTGTCGACCAGTTGCAGATTGGCCAGGGCCAGGCTGAGTGCGGTGTGCACGTCTTCATTCGTTTCAGCGGCGACGCGCTGGTCGAGGAATTTCAACTGCGCAGGTTGTGCGCTTTTTTGCAGGGTTTGCGCAGCGGCCAGGCGCACCTTCGGGTCGGCCGCGAGCAGTTGTTGGCTGGCCTGTACGTTGTCGATTAAGCCGCGCAAGCGGTTGTTCAGGCGCACGGTCTTGGTTTCGCCGTTGAGCGTGAGCTGGCCTTGTTGCAGGGCATCCACCAACTCGATGCGTGCCGGGTCGGGCTGGGCGGCCCAGTCCTGGAGGAGTTTGGCTTGTTGGCTGGGGTTGGCGGACAGGAAGTCTTCGGCGTCGCTGGCGTGTGCGGCCAGGGGCAGCAACAGCAGCAAGGCCAGGAAATAGCGGTAGAGGGCAGTGGGCATAAACAAATGTCCTGATCATGCGCGGACAAGCTTTATCTAGGAGGGGGCAAGCCCCCTCCCACACTTTTATCGGCGCTTGGGGCTTAGTTGCTCTTGACGGCGTAGTCCGGCTTCTTGTCATTGCCTGGGATGTACGGGCTCCACGGTTGCGCGCGGATCGGCTCCTGGGTCTGCCACACCACCGAGAACTGTCCATCCGCCTGGATCTCACCGATCATCACCGGCTTGTGCAGGTGATGGTTGGTCTTGTCCATGGTCAGGGTGAAGCCCGACGGCGCAGCGAAGGTCTGGCCGGCCAGCGCTTCACGCACTTTGTCGACATCGGTGGACTTGGCTTTCTCGGCGGCCTGGGCCCACATGTGGATACCGACGTAAGTGGCTTCCATCGGGTCGTTGGTCACGGCTTTATCCGCGCCCGGCAGGTTGTGTTTCTTGGCGTAGGCTTTCCAGTCGGCGACGAATTTGGTGTTCACCGGGTTCTCCACCGACTGGAAGTAGTTCCAGGCCGCGAGGTTGCCCACCAGTGGCTTGGTATCGATGCCACGCAGTTCCTCTTCACCCACCGAGAACGCCACTACCGGCACGTCGGTAGCCTTCAATCCCTGGTTGGCCAGTTCTTTATAGAACGGCACGTTGGAGTCGCCGTTCACGGTGGAAATCACTGCAGTCTTGCCGCCGGCGGAGAACTTCTTGATGTTGGCAACGATGGTCTGGTAATCGGCATGGCCGAATGGGGTGTAGACCTCTTCGATATCTTTGTCCGCCACGCCTTTGGAATGCAGGAACGCACGCAGGATCTTGTTGGTGGTGCGCGGGTACACATAGTCGGTGCCGAGCAGGAAGAAGCGTTTGGCGCTGCCGCCTTCTTCGCTCATCAGGTACTCCACTGCGGGAATCGCCTGCTGGTTCGGCGCCGCACCGGTATAGAACACGTTCGGCGACATCTCTTCGCCTTCGTACTGCACGGGGTAGAACAGCAGGCCGTTGAGCTCCTCGAACACCGGCAGCACCGATTTACGTGACACCGAGGTCCAGCAGCCGAACACCACGGCGACTTTGTCCTGGGTCAGCAATTGCCGGCCTTTCTCGGCGAACAGGGGCCAGTTGGACGCGGGGTCCACCACCACCGGCTCAAGCATCTTGCCGTTCACCCCGCCCTTGGCATTGATCTCGTCGATGGTCATCAACGCCATGTCTTTAAGCGACGTTTCGGAGATTGCCATGGTCCCGGACAGCGAATGCAGGATGCCGACCTTGATGGTCTCGGCGGCTTGCACGGTCCAGGTCAGGCCCATGGCGACAATGGAGGCGGACAGGGTGAAAGCCTTGATCAGACTGCGACGCTTCATGGTGCGATCTCCAGAAACTCAATGTTTTTATGAGGGCAGAAACAGCTGCTGAGCAAGCGATTGCAAAGGCTGTGCCGAGAGGGCTGAGGGCGTGTCGCCACGAGGCGGGATGGCTCAGTCATGCGCAGGCGTGCACCAGGTTGGCGCCGGATTGATGCGTGAGTGCAGCCGCAGCCCCGAAACAGGGCGAGGTAGCTATGCAACGCAATGGGCGGGTGGGCATGGGCCAGGATGGCCCGTACTTTTATCCCTATTGCCAGTGAATGCCCATGGAAAATACTCCGGTAAATCCGCCCGCCTCCCGTGCGGAACTTCCCCCTCTGAGCCCGCCCTTTGTCACGCCTGATGATGCCGCCCGCTGGGCACATGAGCGCATTGCTCGCCACAGCCGTGACCGCGAGTACGGTGGGGCGATTTTCAAACGCGGTGGTCGGTTCTACGCCACCGAGCCGGTGCCGGACCAACACGTCATGTTCGATCACACCTTGATATTGCCCACCGATAAGAATGGCGATTTCGTGCTGCCCGAAGGCTATATGGGCGAGGCCTATTACCACTCCCATCCGCTGGCGCCCGATGAGGTCGCGCGGCAGAACCCTGGGATGACAGGCTCACAGGTAGTGATTTTCCAGAGCCTTTTTTCCATTCCCGACATGAGGTTTATCGTCGAACACCGAAAGACGGCACGCGCGCATTACCTGTCTGGGCCGAACGGCAGTTTACTCAAGTATGTGAGCAGTGACTCGACCCAGGAACAGACCCTTTACCAGCAATGGACCGGCAAACTGCCGATTGAACAGTCCAGCGTTTTCGAACATCTGATCTGGCTGCTCGCCGAGGCTGGAGAGTTGCGCGTGATCGAGCCCATTGCCGAGTGGGGGGGGGTGCGTGGCAAGGTCACGCGGGCCTGGAAAGTCGGCAAGCCGGTCGCGCTGCCAGGCACCGTTCGGGAGCAACCCGCCTTCACTCAGGTGTTTGGCCGTGCTGAACTGGCTGTTCTGAGTGCCCTGGCGAATGCGCCGACAGCAGTGCCCGCTCGCACAATGGGGGTTGTGCTCAAGCACACCCAGAGTGAGGGTTATGTCGCCACCTATCCGCAGGCAACGGGGCAGCCGCTGTTCGCGATCGAAGGCCTGTTCCCCAAGCGCCCGGACGGCAAGCCGAGGTTGCCTTCGCAATTGCGGCTCGAGGCGATTTATTACACCTCCAGGCCGGATGAAACCGCGTTTCCCAAAAGAGAGCCTTGGTTATACGCGCACTTTTTCACGCCTGCGGAAATGGTCGCGGCCATCACCCAATCGCGCCTGACCGCGGGTATTCAAGACAAAGCCCGCGGCCTTGCGCTGTACATGAAGGCTGAGGACGGTGCTCTGTTGCGGTTCAAACTGCCGGGTCTCGCTGAACACACCCGCCTGGCGCTGGTGCAAAGTGATGGTGTGCTCAACGACAACGGCGCTCAGGCAGCGCTCCTGGCGGGGATCCTTAGGCCGCCTGAGTACGTGCGTCGGGTGCTGGCCGCCGGTGACCTGTCGGTGGTGCAGCCCGGCGAACTGTGGCGCTATGAAGGTCTAGTGGATGACCGTTCGACGCTGTTGACCTCGTTTTATGAGGTGACGCTCAGTCGATCCTTTTTGTCGGCCTTCGACGCGGCGGTGCATGCCCACGAGCAGATCGGCCATCGACGCGATCGCTATTACGGCGGCTATGTGCTCAAGGGAGAGGACGGCCGATTTGTCATTACCGAACCGCTTGAAAGCGACGCAAACCCCTTCGACAAACCGTTGTTTTTCCCGGCAGGGGGCAAGGGCCCTTTGATCCCGCCGGAGCTCTATCAGTTACACGGTCGTTATGGTTCTCATCCGGCCTTGTCCATGGTTGACCCGGCCTGGGTCGAGCAGCGTGGTTGGACGCGGGATGATGCAATGATCAACATGCAGGCGTTTGCCGATGATGAAATCCGTGAGGTCATCCGGCAAAAGCGCGTGGCGTTCCTGTCGGGCTCTCAGGGGTGTTTACTGTCTTACACCCCGAACTCGTCGTCCCACGAACAGGTGCTCCTGGCGAACGTGGCGCCACAGGCTGGCGGCAGCCGAATCCGACAGCACCTGAGCAGCGGCCTCATCACGCCCACTCAGTGGGTAACTCGCCTGGCCGAGGCGGGTGATTTCAAGGTCATTGAAGGCAATGCGTTGTGGGGGCCACGCTCGGTGGTCTACAGCGACTGGACACCCAATTTCAGCTACGCCCCCAGGTCGGGTGCGCCGGATTACGCCACGTTCGGGGCGCTCTTTGGCAGTGCCGATGAGGCTGCCCGCAACCTGCATGCCCGGGTTCATGGCCGTAGTCTTGCCCATCAATCCTGTTTTAGCTTCATTCTCAGGCACCCGAAAAGCGACGAGTTCGTCGCCTCGCAGGTGGTTGGCGTGAGTGCCCGCTACGCGCTTTTCAACCTCAACAGTGTCTTTGCCTCCTCCGAAAAGCCCGGCGACTTCCGCTTTCCCGAGGGGTTTGTGCTGCATGCACTCTTCCGTTCCCAACAATGGCAGCCCACAGGCCTGGGGGCCGCTGACTCATGGCTTGCCCGCTATTTTGTGCAGCCTGGCGAGCTGTACGCCGCGCTTTATGACGCCAAGCGTCGGGGGGAGAAATACAACGACGGGCAGTACCTGCCGATTTATTTCTCGACCGACGAAGGCGCATTGCTGCGGTATGTGTCGTTGCCGTTTCAATTGGGCGGTGGGGGGCCGCTGGAGCGAAACCTCGAGGACACCATTGCGCAATTGAACTCCGGTGCCAAGACACCCGTGGAGTTCGTCAGGGAGACGGCCAAGCGGGGTCAGCTGACGGTCCTGCGGACCAGCCAGTATTGGGACAAGGAAGGCCTGGTTTCCCCGGATTGGAACGGTTACTCGGCCATGACACGTCGCCGCCTTGGCCCCACCTTTGCCAGTGCCGATGATGCCGCGCGCCATGCGCAGGCGTTGGTGGGCACGGTTCGGCAGCGGGCTTACGGTGGGGTGGTATTACGCCTCGCCAATGGTGCTTTTACCGCGACCGACCCACTGGCAGTGCCTCCCCAAGGGTTTGCCCGGAACTGGATTTACCCTGACGAAGCCATTTCGCAGGGGTTATATCCAGGCGGCGCTTCTATCGTCGCGCGCTATCGCTCGCGGTTGGACGTGGAGGTGGAGCTTTTGTTGGCCGCAGCACAAAAAGCCGTTTACAAAAGCATGCTGCCCAGCGCGGTGTTGGCGTATCTGTTGCTGCATGAAACGCAGGTCAAGCGCGAATACCTGTTCGGCCCGGATGGCTCGATTCTCAGCTATCAGCGCACGGACTCCGCCGAAGAGGCCGTTCTTAGAAGTCGCCTGGCTCCGCTGAATGCGGTCAGGGGCGATTACGCCGACAATCTTGTCGAACAGCAAATACGCCAGGGGACGCTGCTGCCTACGGAGTTTGTGACCGAGGTCGCCAAGGCCGGTGACCTGCGGGTGATCAGTGGCAGCGTGCTGTGGGGGCCGGCGAGGTTACTGGTAGACACGTTCGTCTGGAATGTTGAGCAACCGCCGGCGCGGGAGATCCGCCAGGCATTGGCCGACCCACCGTGCAGCCCGTTGTATACCCGGGCCATTGATGCGGTACGCGCCCTGCAGTTGGGGTCGACCACGCCAGCGCAACTGACCTTTGGCTACGTGCTCAAATCAGCCAAAAAGCAGCGCTATATGGCGACTGCGCCGTTGGCCCGTGAGAGCTTCGTAAAGCTTGAGCAAGTATGGGTTGCTGGCCAGTTACCTCAAGGCTACGTGTGGGATGGCCTGTATTTGCAGGCGCCGACCGTCCAGGCGTCCAGTCTTGAGGGTGAAATGGCCAAGCACTTTTTTTGGCCGCAGGAGGTGGTCAACGCACTCAGCGCTGCAAAACGCTTTGGCAATGGCCGGGTGCTGACGCTGTACTTGATGTGCGCCGACGGTGCGCTGCTGCGGTATGACTTTGAGCGCAGTGCGTTGTTGTTCGAGATGCTCAACCAGGCGCCGCGCCTTCGCGCGAGCCTGCTCGATGGTTCGCTGAAGATGCAGGATTATGTCCGCAGTCTTGCGGCACGGGGGGACATGCAGGTTTGGGTGCGCAGCCCGATATGGGCCAGTGTCGGGAAGGTGGGGCTGGACTGGTCACCTAAAGTCGTGACGGGCCACTCGGACAGCGGGCCGTACGCTCATCTGTTTTGCGATGCGTTGTATTTCTATGCCGATGACGCCGCCCGCTCTGCGCAAAAGCGTGTGGGGCGCTTCAATGGCATCGAGTACCTGGGGGCGGTGCTGGTGCCGCCGGATGAGTCCGGCTTTGTGGCACTGGAGCCGGTGGAGGATCGGTCGCTGCCGTTTCCGGGGAGCCTGGCGCGTTTGTTTCGTCTCGCCGGCTTTGGACTCAACCTGACGAATGCCTACGCCCTGTACTTTTACAACATCGCCGCGATCCAGGCGTTTTATAAAGTCATCCCTTCAACCACCAGCCTGGAGGCGAAGGACCTGCGTTTGCTCAAGCGCTTCGCGTCGCTGGATGACTGGCGGCGTTATGTGTCGATTGTAAGAACCAACCTACCGGTGGCCGAGAGCTGCTACCTGGTCTGTCGCGAGGGCGCATTACTCAAGTATGTCCCTGGCCATACGCAGGAGGAGAGTGCGCTGCTCGGCCCAGGCCTGGCCCCTGATCCCAGTGTGCTGGTGGAGCGAATGAGGCGTGTGGGTAACCTGTCGGTATTGGAAACCGATGACTTCTGGACCCGCCGTGGCGTGTTGGGGCCTGACTGGCCCCACAACGGTGTGCAATCGCTGCCGGATACCGATGACACGCTGTATGGCCGCGACAAGGATGAACTGTGACGCGTGACCGGTATGACTCAACGCTTGCGCATCAAGCCAATGAAGAACAGCCCGCCAATCGCTGCCGTGGCGACGCCGATCGGTAGATCCTCGGGGGCGATCAGGGTGCGCGCGGCCACATCCACCCACACCAGGAACAGGCTGCCCAGCAGTGCGCACACCGGCAATAAGCGCCGGTGCTCGGCGCCCACCAGGCGGCGGGCAATGTGCGGCACCATCAGCCCGACAAAACCGATGGAGCCGCTGATGGACACCAATACGCCGGTCATCAATGAGGCAATCAGGAAGACATTCAGGCGGACGGTGCGTGCGTTCAGGCCAAGGGTCACGGCCGTCTGTTCACCGGCCATCAGCGCGTTCAGCGGGCGGGCCATGCCGAGCAGCAGCACCAGCCCAAGCAGCACACTCGCGGCGGGGATGGCCAACAACTCCCAGCGCGCCAGGCCCAGCCCGCCGAGCATCCAGAACATCACCGCCGACGCGGCGCGATGATCGCCCATGAACAGCAAGAGATTGGCGGCGGCCATCATCACAAACGACACCGCCACGCCGCACAGCAGCAGGCGATCACTCTCCAGCCGACCGTTGCGACTGGCCACCGCCAGCACCACCAGCATGCTCGCGAGTGCACCGACAAACGCAGCGATGGGCAGGGTCAGCAGCCCGATGACTTCACCCACATGCAACACCACGATCACGGCGCCCAACGTGGCGCCGGAAGTGACACCGAGCAGGTGCGGGTCGGCCAGCGGGTTGCGTGTGACTGCCTGCAACACCGCGCCGATCAAGGCCAACCCCGCGCCGACCAAGACACCCAGCAACAGGCGCGGCACGCGGATCAGCCACACGATAGGTTCCTGCCCGGCCGACCAGGTTGCCTCGCCGATGCCAAAGGTCTTGTACAGCAGGATTCGCCCCACCACCTCCACCGGCACCCGCGCCGGGCCGAAGCCCAGCGAGATCACGCAAGAAACCAGCAACACTGTGCCAAGGGCGACGAGCAGCAGGGCGTAGCGACGTGTGATCATTCGCCGTGGAACCCCTTGGCCAGGGTTTCAACGGCCAGCACGTTGTCGATGCCCGGCGTGGCCTGCACGTAAGGGATGACGATAAAGCGCTGGTTCCTGATCGCGTCCACGGCTTGCAAGGCCGGGTTGTTCAGCAGGAATTGCTGTTTCTGTTCGGCGGTGATTTCGCTGTAGTCGACGATCACGATCACTTGCGGGTTGCGCTCCACCACGGTCTCCCAGTTGATGCGGGTCCAGCTGGCGTCGACGTCATCGAGGATGTTGCGCCCGCCGGCTGCTTCGATCAGCGCCTGGGGCATGCCCAGACGGCCGGACGTCATGGCGCGGTCTTCACCGCTGTCGTAAAGGAACACCCGAGGCTTATCGGCCGGCAGGTCCTTTTGCACGTCGGCGACCTGTGCCTGCATCTGCGCGATCAAGGCAGTGGCGCGGTCCTGCACATCGAAGATTTTGCCCAGGTTGCGCAGGTCGTTATAGGTGTCGTCCAGAGTGGCGGCCGGGCGCTTCATCACAAAGGCGCACGACTCGGTCAACTCATACACGTTGATGCCCAGCGGTTGCAGGGTGTTCGGCGTCAGGTCGCCGCCCACTCGCATGCCGTAGTCCCAACCGGCGAAAAAGAAGTCCACATTGGCATTGAGCAAGGTTTCCACCGATGGGTACTTGCTCGCCAGCTCCGGCAAACCATCGAGCAGGTGCGCCATTTCCGGCGTCACCGACTTCCAGCCGGAGACCCCGCTGTAACCGGCCATGTGCGACTTGAGGCCCAGGGCAAGCATCATCTGGGTCATGTTGATGTCGTGGCTGACCGCGTGTTTCGGGGCTTCCTGGAAGGTCACGTCACGGTTGCAGCTCTTGATGGTGACGGGGTAGTGGGTCGCTTCGGCGAACGCCTCGGCGGCACTGAACAGCAAGGTAACGGCAAGCAGAGCGCGCATGATCATGGTTGGGTTATCCAGGTGATTCGGGGGTAGCCGGACAAGGGGTGGGTGTCGATCAGTGCTTCTACGCCAAACACGTCGCGCAGCAAGGCGGCGGTGAGCACCTGATGCGGGGTGCCGCTGGCGACGATGCGCCCGTGGTTGATCACGTACAGGCGATCACAGAATGCAGCCGCCAGGTTGAGGTCGTGGATGCTGGCCAGGGTGCCGATGTTCAGGCGTTTGACCAATCGCAGCAGCTCCAGCTGATAGCGCGGGTCGAGGTGGTTGGTGGGCTCGTCGAGGATCAGCAGTTGCGGTTGCTGGGCCAACGCGCGAGCCAGAATGACGCGTTGTTTTTCACCGCCGGAGAGGGTGGCGAACGCGTGGTCCTCAAAGCCCTGCATGCCGACCGATTCCAGGGTCTGCTGAATCATCTTCTGGTCGTGCAGCGTGTCACCATCGAACAGGCCTTTGTGGGGCGTGCGGCCCATGGCGACCACCTCATCCACCCGCAGGCCGAAGGCGTCGGGGAATTCCTGCAAGACCACCGCGATGCGCTGCGCACACCATTTGGCGCTCTGCTTCCACACGTTCTGATGCGCAAGCCATACGTCACCCTGCGCAGGCCTGCTGAACCGATAGGCGCAGCGCAACAGACTGGTCTTGCCGCTGCCATTGGGCCCGATCAGGCCGACAAACTCCCCGGCACCGACCTGCAGGCTGGCGTCACGCAGGTGGAACTGGTGATGGCAGTGGCCGGCAGGTGACCAGTTGAGGCCGGTGAGGGTGAGTGAAGTCATCAAATGCTCTCAAGTCCACCACAGTGGAACTGTGTTTTGGTCATTTAGAAGGTGTAGTCCGCAGTGACGAAGAGGGCGCGCGGCTCACCGAGGATCCATTGTTGGCCGTCGTTGTACTGGCTGACGGCGTAAGTGCGGTCGAACAGGTTGTTCAGCTGCAGCCCCAGGGTGGTGTTGCGCATAGCGTTCCACGACACGCTGGCGTCGACCACGGTGTAGCTCGGCAGCTCGTTCTGGTTGGCCATGTCGGCGTAACGCGCGTCGACATAACGCACGCCGGCACCCGCGCGGATGTTCTCGGTCACGGCCTTGCTCAGCCACAGGTTGGCGGTGCGGCGCGGTACGTCCACCGGGCGGTTGCCGTCGCGGGACACTTGCACGCCGCCGACGTCCTGTTTGAAGTCGTCGTACTGCGCATGGACGATGGCCGCGTTGGCTTGCAGTTGCCAGGCGTGTGGCAGTTGCAGGTCGAGGCTGGCTTCCAGGCCACGTGATGATTGTTGGCCGACTTGCTGCTTGAGGTCCGGGTCGCCCGGCACGTCGGTGAGCAGTTTCTTCTTGACGATGTGATACGCCGCCAACGTCCATTCACCGCGCTGGTCCCAGAAGGCCTGCTTGATGCCGACCTCGGTCTGCTTGGCGGTGGACAGGTCGAACTGCTGCTGGCCTGGGCTCAGGGAAATCAGGCCGCCAACACCGTCGGTGCTGGTGGCGTACTGGCCGTATACCGAGGTATCGGGCGTGATCGCGTAGACCAGGCCGGCCTTCCAGTTGTTGCCGGTGAGGGTTTTGTCGCTCTGGCTGCCGTCGCGCAGATCATCGCGGTCCACATGGGCGTAGTCACGACGGATGCCGGTGATCAGCGACAGTGAGTCGGTGAGTTGCAAACGGTTTTCCGCGAAGCCGGCGACGGTTTTAGTGGTGGTGGCGAACAGTGGCTTGAACGCGTTCTGGCTGTCGAACGCGGCGGGTGCCGGGTGATTGATATCGATAGGCTGACCACTCGCCAGCACGTCGTTGAACGGCGAGTTACTGGCCAGGCGGAAGCGGATGCGGTTGTATTCCACACCGGTCACGGTTTGGCTGTCGAGGCCGAACAGCGTGTGTTTGAAGGTGAAGGTCTGACGGTCGCCCACCTGTTCCTGATTGTGCTTGATGCCGAAATTACCGCTGCGAGTGAGCTGGCCGTTGGTGAAGTTGTAGTTCTCGGCGTTCTGCCAGCGGCGCTGGTTTTTCAGGTAAAACAATTCGTTGGTGGCGCTGACGCTGTCGTTGATCTGCCACTCGCTGGTCAGGCGCGTCCACTGGTCGTTGTAGTGCTGGGTGTCGTTGCTGACGTTGTAGTTTTTGTCGCGCAGACCCTTGTGCAACTGGCCGTTGATCAGTGGCGTGCCGAAGTAGTTTTGCGGACGCTGGTCGCCGTAGTCGCTGGCCAGGGTGAAGCTCAAGTTGTCCGCCGCCTGCCAGCGCAGGGCGCCACTGACGAAGTCGCTGCTGGCGTCGCCACGGTCGATGAAACCATTGCTGCGCAGGCGATTGAGGTTCAGGCGATAGCTCAGGGTGTCGGTCAGCGAACCGCCGCTGTCCAGGGCTTGTTGCTGGCGGTCGTAAGAGCCATAACCCAGGCGGAGGTGGTTTTCGATCTCGCCTTCAAACGG
This sequence comes from Pseudomonas sp. OV546, assembly GCF_900116845.1. Classification (NCBI taxonomy): domain Bacteria; kingdom Pseudomonadati; phylum Pseudomonadota; class Gammaproteobacteria; order Pseudomonadales; family Pseudomonadaceae; genus Pseudomonas; species Pseudomonas sp. OV546. The sequence continues at coordinate 92,743 of NZ_FPCE01000004.1, read as the reverse complement.
CTTTTTCGGCACGGTATTGATCACCGCACCCGTAGCGCCTTCGCCGTACAGCACCGAGGCCGGGCCGCGCAGCACATCAACGCGTTCCACCGACCAGGTGTCTACCGGGAAGGTCGACGTGCCCATGCCCATGTACATGCGGTTGCCGTCGTACAACTGCATCACCGAGCCCTGGCCTGTGAAACCACGGGCTGACAACGACGTGCCGCCATCGCCCGGCGTGCCGGTACGGCTGATACCGGTGGCGCGGGAGATTGCGTCCTGCACGCTGGCATCGCCGCGTGCGCGGATCTGCGCGCCGGTCTGGCTCTCGACACTGCCGGGGGTTTGCAAGGCCGTGAGATTCAAGCGCGAACCGGCGGTGGTCGGGGTGTTGAGGTCGACGTGTTCGTCGTCCACGGCGGTGGCGGTGACAGGGCTGGCGGGCAAGGTCAGGGCCTGGGCGCTGTTATGCAGGGCGAGCAGGCACAGGCTGGACGCGAGGTACTTGTTCATCGGTCGGTCAGTCTTCTTGGAGGGGTACTCGCCGCAGGGCGCGGCGAGCAACGATAACGCAGAAAGTGTTATAAGTTAACACTTATTCGCTGCGAGACAAAAGTCCGCGCAAGGCTACAGAAGGGCTCTGTACCGGGCATCTCGCCTGTTTCATGCCGAACCTGAGGCAGATTCACGTTGGCCAAAAAAGCGTGACAGCACCAGGCAATCCAGCGCCCACACGAGGATCAGAGAGGCCCCCACCAGCGGGAAAATGATCGCGAGGGCGAGCATGATCACCATCGCGGTTTTCCACTTCGGCAGGTCATGCCGCAACGGCGGAACGCCCAGGCCGCCCGTTGGCCGGCGCTTCCACCAGATCACCACGCCACTGACCGCACTGAGCAGAATCATCAGGCAGATCAGCAGCACGATCAGTTGATTGACCCAGCCGAACATCTTGCCTTCGTGCAGCATCACGCCGGTCTCGGTGGCGCGGGCGACGGTGTTGTAGTGCGCCCAGCGCACATCGGCCAGGACCTTGCCGGTGTACTGGTCCACATGCAGGGTGGCGTCGTTGCGTGGATCGTTGGCAAACACCGCAACGGTGAACACGCCCTCGGCCGTGGTCGGGAAGGTGATGCTGTAGCCGGGCTCGACCTTGCGCGCGGTCGCCAGGTCGACCACCTGTTGCAGGCGCAAGGTGGGCGCGGCCGGCGCTGAGTGCATCGCGCCGTGGTTCATGTGTTCGGCATGGTCGCCGGACATCGGCATCGGCGTGTTTTCCAGGGCCCAGGGCACGGTCTGTTGCGTTGCGGTATTGAGGACTCGCGCCTGCTGGTCGGACTGCGGCACGTTGTTCCACATGGCCGCCGGGAACCTGTTCCACAGGTCGGCGTATTGCTTGCCCCAGAAGCCGGTCCAGGTCATGCCGCTGAGCAGCATCACCAGCAGCAGCGACGCGCCCCAGAAGCCCGTGACCGCGTGCATGTCGCGCCAGAACACCCGGCCGCGACTGCTGAACCTTGGCCACAGCACACCCGCCGAGGACTTGCCGCGCGGCCACCACAGGTACAGGCCCGACACCACCAGCATCACGCCCCAACCGGCGGCGAGTTCCACCAGGCGATCGCCGACGGTGCCGATCATCAGCTCCCCATGCAGCGCGCGGGCGATGGCTTGCAGGTTGTATTTGGCGTCCTGCTCGCCGAGTACGGTGCCGCGATACGGGTCGATGAACACCGTCACTTCGCGGCCGCCGTTGTGCATCACGAATTGTGCGCTGCGGGTGGCGTCGGCCGGCGGCAGGTACTTGCTGATCACGCCGTTGGGGTAGGCGGCCTGGGCGCGTCGCAGTTGCTCGTCAGCGCTCAGGGCGTGTTCGGCGGTTTGGACCTTGAGCAGGTCGCCGTACATCAGCGGGTCGAGCTGAGGTTTGAACAGGTAGATGATGCCGGTCAGGGCCAGCAGCACCATGAAAGGGGCGACGAAGAGGCCGGCATAGAAATGCCAGCGCCAGGCCAGGTTGTAGAAGGATACTTTTTGAATGCTCATCGGGGGCTCCGCAAGGCTTTGAGTTTTTTGTGTCTGGTCGGCCGTCATCGGGGGCAAGCCCCCTCCCACACTTTTGATTTTGTGAACACCTTCAAATGTGGGAGGGGGCTTGCCCCCGATGCTCTTAGAAGCTCATGTCGACTTTGGTCCAGAGGGTTCGGCCTGGCTCCTTGATGGCCTGCGGGTCACTGGCCGGGTAGCCGAACCCGGCGTTGCCGGCCAGGTTCAGGTGCTCGGCGTAGGCCTTGCCGAACAGGTTGTCGACGCCAGTGCTGACCTTGAAATGTTTATTGAGGCGGTACGCCGCGTTCAGCGAGAACACGCCAAAGCCGCCGCTCTTGTCAAAGTCCTTGCCGACCACGTTGCCCTTGTTCTGATCGATGCGATTTTGCGCCGCGACCACGCGCCATAACGCGCCGGCACTCCAGTCGTCTTCGCTGTAGGTGAGGCCAAGGCGTGCGTCCAGCGGCGGCATTTGCGGCAGCGCCTTGCCGTCGCTGCTGTTCTTGCCCCAGGCGTAGGCGAGGGTGGCGTCGGCCTTCCAATTGCGCGTCAGTTTGTACGCTGTGCCCAGTTCGCCACCCATGATGCGTGCGTCGACGTTGCGCGCCTGGGAAGTGGTGCCCATCATCCCTGGCCTGTAGTCGAACAGGATGAAGTCCTGCACCCGGCCGATGTAGCCCGAGGCCCAGGCTTCAAGCGCCTCGGCTTTGTATTGCGCGCCGAAGTCGAATTGGGTGGTCTTCTCCGGCTTCACGCCGTCGAAGGCATTTACCGAACCGACCGCGCCGGTGTTGGGGGAAAACAGCTCCCAATAATCCGGGAAACGCTCCGAGTGGCCCAAGCCCGCGTAGAGAGTGGTGGGGCTGTCGGCCAGGTCGTGTTCATAACGCATGAAGCCGGACGGCAGGGTATCGGCTCGGGTGTCGTCGGCAGTCGGGTTGGTGCGGGCGCTCATGCCGGAACCGGTGGTTTGCCGGAAGTCCTTGGCCGAGGCGCGATCCAGGCGTGCGCCCGTGATCAAGCGGTCACGGTCGGCGGCGTACCACGTGAGTTCGCCGAACACGCCGTAGTTGTGGAAGTTGGCGTCCTTGACCTTGGGCAAGTCCTTGTAGGTGTCGATGCCCATGCTGCTGCGCTGTCGGTGTTCATTGGTCTGCGCGTCCAGGCCGCTGATCAACTGCACATCGGCCCAGCGCCAGGTGGCCTTGATCCGCGCGCCGAGGGTGCGCCGGTCGACGTTAGAGGCCATCGGACCGGCCATCATGCCGGTGCCCGACGGTGTGCGCAGGCTGTAGTTGTCCATCACATGGTCGGCGTAGTTGTAGTAGACCTGGGTTTCGACCTTGTCCAGCACCTCACCGATGTTGGATTTTTCGAAGCGCAGCCCCAGGCTTTCACGCAGGAACTGCGAGCCGTCCATGCCACGCCCGGCGTAGCGTGCTTCGCCATCGCCACGGCCAGCGGTGAGTTCCAGCAGGGTGTCGGCATCGGGGGTGAAGCCGACCGCCACATCACCGTTCCACTTGTCGTAGCGTGAGGCGACGGTGTCGTTGTTGCCGTCCTTGTAGTCATCGGCATGGGCCTGGTTGCCGATTACCCGTACATAGCCCAGCGGCCCACCGGCAGCGGCATCGATGACCTTGTCGAAGCGCCCGTTGGAACCGGCCAGCACACTGGCATTGAGGCGCGTGCCCAACTCGCCGAATTGCTCCGGCTCGCGCTCGAACAACACGGTGCCGGCGGAGGCGCCGGGGCCCCAGAGCACGGTTTGCGGGCCTTTGATCACGGTGAGCTTGTCGTAGGTTTCCGGCGAGATGTACGAGGTGGGTGCGTCCATGCGGCCGGGACAGGCGCCGAGCATCATGCTGCCGTTGGTGAGGATATTCAGGCGTGAGCCAAACATACCGCGCAGTACCGGGTCGCCATTGGTGCCGCCATTACGCACCAGAGCGAAGCCGGGGATGGTCTTGAGGTAGTCGCCGCCATCGCTCGCGGGCACCGGCTGGCGTGGGTCCTTGGGGTTGGTGATCACGGTCAGTGGCGAGCTGGGGGCGATCGCGGTGATCACGGTGGGGCTCAGTTCATGCTCGTCAGCGTGAACCTGGGGAGCCAGTAATGCGCCGCATAAGGCAGCGAGCACGGGGGTACATCCCAAACGGGTGTCAGCAGAAAACCTGGACATGACAAATTCCATCAATCAATCGTAAACAACACGGCCAGCAGCCTGCGGCTGTCTGTCTAAAGTCGGCCGGGGTGAAGTAACGGTGTGAACTGCTTACGAGGCGATGGGCGGCGCGCGGCTACGGGCGCCGGGGAAGATGCTCTGCCGGGCATGACCCAGGCGCGTGGCGGGGGTGAGGGCATTGGCCGGTGGCGGGCTGCTCAGGGTAAAGGTTGAAATGCCACCGGGCAGGGCGGGGCAACTGTAAAGCAGGTCGCAATAGCCGCACTTGGACCAGAGGGCGTGGTGTTCGTCAGGGGCTTTCTTGTGATGGGCTTCGCCGTGCTCCATCGGCATGTCCATCGACATACCGGCGTGATGGTCCATCGGCATCGCTTGGGAAATCAGCGGACCGATAAAGATCATTAGCATGGCGAACAGGCTGATCCAACTGCCGCGTTTCAGGCGGGAGTGTGGGGATAACCTGGCGCGAGGGGCGCCCATCGAGTGTCAGTCTATTGAGGGTGTTTGTGCTCGTGGCCAGCCATGGGCGGCACTTTCTGCACCGACACTTCCACCTCGACCTTGCCGGCTTTTTCGAAGGTCAGGGTCAGTGGGAATTGCTTGCCGTCGGCCAACAGGCTGCGGTCTTTGAGACCGAGCAGCATCACGTGATACGCCATGGGCGCGAAGGTCAAATCACCCTTGGCCGGTACCGCCACGCTCGGCACTTGTTGCATCTTCATCAAGTCGCCCTGCATGACATGCTCATGCAGCTCGGCCTTGTCCGCCACGGGCGTCTCGACGCTGAGCAGGCGGTCCGGGCTTTCACCGGTGTTATGGATGACAAAATAGGCCGCGACAGTCGGCGCATTGGGCGGCAACTCCTGGGACCAGGGTTCACGGATCTCCAGTTCGCCGGCCTTGTAGTCCTCGGCATTGGCAGCACTGAACACCGGCAGCAACAACGCAGCCAGAAGCAGGGAAGATTTGAGCATGGCAGTTCTCCAGAACGGTTCTAAACGCAGTTCACTTGCGAAGAAATCAGGCCGTTGGAGAGGCGCGGGGGTTAAGGCTTGGCCATTGCTGGCGCGGTGTGGGCGTTTGCAGTTGGGGCGGCGGCAAGCTCTGCACGGCGTCGAAGCGCGTGACATACAACTGCGGCACATACCCCGGTAACGCCACCAGCGGCGCCGAGCCGGAGCAACACCAGCAATGTTGCATGGTGGAGTGATCGTCCTGCTGCGGTGCCGGGATTTCCAGCTTGCCCAGGGCAATCGTCTTAAGGCTCGCACCGTTGGAGGAACAGAAACTGCCCCACAGCAATTGCTTGACCGGGTCATCCGCCTGCTGCATTGCACTGGCCATCGGCATGGCAAAGGCGTTGAACAGCACTGCAAGGCAGGCGATCCAGGCGATTGCAAAGCGTTGACGGGCCATGGCGGACAATCCGTAGGGTTAAACGATCAGGAGGGTATTTAGCCTGATCGGGGGGGATAAGTAAAAAGGGTGGGTGTGGTTTGGTGTCGCAGTGACTGGTTTGAGGATAGACGGGTAATCGAGTGGATGCCGATCTTCAACGCTGCACAGTTCAAATGTGGGAGGGGGCTTGCCCCCGATGGCGGTGGGTCAGCCACTGATTTGTTGACTGGGCTGACGCTATCGGGGGCAACCCCCTCCCACATTTGGCCGGTGTTCGGCAATGAATAGGGGCAAGCAGAAATATCCGACAGGCCTTTAAGGTTGTCCCTAGGACACTCAATCTCTAGTCTCCGTACACCGCAGCAAACTCAGCGGTCGGGCGTCGCGGCCCGAACGGATCAAGCATTGCCTCCTTTCAGTTGACGCTTTTTTATCGTCTACTGTGCGGCGCTATGGTGGCTGTGCGCGGGATACCTTCGGGTATGCCGGCTTCCTTGATCTCCGGTCCGCGAACCTGCGTACAGCTGCCACCCCTATCGCGTCGCGGCGATGAGTGGCAGCTCCACTTAGATTAAGGAGCTTCACAATGATCAAACCCACCCCAAATCCCCCCGTCCGGCTCTTCACCGTAGCCGACGGCTTCAGCACCGAAGACCTGCTGGTCAACCTCAGCGAAACCCTCGCCTCGGCCAATGCGCTGAGCTGTGATCTTGCGTTTGACCTGGAAGGCTTGAAACGAGAGGAATTGCTCGGCGTTGCGCAGTTGATTGAGCTGGCGCTGCTGCTGGCTGATCGTGTGCATGATGGTGTCGGGCAAACGAAAAACGCTGCGTGATGATGCAGTTCTAAAGGTGGGAGGGGGCTTGCCCCCGATTACGGTGTGTCAGTCTATACATCTGTGAGTGATCTACCGCTATCGGGGGCAAGCCCCCTCCCACATAGAATCGATGGTGTTTAGAGAGTGGTGATTGCCTGTAGAACCGCAGGCACAGTAGTGAATTCTCGATCCACTGCTGCCAACACCGGCCGCTTCAACACCAACACCGGCACTCCAAGCTCCCTTGCCACTTCCAGCTTCGGCTCCGTCGCGGTGCTACCACTGTTCTTGCTGATCAGCACATCAATCCCGCGCCGTTCGAACAACGCGCGCTCATCCTCGATCAAAAACGGCCCCCGCGCGCCAATCACTTCACACCGCGCATTCCCCGGATACACATCCAGCGCGCGCAGCGTCCAGAACTGCTCCGGCGGGATTTCATCCAGATGCTGCAACGGCTCGCGGCCCAAGGTGAATAGCGGGCGTTTGAACGGCTTCAACGCTTCAATCAACGACGCCCAATCACTGACCTCACGCCAGTCATCCCCCGCCTGCGGCTGCCACGCCGGTCGGCGCAATGCCCAGCAGGGCACGCCGCAAGCGCTTGCAGCCTCGGCGGCATTGCGGCTGATCTGCGCGGCATACGGATGGGTCGCGTCGAGAATCAGACTAATCCCCTCATTCCGTACAAACCGCGCCAACCCCTCAGCCCCACCATAACCGCCGACCCGCACCTGGCAGGTCAGGTCGGTGGGCACGCGCCCAACCCCGGCCAGGCTATAGATATGTTCCGGGCCCAATGTACGAACGATGGCCAGCGCTTCAGTCACGCCGCCCAACAGCAGGATGCGTTTCATAGCGGCTTGACCACTTCCAGCAAGGTAATCGGCAACGCCTGGCGCCATGTATCAAACTCCCCCAACGGCTGCGCCTGAGCGACATGGACGCGGGTCAACTCGCCGCCATGCTGCGCGCGCCAGTTCATCAAGGTCATTTCGCTTTGCAGGGTCACGGCGTTGGCGACCAACCGCCCGCCAGGGCGCAGGTGTTGCCAGCAGGTGTCGAGCACGCCTTCGCGGGTCACGCCGCCGCCGATGAAGATGGCGTCCGGTGCTTCCAGGCCAAGCAATGCAGCGGGGGCCTTGCCGCGAATCAGTTGCAGGCCGGGCACGCCAAGGGCGTCGCGGTTGTGTTCGATCAGGCCTTGGCGGCCTTCATCGGCTTCAATCGCCAGCGCGCGACAACTGGGATGCGTGCGCATCCATTCAATCCCAATGGAGCCGCTGCCCGCACCCACATCCCACAGCAGTTCGCCGGGCATCGGGGCGAGGCGGGCAAGGGTCATGGCGCGCACATCGCGTTTGGTCAGTTGACCGTCGTGCTTAAAGGCTGAGTCCGGCAAACCTGCAAGACGCGACAGGCGCGCAGTATGGGCGTCGGCCAGGCAGTCGATGGCGACGAGGTTCAAATCGGCGACCGAGGTGTGTTCCCACGAGTGCGCCAACCCGTCGATGCGCTGCTCATCCGCGCCGCCCAAGTGTTCAAACACAGACAAACGGCTAGCACCGAACCCGGATTCGCTTAGCAGCGAAGCAATCAACGCCGGGCTGCGGCCATCATTGCTCAACACCAACAGCCGCACCCCACTGGCCAGGTGCGCATTCAGCGCCGCCAGCGGCCGGGCCACCACGGATAACGTCACCACCTCCTGCAACGGCCAACCCAACCGCGCCGCCGCCAACGATACCGACGAAGGCGCCGGCAAAATCAGCAGCTCATCCGCCGCCACCTGCCGCGCCAAACTCGCCCCCACGCCATAGAACATTGGATCGCCACTCGCCAGCACACACACCGGCTCCCCGCGTCGCGCCAGCACCGGCTCCAGCGAAAACGGGCTCGGCCACACCTGGCGCTCGCCACGAATACACACCGGCAACAGGTCCAACTGGCGCTGACCTCCTATAATCCGCGTGGCGCGCAACAGGGCATGCCGGGCATTCCTGCCCAGCCCCTTGAAGCCGTCTTCACCGATGCCTACAACCGTCAGCCAGGGCGACATATGGATTCCTTGAACGACATCCGACGGGCAGGCTTTTCATGCCGCCGGACAAAGCAGGCATAATACCGCGCCTTTACCTGCAAACCGGTAGCCCCGTGAACCCAACGCCCGCTGTGAATACCTTGCGCCCCTCGGCTTGTCCGGGGTTGCTGCGTATCGTCCAGGCGTTGGATGGCGGCATTTGCCGGATCAAACTGGCCGGTGGTTCGATCACCGCAGCGCAAGCCCGCGCGGTGGCGGGTGCGGCCCAGGCCTATGCCGGCGGGGTGATCGAGGCGACCAACCGCGCCAACCTTCAGATTCGCGGGATCGGCGCCGAAGAGGACGCCTTGATCGCCAGGCTGCTGGCCGCCGACCTCGGGCCCAGCAACGCCGCCGGTGACGACGTACGCAACCTGATGCTCAGCCCCAGCGCCGGTATCGACCCGAAGATGCTGTTCGACACCCGGCCGCTGGCCAATGAAATCCTCGCCACCCTGCAAACTCATCCGCGTTTTCATCAGCTGTCGGCCAAGTTCGCCGTGCAACTGGATGGCGGTGAAGCGCTGGCGATGCTCGAACATCATCATGATCTGTGGCTCTCGGCGTTCGTGCGCAATGGCGAGACGCTCCTCGCGTTCGGCCTGGCCGGTTGCCCTGGGCTGGATGCACCGTTGGCGGCCGTGCCCTTGGAGCAGGGCCATGCGCTGGTGGTGGCGGTGCTGGAGGCGTTTCTCGACCTCGCCACCCCGGAACAAACCCGCATGCGTCATCTGCCTGTGGATAACCTGCTGAGCCGTCTGCACCTGAAGCTACTGCCGGTCGACGGCTTCAATCGCCCGCCCAGTGGTGCTTTGCTGCACCTTGGGACTTATCCACAGGCGCAAAAAAATCAGTTCTATGTCGCTGCCATCGCACCCTTGGGTCGCCTGGATTCGGCGATGCTTGCGGGCGTCGCACAACTCGCCAGCGAGTACGGCGACGGCACCTTGCGTTTCACCCCTTGGCAGGGCGTGCTGCTGCCCAACGTTGAAAAGCCTCACGCCGTGACCGAGCGCCTGGCGCAACTGGGCTTCCTCTGCTCAGCTGACCAACCGCTGGCGCGCATGACCGCCTGCACCGGTTCCAGGGGCTGCGGCAAAGCGCTGGCCGACACCAAGGCTGATGCGGTGCAACTCGCCGCGCTGAAACCCGATCACGACGTGCACCTGTCCGGCTGCCCACGTTCCTGCGCCGCCGCGCACGTTGCGCCGGTGACCTTGCTGGCAGTGAGCCCCGGCCACTACGACCTCTATTTCCGCGATGCAGCCCACCCAGGGTTTGGCCGGCTGCACGCGCGCACCCTTTCTATTGAAGCGACGGGCGCCTTGCTGCGCGCTCGCCCACGGAGCAACACCGATGATTGATTACATCCGCGACGGTCAGGAGATCTACCGCAACTCCTTCGCCATCATTCGCGCGGAAGCCAAGTTGGACCGTATCCCGGCCGACCTGGAAAAACTCGCGGTGCGCGTGATTCACGCCTGCGGCATGGTCGAGGCCATCGACGGCCTGCAGTTCTCCGAAGGTGCGGGCAAGGCCGGGCGCGATGCGCTGGCTGCCGGCGCGCCGATTCTGTGTGATGCGCGGATGGTCTCCGAAGGCGTGACCCGCGCGCGCTTGCCGGCTAACAACCCCGTGATCTGCACCTTGCGTGACGACAGCGTCCCTGATTTGGCGCGCGAGTTGGGCAACACCCGTTCCGCTGCTGCGCTGGAGCTGTGGCGCCCGCACCTGGAAGGCAGCGTGGTGGTGATCGGCAACGCCCCGACCGCCTTGTTCTACCTGCTGGAAATGCTCGATGCCGGCGCACCGAAACCGGCGTTGATCCTCGGCTTCCCGGTCGGCTTTGTGGGCGCCGCCGAATCCAAGGCGATGCTGGCCGCCGACAGCCGTGGCGTGCCGTTCGTGATCATGCAGGGCCGCCTGGGCGGCAGTGCCATGGCCGCCGCCGCCGTGAATGCCCTGGCCACGGAGGTCGAATAATGCAGGCACGCGGACGTTTGATCGGCTTGGGCGTAGGCCCCGGTGACCCGGAACTGATCACCCTCAAGGCCCTGCGCCTGCTGCGCGAATCGCCGGTGGTGGCGTACTTCGTGGCCAAGGGCAAAAAGGGTAATGCCTTCGGCATCATCGAAGACCACCTGGTGCCGCAACAGACGCTGATGCCGCTGGTGTATCCGGTGACCACCGAGGTATTGCCGGCGCCGATGTCCTACGAGCAAGTGATCAGCGACTTCTACGACGCCGCCAGCGTCGACGTTGCCGCGCATCTGGACGCCGGCCGCGATGTGGCGGTGATCTGCGAAGGCGACCCGTTCTTCTACGGCTCCTACATGTACCTGCATGACCGCCTCGCCGAACGCTACGACGCCCAGGTCATCCCTGGCGTGTGTTCGATGCTTGGCGGCGCCTCGGTACTGGGCGCGCCGTTGGTGTATCGCAACCAGAGCCTGTCGGTGCTCTCGGGCGTGCTGCCCCATGAGGACCTGAAGCGCCGCCTGGCGGACGCCGATGCGGCGGTGATCATGAAGCTGGGGCGCAACTTCCCGAAGGTGCGCCAGGTGCTGGAAGAACTCGGCCTGGCCGAGCGCGCGTTGTATGTCGAACGCGCCACCATGGCCAACCAGAAGATCGTGCCGCTCGATCAGGTGGAGCCGATGTCTTCACCGTACTTCTCGCTGATCATCGTGCCCGGTGAACGGTGGCAAGGTTGATGAGCCCGGCGATTGTCATCCTCGGCCAGGGCAGCCTGGCCACTGCGCGCAAGATCCAGCAGGTGTACCCCGGCGCCCTGATCCACGGCCTGGCCGGGCGCGTTGAAGGTGCGGACCAGACTTACAGCGAGTTCGGTGCCACCCTGCGCCAGCTCTATCAACACGGCACGCCGCTGATTGCGCTGTGCGCTGCAGGTATCGTGGTCCGCACCCTCGCGCCGCTGCTGCTGGAAAAGGGCGAAGAGCCTGCCGTGCTGGCCGTGGCCGAAGACGGCAGCGCCGTCGTACCGCTGCTCGGTGGCCTCGGTGGCGTGAACGTCATGGCGCGGGACATTGCCGCTGCGCTGGACGTGGCCGCTGCGATTACCACCAGTGGCGAGCTGCGGTTCGGCACCTGCCTGCTCAACCCACCCAAGGGGTATGAGCTGGCCGATCTGGAGCTGGGCAAGCGCTTCGTCTCCGACCTGCTGGCCGGCGAAAGCGTGCGCATCGAAGGCGCGGCGCCCTGGCTGGACCAGGCCAACCTGCCCCAGGATCAACAGGCACGCCTGGCGATTCACGTGGGCAGTGCCGAGCGCGTGCCCGCGGCCAATGAATTGCTGATCTATCCGAAGAACGTCAGCGTGACCTGCCAGCCCGGCGCGCAACTGGCACAGCGCGTGCGCACGGCATTGCATGAGGCCGGCATCGCTGTGCAATCCCTGGCGTGCCTGCTGGCCAGCGATACGCAGATGGCCGAAGCGTCGTTGCATGAGGCGGCGTTGGAACTGGGTGTGCCGTTGCGGTTTGTCAGCGCCAGCCAAGAGGCCGATATCGTTATTGATGTCGCTGAGCAGCCGTTGGACCTGTCGCGCGTCGGACGTCTGCGTGGTCGCCTCGCCGTGATCGGCCTGGGCCCTGGTGCCGCCGAGTTGATGGTGCCCGCTGTGAAGGCTGAACTGGCACGCTGCACCGACGTGCTTGGCTACGAAACCTACGTGCGCATGGCCGGTCCGTTCCGCGATGATCAGGTGCAGCACTGCACCGACAACCGCGAAGAAATGCAGCGCGCGCGTCACGCCTTCGAGTTGGCGGCCCAAGGTCGCTCGGTGGTGGTGGTGTCGTCCGGCGACCCTGGCGTGTTCGCCATGGCCGCTGCGGTGATCGAGGCCCTGCACGCGTCCAGCGACCCGGCGTGGCATCAGGTCGACCTGCAAATCCTGCCCGGAGTCTCGGCCTCTCTGGCCACCGCCGCCCAGGCGGGCGCGCCGTTGGGCCATGACTTCTGCGTGATGTCGCTGTCGGACAACCTCAAGCCTTGGTCAATCATCGAAAAGCGCCTGGACCTGGCGTCCCAGGCTGACCTGGCCTTGGCGTTCTACAACCCGATCTCGCGTTCGCGGCCATGGCAACTGGGGCGCGCGCTGGAAATCGTCGCCCTGCATCGCACGCCGCAAACGCCGGTGGTGCTGGGCCGCGATATCGGTCGCCCGGGGCAGACCCTGCGTGTGACCACGCTTGGGCAGCTGACGCCGGAACAGGTGGACATGCGCACCATGGTGCTGATCGGCTCGTCCACCACCTGCACTTTCCCCCGTGCCGGTGGCGGTGAGTGGGTGTACACCCCGCGGTGGTACGGCGAGAAACCCGCGTCCTGAAAACCGCCGCTGGGCTGCCTGAAAGCGCCGAATGACGCAGGGATTTTCCTGATGTTGTTCGGCGCTTTTTCTTTTTATGGCGACGAAATCCGGAAGCTCGCCAGGCACCCTGCGTTATTGCTGGGTGCCAGGGTTTGACGGGCCGCACCAAGGGTTTTTATCGCCTGGGAAACCCGTCAGGCAGTGGACTAGGGTGAACATAAGCCTCGAGTTGGGGTGCTTGTGGAGAATCAAAATGGAGCGACATCACAGAAGGATCAACAGTACAAAAAGGCGCAAGTTGATTGCCGCCTACAAGTTGCCGGGAGCGTCAGGCACGCAGGCGGACCTAGCGCTGGACACCGAGGACAACTTCAACGCGGCGGTGGTCAACAACAGCGTCATTTCATTTGCCGAAGGGCTGTCCGGCCTGAATCGGGAATACATCCGTAAAAGCTACCTGCTGGCCAGCAGCTACGTAAGCGATGTGTTGAAAGTCCAACGCGGTACCGAGGTCTGGTACGAAGAATTTATCAAGGTGATGATCAGCCTGGGCTGGCTGCCGGTACGCAGCCGCTTCGAGCGGATCTCCCGTTCGGGAAAGGGCCTGACGGTGCAATTGGCGGCGCTGAATATCATGGCCGCGCTGTGGGCGGCTACGTCATTGTCCGGAACGCTGCTCACCGTGCTGCCGAAACTGGCGGCCGATGCGTTGGAGGCGTTGAAGCAGACGCCTGCGACTTTCGAGTTGTTCAAACGCAACAGTTCGGTACACCAAGGCGGTGATTTCGGCCTGGCGTCTTGTGCTGAAACCGATGGTGAACTGATGATGGTGCTGGTGACCTACAGCACCCACGGTGTGAGCAAACAGGTGGGGTTGCCGTTCCTGGAGTGGGACAGCTCTTCGTTCGAAGCCTTCAGCGGGCAGACCTGTCTGGTGCTGAACACCTCGGTGGTCAACGAAAAAACCATCCAACTGATGCGCGAGAGCGCGGGAGACAAGGTGCAACTGGCGATCGCCAAGTACCGGATCTAGGGCACCAGGTAGCCGCGTACCCCGGTGAAAATGATTTGCGCGGCGAGGGCGCACACGAACAAGCCCATCAACCGGCTGACAATCTGCAAGCCCTGGTCACCGAGGATACGTTCGATGCGGTTGGACAGGTACAGCACCACACCCACCGTGAGGCTGGCCAGGGCGATGCTGAGGATGGCGGTGAGTTTGTCATCCCAGTGCGGTTGACTCACGCCCATCACCAGCAGTGCACCGATAGTGCCGGGGCCGACGGTGAGGGGGATGGTCAGCGGCACGATGGTCACGTCCTGCTGCACGTTGTCGGTCTGCACCGCCGACTTGCCTTGGGCCATGCCCAGGGCGGAGATGAACAGCACACTGCCGGCGCCGATGCGGAAGGCGTCGACGGTGATGCCGAACACACTGAAAATTACCCGGCCGAACAGGTAGAGCAACACGCTCGATACCAGGGTGGCCAGCGCCACTTTCCAGGCCAGGCGCCGCCGCTCTTTACTGGAGTAGCCACGGGTAAGGCTGATAAAGCAGGACAGCACGAAGAATGGGCTGTAGAGCACCAGCATTTTCAGGTAGACGCTGAATAACACGTGGAGCATGAAGGGCGGCTCGCGGGCGGAAAAAGTGTGGGCAGTCTATCAGGCGAAACAAATCAAATGTGGGAGCTGGCTTTTGTGGTGAGCGGGCTTGCCCCGCGCTGGGCTGCGAAGCGGCCCCAATAAAAACGCCGCGTTGTGTCAGGCACTCCGCGGCGTTGGGTTTTAGGGCTGCTTCGCAGCCCAGCGCGGGGCAAGCCCGCTCACCACAACAAGCCCGCTCACCACAATATAGGTGGGGTGTTGCCACGAACGTCAGGTCAGGAGGGCGCGTGTTCCGGCCTTTGTTGGCGCTGTGCCACCCAGAACTCCACCAGTTCCCGCAACTGCGACAGCTCCACCGGCTTGGCCATGTGCCCATCCATCCCGGCCTGGCGGGCGCGCTCTTTATGTTCCGTCAGAATGTGCGCCGTCAACGCCACCACCGGCGTACGAATGCGTTGGTGGCTTACCTCCCACGCACGCAGTTGCTGGGTCGCCGAGAAACCATCGAGGATCGGCATTTCACAATCCATCAATACCAGGTCATAACGCTGGGCCTTCATCGCCTCCAACGCTTCCTCGCCATTGCTGGCGGTGTCCGGGTTGAGGTTGAGCTTGCCGAGCATGCCGCGGATCACTTTGGTGGAGATGCTGTTGTCTTCGGCCACCAGGATGCGGAAGTCGGCGGGCACCGTGACGGCTGCCGGTACGGCGAGGGGCGGGCGTGATTGCAACGTGCCTTTGCTGCGCTGGGTCAGTTCGTCGGCCAGGGTGGTCTTGAGCGTGTAGCCGGCCACCGGCTTGGCGAGGATGCGCTTGATCCCGCAATTGCGCGCGATGATCTTACTCGGCGCGTTGCTGATGCCAGTGAGCATGATCAGCAGGATGTCGTGGTTCAGGCTCGGGTCTTCCTTGATCTTCGCCGCCAGTTGCATGCCGGTCATGCCGGGCATGTTCTGGTCCAGCAGCACCACGTCGAAGTAGTCACGCAGGTGCGCCTTGGTGCGCAGCAACGCCAGGGCTTCCTTGCCCGAGGGCACGGCGCTGACGTTCAGGCCCCAGGCCGAGCATTGCTGCACCAGCACTTTGCGGCAGGTGTCGTTGTCGTCCACCACCAGCACCCGTGCGCCTTTGAGTGGGCCGTCGAGGTCGGAGGTCGGGTGCTCCAGGCGTTCCGGGTCCAGCGGCAGGGTCAGCCACAGGGTGCTGCCCTGATGGCTGCCGCTCTTGATACCGAATTCGCCGTTCATCAACAGGATCAATTGGCGGGCGATGACCAGGCCCAGGTGGCCGTTCAGGCGGGTGGCCGAGAAGAAATTCTTGCTGTGCAGTTCGCTGTGCAGCAAGGCGTCGCGCTCGGCCGCTTCCATCGGCAGGCCGCTGTCCTGCACGGCAATGCGCAGGCGTGGCTTGGTGCTGCGGTCATCCAGCGCGACGACGATCAGCACTTCGCCTTCGTCGGTCTTCTGCAGGGCGTTTTCCAGCAGGCTCAACATGGCCTGGCGCAAGCGGGTCGGGTCGCCGCTGATCACACGGGGCACCTGAGGCTGGATAAAGCTGATCAGCTCGACGTTCTGCTGCTCGGCCTTGGCGCGGAAGATGCTCAGGCAGTCTTCGATCAGCGCATTGAGGTCGAACTGCACGTCATCCAGTTCGATCTGGCCGGACTCCAGCTTGGAGATGTCGAGGATTTCGTTGATCAGCGTGAGCAGTTCGTTACCGGCGCTATGGATGGTCTGCACATAGTCGCGTTGTTTCACCGACAGCGGCGTGCCCAGCAGCAGTTCGGTCATGCCGAGCACACCGTTCATGGGGGTGCGTATCTCGTGGCTGATCTTGGCCAGGAACTCGGCCTTGGCGGCGATCTCGGCGTTGCTCGCCGCCAGGTCGCGGCTGAGGCTGAAGCGCGCCTCGACAATCGCACGCTGGCGTTCGCCCAAAGCCAGGCTCATCAACAGGCCGCTGAGGCAGATAAAGGCCAGCAACGTGACGATCAGACCCTGTGGCGAGACCATCGTCAGGCCCAGCAGCGCCGGCAGGATGATCAGCGTACCGATGTTGAACACCACCATCGCGGCCACGAACAGGCGTGCCGGGCGGTAGCCTTTCTGCCAGTGATAGGCCGAGACAAACAGCATGCTCAAGCCGGCCAGGGCCACCAGGGCGTAGGTGATGATGTTCAGCGGCAGGGTGTTGACGAACAACAGCAGCAGGCCGCACAGCACAATGAACAGGATGTCGCCCATCAACAGTTTGTTCAGCGGGTGCGGGCCCAGGGGCATGAAGAAGCGGTAGGCGAACATCAGCCCGCACGGCGCGGTCAGCAGCAGCGCCAGGTAAGCGCCGGGTGTCTGGACCGCATGCCAATTCGGCAGCCATGGACCTATCAGATTGAGCAGCAGTGCCAGGCTGAGCATCAACAGCACTTCGCAAGCCGCCAGCCACAGGCTGCTGCGCGAGCGGTGGTAGGCGAAGCGCGTGAGGTTGTGCAGGATCAGCATCAGCAAGCAGCCGAACAGCAGGCCGTAGATCAGCGTCTGGGTCTGGTCGGCGGCGGCGAGCACGGCCGGTTCCAGGGTGATGTAAGGGCGCAGCTCGTGTTCGGAGACCAGGCGCAGGTAGACCTCAAGGGGCCTCTGGCTCTGGGGCATCGGCAGCATGAAGTCGCTGCTGGGCAGCGGCCGTTCTGCCTGGGGCTGGCGCGTGCCGGTGCTCTGTTGTTCCACCAGGGTGTCGCCGTCCAGCACATACAGGCTCAGGTGCGACAGGTCCGGGGCGAATACCCGCAGCACTTGCTCGTGCTTGCCGGGTTGCAGCTTGAAACGTACCCACAACGCACCGTCCGGTTCCGCAGCGGTGATGCGGTCCAGTTCGATGGGGCTGAATTGATTGGTGTAGCGCGAGGACCGGATGTCGCTCAGTTGCAGGTCGGCCTGTTCATCAAGCAATACTGCCCAGCCACTGCCTTGCGCCGCGGCCTGGGCCGGGAGCAAGCAGAGCAGTGTCAGCAGGCTGACAGTAAAACCTATGGCGATCCTGAGCCAGCGCACGGCGAAATCCCTTCGTAGGTTGATGCACGGGTTAACTATGCGCGGGTAGGCCTGCATACGGCAAGGGCCAGAGGCCCTTGCCTAGCCGAACGGATAGCTACTGACGGCGGCTGCTTAGCTGTTCTCGCCCCGTTCACGGGCGATGGCGCGGTAGCCGATGTCCTTGCGGTAGAAGCAGCCGTTCCAATCGATCTTCGCGGCCAACGTGTACGCCTGTTGCTGCGCGGCGTCGACACTGGCGCCCATGGCGGTGGCGCACAACACGCGGCCACCGGCGGTCACGACCTTACCGTCCTTGAGCGCGGTGCCCGCGTGGAACACTTTGCCTTCCAGGGTCGCCGCCGCATCGAGGCCTTCAATCACATCGCCCTTGGCGTAGTCGGCAGGGTAACCACCGGCCGCCAGCACAATGCCAACGCTCGGACGCGGGTCCCACTGTGCTTCAACCTTGTCCAAGGCCTGGGCCAGGGCGGCTTCCACCAGCAGTACCAGGCTCGATTGCAGACGCAGCATCACCGGTTGGGTTTCCGGATCGCCGAAGCGGCAGTTGAACTCGATGACTTTCGGGTTACCGGCTTTGTCGATCATCAGGCCGGCATACAGGAAGCCGGTGTAGACATTGCCTTCATCGGCCATACCACGCACGGTCGGCCAGATCACCAGGTCCATGACGCGCTGGTGCACGTCGGCGGTGACCACCGGGGCAGGGGAGTAGGCACCCATGCCGCCGGTGTTCGGGCCAGTGTCGCCGTCGCCGACGCGTTTGTGGTCCTGGCTGGTGGCCATTGGCAAGACGTTCTTGCCGTCGACCATCACGATGAAGCTGGCTTCTTCGCCGTCGAGGAACTCTTCGATCACGACGCGCGAACCGGCGTCACCAAAAGCGTTGCCGGCGAGCATGTCGCGTACGGCGTCTTCGGCTTCCTGCAGGGTCATGGCGACGATCACGCCTTTACCGGCGGCCAGGCCGTCGGCCTTGATCACGATCGGCGCACCTTTTTCACGCAGGTAAGCCAGGGCCGGCTCGATCTCGGTGAAGTTCTGGTAATCGGCCGTCGGGATCTTGTGGCGGGCCAGGAAATCCTTGGTGAACGCCTTGGAGCCTTCCAGCTGGGCTGCGCCGGCGGTTGGGCCGAAGCAGTCCAGGTTGCGGCTGCGGAACAGGTCCACGACGCCAGCCACCAGCGGCACTTCCGGACCGACGATAGTCAGGGACACGTTCTTTTCAGCAAAATCTGCCAGTTGCTCAAGGGCCAGCACGTCGATAGCGACGTTCTCGCACTTGGCTTCAATGGCGGTACCGGCGTTGCCGGGGGCGACGAAAACCTTCTGGACGCGCGGGTCCTGGGCAACTTTCCAGGCCAGGGCGTGTTCACGGCCACCGCTGCCAATGATCAAAACATTCATTTCAAAAACCTCAAATTCTGTAGGCGCTGCAGGAGCGCTTTATGTGGGAGGGTTGTTGTGGTGAGGGGGGCGTCCCCCGCCGGTTTCACTGGAAATCCAGTGGGGCTGCTGTGCAGCCCAGCGCGGGACAAGCCCGCTCACTACAAAAAGCGCCTTCCACATTTGGATCAGTGACGGAAGTGACGCATGCCGGTGAAGACCATGGCGATGCCGGCTTCATCAGCGGCGGCGATCACTTCAGCATCACGCATCGAGCCGCCCGGTTGGATCACGGCGGTCACGCCAGCTTTCGCGGCATTGTCCAAGCCATCACGGAACGGGAAGAATGCGTCGGAAGCCATCACCGAACCCACCACCTGCAAACCGGCATGTTCGGCCTTGATCGCGGCGATACGCGCCGAGTTCACGCGGCTCATCTGGCCAGCGCCGACACCGATGGTCTGGCGGTTCTTGGCGTAGACGATGGCATTGGACTTCACGTACTTGGCCACTTTCCAGGCGAAGATCAGGTCGTTGATCTCTTGCTCGGTCGGGGCGCGCTGGGTGACCACTTTCAGGTCTTCGCTGCCGATCATGCCGATGTCACGGCTCTGTACCAGCAAGCCGCCGTTGACGCGCTTGTAGTCCCAGGCAGCGGCGCGGTCAGCCGACCACTCGCCGCAGGCCAGCAGGCGCACGTTGGCTTTGGCCGCCACGATGGCGCGGGCTTCTTCGCTGACGCTTGGGGCAATGATCACTTCAACGAACTGACGCTCGACGATCGCCTTGGCGGTCTCGGCGTCCAGTTCACGGTTGAAGGCGATGATGCCGCCGAAAGCCGATTCGGTATCGGTGGCGTAGGCCAGTTCGTACGCTTGGCGAATGCCGCCTTCCGCGTCCGGGCTCACGGCCACGCCGCACGGGTTGGCGTGCTTGACGATCACGCAGGCCGGCTTGACGAAGCTCTTCACACATTCCAGCGCGGCGTCGGTGTCGGCCACGTTGTTGTAGGACAGCTCCTTGCCTTGCAGTTGGGTCGCGGTGGCGATGCCGACTTCAGCAGGCTTGGCTTCCACATAGAACGCCGCGCTCTGATGCGGGTTCTCGCCGTAGCGCATTTCCTGGGCCTTGATGAACTGGCTGTTGAAGGTGCGCGGGAACTGGCTGCGGCCTTCGGTGCTGAGGGTTTCAGCGGCTTGGTTCACGGTGCCCATGTAGTTGGCGATCATGCCGTCGTAGGCGGCGGTGTGTTCGAACGCCTTGAGCATCAGGTCAAAACGCTGGGCGTAGGTCAGGCCACCGGCCTTCAGGCTTTCGAGCACCTGGGCGTAGTCGCTGGCGTTGACCACGATGGCCACGTCTTTATGGTTCTTGGCGGCCGAGCGAACCATGGTCGGGCCGCCGATATCGATGTTTTCAATGGCAGTCGGCAGGTCGCAGCCTGGCTTGTTGATGGTGGCTTCGAACGGGTAGAGGTTGACGGCCACCAGGTCGATCGGCTTGATGCCGTGTTCGGTCATGATGGCATCGTCGATCCCGCGACGGCCGAGGATGCCGCCGTGGATTTTCGGGTGCAGGGTCTTGACCCGACCGTCCATCATTTCTGCGAAACCGGTGTAGTCCGCCACTTCCACTGCGGCCACGCCGTTGTCCTGCAGCAGCTTGAAGGTCCCGCCCGTGGAGAGGATTTCCACACCCAGAGCTTCCAGCTCGCGGGCAAATTCGAGGATCCCGGTCTTGTCGGAAACACTGATCAAGGCGCGGCGGATCGGCAGGCGGGTAGTCTGGTCGGTCATTTCAATTTCCATCAAAAGCAAAGGAGTCAGCAAAAAAGGCGACCGGTTTTACGCGGGCGCCTTTCTGGTTTGATTGAATGCTTACAGCAAATCGTATTGTTTGAGCTTTTTGCGCAAGGTGCCACGGTTGAGGCCCAGCAGCTCACTGGCTTTGGTCTGGTTGCCCTTGACGTAGTTCATCACGCTTTCGAGCAAGGGCGCCTCGACTTCGGAGAGCACCAGGTTGTACACGTCCGTGACGGAAGCGCCCTCAAGGTGGGCGAAATAATTGTGCAGCGCCTTCTCGACACTCCCGCGAAGGGTCTGACCTTCTTCGCTCGGCGTGTTGAGGTGCTGTTTCAAATTGACGTTGTCGCTCACGGGTGTTGTTCCACTCACTAAAGTCTCGGTCATCATCGTCATGCGGCCACCCCCTCTCCGTCCCCTGTCCCCAGGCTCTTGTAACGCTCGCTGAAGAACTCACGAACGTTGGCGCACTGTGCTTCCGTATCATCCAAACGATTGAAGTGGGCGCGAAACTCCCTGGCGCCCGGCAAGGTTGCGAGATACCAGCCGACATGCTTGCGGGCAATGCGTACTCCCATCACGTCTCCATAGAAAGCGTGCAGGGCGGCCAAATGCTCTAGCAGAATACGTTCCACCTCGATCAGCTCCGGTGCCGGCAATACGTCGCCAGTACGCAGAAAATGCTCGATCTCACGAAAAATCCACGGTCGCCCCTGGGCGGCCCGGCCAATCAACAAACCATCGGCACCGGTGGCGTGCAGCACGCGCCGGGCTTTCTCGGCGGAGTCGATGTCGCCATTGGCAAACACCGGTATCGACACCGCCTGCTTGATCGCAGCGATGGTGTCGTACTCGGCTTCACCGGTGTAAAGGTCGGCGCGGGTGCGGCCATGCACCGCCAGCGCTGTAATGCCTGCCTGTTCGGCGATCTTCGCCACCGTCAGGCCGTTCTTGTTGTCCCGGTCCCAGCCGGTGCGAATCTTCAGGGTGACCGGCACATCGACTGCGGCGACAACGGCCTGCAGGATCTCGGCAACCAATTGCTCATCTTTCAACAGCGCGGAACCGGCGGCCTTGTTGCAGACCTTCTTGGCCGGGCAGCCCATGTTGATGTCGATGATCTGCGCCCCCAACTCCACGTTGGCCCGGGCCGCATCCGCCAGCATCTGTGCATCTCCACCGGCGATCTGGACCGAGCGGGGCTCGGGATCGCCTTCGTGGATCATGCGCATCCGCGATTTGCGGGTGTTCCACAAGCTCATGTCGCTGGTGACCATTTCCGAGACTACTAGACCCGCGCCCAACCGCTTGCACAGCTGACGAAAGGGCTGGTCGGTGACGCCCGCCATCGGGGCGAGAATCAAGCCGTTCTGCAATGTGTATGGGCCGATGCGTACCGCCGACATAGGACTTCCCTGTTGTGGGGCCGGATCATTAGAGTTCGAAAAAGGGTTGGCATGATACCCGCTCTCGATGACTGGATAAAGGCTGAATTGGATAAAATCTGAACAGTTATTTCTTTATCGCTACCGGTTTGGTCGCGCGGGGCTTAGTCAATAACTCGCCGTCAAGCCTCGGTGCGTGAACCGATTCACTCGGGCGAGTGAAAGCTCAGGCTGTAATTCACGGCTTTATTGCCCGGATCGAGGATATCCAGGGAGATATGGATCGGCGTTTGCGATGGCATTTCGCTCACACCGGCCAACTCGCCGCTGAGGTATTCAGCGGGTTTGAAGCGACGACTGGCAATCAGGCTGCCATTCAGGTCGGCAAAGCGCAGCTCCAGCAGCGGGAAGGGCTGGGAGAATGTCGCACGGTTATAGATGATGGCGTCCACCACCAGCGCCCCGGCGAAGTCCGGATGGCTGCGTACCACCAGGTTACTGCTCTTGATATGGGCGATATCGACCCGCGACGGCACCGTACAGCCCAGTGTGGGGCACAGTTGCTGGAACCACGGACGGTAGGCGTCCTGGCGGGCCAGGTCGTCGAATTGGTAGGCGATGTACTGGGCTGCGAGGCCGCCGGCGGCGATCAGCACCAGCAACAGCCAGATCAGGCGACGGCCCAGGCTGGCCGGACGCTTTTGCGCGTAGAGGTGCAGCGGATCGTCTTCGAGATCCAACAGTTGGTCGTCGTGCACACTCGTTTCGGCGCGCGGGCGCTTGCGAGAGGGTTTGGGGCGTTCTTCGGGTTCAACGTCATCGGCCGATTGGGTCAATGGCGTGAACGGTGGATCGACGTCGTCATCGTCTGGCGTGGAGCGCAGGGGTGGCTCATCGTCGAGGTCGTCGGTGTGAAACGACATGGACGGCTCGGTGCGCTGCTTGGTCGCAGGTGCGTTCGTCGGTTCGGGTTCGATGTGCGTGGCTTGCACGCGCTCTTCAGGCGGTTCGCTGAACAGGCTGGCAGCCCATTTTTCTTCTTCGGCCTTGACGGTGTTGCGGCTGGCGCTGAGAGGCTCATCTTTTTGCCGACGATCAGTACCCGCTTGGCGACGTTCTGCGCCGGCAGGCTGGGTGTGCTGAATCTCGCGACGTTCCAGCTTGGCCAGTTCTTCGTCCAGGTCCAGGTTGTCCAGGTCCAGCTCTTCGGCGGTCCACTGCTTTTGGCTGATAGCCCGTGGCAGCTCTGGCTCAGCCGCAGCCGGCAGCTCAGGCGCCGGTGTGCCGGCAGCACGCTGCTCCAGCAACTGGCGAGCCGCATTGAACACTTGCAGGCACGAGCCGCAGCGAACCACGCCACGGGCCACGCTCAATTGAGCGTGGTTGACGCGAAAGCGCGATTGGCAATGCGGGCACTGGGTGACGAAACTGTCGGTCATGCGGCCATCCGATTCAGGCAAGCGCTCATTCTAGCGCCGACGACCGCTGATGCGTACCCAGCCATCGCGGTTGGCGATCGGATCCAGCTCGAAATCCTTCGCGTAGGCGGCAGCGACGTCTTCGCCTTGCTCGGCAAGGATGCCCGACAGCGCCAGGCGGCCGCCCGGCTTGACCAGGCTCGACAACTGCGGCGCCAAGGACACCAGCGGTCCTGCGAGGATGTTGGCGACCAGTACGTCGGCCTGCACCTGGGGCAATTGCTCCGGCAGGTAGAGTGGGAATTTGCCTTCAGGGATGTTGTTGCGACCGGCGTTATCGCGCGAGGCTTCCAGCGCCTGCACGTCGATATCGGTGCCCACGGCTTCCTTGGCGCCCAGCAACAAGGCGGCAATCGCCAGGATCCCCGAGCCGCAACCGAAGTCGAGCACGTGGCTGTCGGTCAGGTCCTGGCCGTCCAGCCATTCCAGGCACAGCGCGGTGGTTGGGTGGGTGCCGGTGCCGAACGCCAGGCCCGGGTCCAGCAGCAGGTTGACCGCGTCCGGCTCAGGCGCGGCATGCCAGCTCGGCACGATCCACAGGCGCTGGCCGAAACGCATCGGCTGGAAGTTGTCCATCCAGCTGCGTTCCCAGTCCTGGTCTTCGATGACTTCGCTGTGATGCTCCGGCAGCGGGCCGCCGGTGAGCAATTCCATATGGGCCAGTACGGCGGCGGCATCGGTGCCGTCTTCGAACAGGGCCAGCAAATGGGTGTGCGACCAGAGCGGGGTGGTGTTGAGTTCGGGTTCGAAGATCGGTTGGTCTTCGGCGTCCATGAACGTGACCGAGACAGCGCCGACTTCAAGGAAAGCGTCTTCGTAGGTTTCGGCTTGTTCTGGGCTGATGGCGAGACGGACTTGCAGCCAAGGCATGGCGGGCACCTTTGAAAAAATGAGTGTGCGACTGCTGGGTCGCGAAAGCGCGCAAGTTTACGCGAGAGCATGATGCTGTGGCGAGCGAGGCTTTTTGTAGTGAGCGGGCTTGCCCCGCGTTGGGTGGCGAATCCTCCCTGATCCAGGCACCGCATTTATCCAATTAAAACGGGTTGGCAGGTTTTGGGGCGGCTTCGCCACCCAGCGAGGGGCAAGCCCGCTCACCACAGAGGTAATTGCCGGTGCCGCAGAAACAACAAAGCCGCCCGAAGGCGGCTTTGTTGAGTGGAGCACTTACTGGTTAGCCAGCTTGTGTTCCAGGTAGTGAATGTTCACACCACCCTCGCAGAAGCCTTCATCACGAACCAGGTCCCGGTGCAGCGGGATGTTGGTCTTGATGCCGTCGACCACGATTTCGTCCAGGGCGTTACGCATACGGGCCATGGCCTCGTCGCGGGTGGCGCCCCAGGTGATCAGCTTGCCGATCAGCGAGTCGTAGTTGGACGGAACCTTGTAGCCGCTGTACAGGTGCGAATCGACGCGAACGCCGTTGCCGCCCGGTGCATGGAAATGCTTGACCAGGCCTGGACTCGGGATAAAGGTTTTCGGGTCTTCGGCGTTGATGCGGCACTCCAGGGAGTGGCCGTGCATCTTCACGTCGTCCTGGGTGAAGGACAGTACGTTGCCGGCGGCGATGCTGAGCATCTCCTTGACGATGTCGATACCGGTGACCATCTCCGACACCGGGTGCTCTACCTGCACGCGAGTGTTCATCTCGATGAAGTAGAAACGACCGTTCTCGTACAGGAACTCGAAAGTACCGGCGCCACGGTAGTTGATGTCGATGCACGCCTTGACGCAGCGTGCCAGCACTTCCTGGCGAGCCTTTTCATCCAGGCCCGGTGCCGGGGCTTCTTCCAGTACCTTCTGGTGACGACGTTGCAGCGAGCAATCGCGGTCGCCCAGGTGGATGGCGTGGCCTTGGCCGTCGGACAGTACCTGGACTTCCACGTGACGTGGGTTGGTCAGGTATTTTTCCAGGTAGACCATCGGGTTGCCGAACCAGGCGCCCGCTTCGGAGCGGGTCTGCTTGGCGGCTTCGATCAGGTCTTCTTCCTTGTGCACCACGCGCATGCCGCGACCACCACCCCCACCGGCGGCCTTGATGATCACGGGGTAGCCGACTTCACGACCAATGCGCAGAGCGGTTTCTTCGTCTTCCGGCAGTGGGCCGTCGGAGCCAGGAACGGTGGGTACACCGGCGGCGATCATGGCGTCCTTGGCCGAGACCTTGTCGCCCATCAGGCGAATGGTGTCGGCTTTCGGGCCGATGAAGGCAAACCCGGATTTTTCCACCTGTTCGGCGAAATCGGCGTTTTCCGCGAGGAAGCCGTAGCCTGGGTGGATGCCATCAGCGCCGGTCACTTCCGCGGCCGCGATGATGTTCGAGACTTTCAGGTACGAGTTCGTGGCCAGTGGCGGGCCGATGCAAATGCTTTCGTCCGCCAGTTTCACGTGCATCAATTCGGTATCGGCCGTCGAGTAAACAGCGACGGTCTTGATGCCCTCTTCCTTACAGGCGCGCAGGATACGCAGCGCGATCTCGCCGCGGTTGGCGATCAGGACTTTTTGCAGTTTCTTCGCAGGTTTCAACATCGAAGGCGCTCCGCGGTTCAAACGATGGTGAACAGCGGCTGGTCGTACTCAACCGGCTGACCGTTTTCTACCAGGATGGATTCGATGACGCCGGCTTTTTCAGCCGTGATGTGGTTCATCATTTTCATCGCTTCTACGATGCAGATGGTGTCGCCCACTTTCACGGTCTTGCCGACTTCAACGAAGGCTGGCGAGGTCGGTGCCGGGGTGCGGTAGAACGTACCGACCATTGGCGACTTGACCACGAAGCCGTTCAGCGCAGGTGCGGCTGGGGCGGCAGGTGCGGCAGCAGCAGGTGCGGCGGCCGGTGCAGCAGCGGCTGGCGCCGGTGCTTGCATCTGTGGCGCGTAGAACTGCTGGGCCGGGGTCTTGCTGTGACGGCTGATCCGTACGGACTCTTCGCCTTCCTTGATTTCCAGCTCGTCGATACCGGATTCTTCCAGCAGTTCGATCAGTTTCTTAACTTTACGGATATCCATGAATCATCAACTCCCAAGGGTCGGTCAGGGGCGCTTGGCCGGTTGTTCAAGCTGTTCCAGGGCGGCCTCCAGGGCCAGTCGGTAACCGCTGGCGCCAAGGCCGCAGATCACTCCTACCGCTACGTCGGAGAAGTAAGAGTGATGGCGGAAAGGTTCGCGTTTGTGCACGTTCGACAAATGCACTTCGATGAATGGGATGCTCACCGCCAGCAACGCGTCACGTAATGCAACGCTTGTGTGTGTAAAAGCGGCGGGATTGATCAGGATAAAGTCCACGCCTTCGCCGCGCGCGGCATGGATGCGATCAATCAATTCGTACTCGGCATTGCTTTGCAGGTAGAGCAGATGGTGGCCGGCTTCACGCGCCCTGCGTTCAAGATCGAGGTTGATCTGATCGAGGGTCACTGCCCCGTAGACGCCCGGTTCACGGGTGCCGAGCAGGTTCAGGTTGGGTCCGTGAAGAACCAGTAAGGTCGCCATCGGCTGTTCCTTGTTATTGATGTGGGTACGGCAGAACTCGGCGACTATGCCGCAAAGCCTTTGTGACTGTCCAGTTCTATGCAGTAGGCGGCACGATTAGCGAGGATTGCGCAAAATTTGTGACTACGGGTCGGGATCCGGTCATTGGCGAGACAGCGTTGAATCCGGTGGAGATCAATGTGGGAGGGGGCTTGCTCCCGAGGGCGGTGCATCAGTCAACACATACAGTGGCTGACACCCCGCAATCGGGAGCAAGTCCCCTCCCACCTTTTGATCTCCACGGGGCAATAGATCAGGTCAGACGCGGAAGGCCTGCACCGCCGTATTGAGCTGCCCACCCAGCACCAGCAAATGCTCGCCCTGGCTGCGGCCCTGGCCAATGCGCAGCAGATTATCCTCGCCCAACTGGTGAATCCGTTCGCTGTTGTCGCGAATCTCACTGACGGCACCACTTTGCTGCGCCGTCACATCCGCGATGCGCACGGCTGTTTCGGAAATGGTCTGGATGGCCCCGACGATTTCATCCAGCGCGCCGTCCGCGGCCTGGGCCTGCTGGGCGGTAGCTTCGGCGTGTTCGACCTGCGCGCGCATGCCTTGTACCGATTGGTGGGCGGCGCTTTGCAGGCCGGCGATCAGGGTCTGGATTTCTGCGGTGGCGCCGGCGGTGCGCTGGGCCAGGGAACGGACTTCGTCGGCGACCACGGCAAACCCACGGCCGGCTTCACCGGCGCGGGCTGCCTCGATGGCCGCGTTGAGGGCCAGCAGGTTGGTCTGGTCGGCAATCGAGCGGATCACCGTCAGCACGCCGCCGATGGTGGCCGATTCCTCGGCGAGTTTTTCGATCATCTGCGCATTTTGCTGCACTTCGCCCACCAGGGCATGCAGCCCGGTCAGGCTCAGGCCGATCACACGCTGGCCTTGCTCCACCGCCTGGCCCGCGCTGCGGCTGGCGCCGGCGGCCTGGCTGGCATCGCCGGCGACTTGCTGGATGGTCGCTTCCAGTTCACCCAGCGAATCGCGGATCTGCGCCGTGTCCCCAGCCTGGCGTTCGGCGCCGTCGTGCAGGCCGCTGCTCAGTTCGGCGAGGGCGCGGCTGCTGCCCGCGACTTCCTCGGCATTGCCGCGAATCGTGCCGACCAGGTCCACCAGGTAAGCGCGCAGGCGGTTCAGCGAGGCTTCGATATCGTGGAGTTCGCGGTTGGTCTTGCCCAAGGCAATCGACCGGCTGAAGTCACCTTCGGCCCAGGTCGACAGGGCGGGTGCCAGGTTGGTCAGCACCCGTGCCAAGCGTCGTTGCAGGGTGTCGATCAGCAGCGCGATCAGTAGGATCAGGCCGATCATCACCCCTTGCATCACACGCACTTCGCCCTGGATTGCCCCATGCTGTGCGCGCACAACCGGTTCCAGGCCAGCAATGGCCTCCTGCACGGCGTTGATTTTCAGGCGGGTGCGGGCGGCCAGGTCAGCGCGTTGCTGGATTTGTTCGCGGGTGCGCTTGAGTTCAGCGGGATAGCGGGTCAGCAGGCTGTTGAGTTCGCGCTTGAGGTCGACGCCGGTGTCCTGGGCTTCGGCTTTTTCACTGTTTTCCAAGCCCATCATGGCGGAGAAATCATCGGCGCCGGATTCGGCACTGGCCTTCACCCCCAGTAAGGGCAGTTGCTCCAACCGGTCGGCCTGGGTGCGGATATTGGCGACTTCGCGCTCCACATCCGTGGCCAATTCCGCGCGCCCGCTGCTCACCAGTTTGTCGCGGGCCAGGGACAGCTTGGCCAGGTGCTGGGATGCCGCCAGCAGTGGGGGCAAGTAACGCGCAGCTTCGGCAGAATTCACGCCGCTGGCGTATTGGCTCAGTTGCTCCAGGTTCGCGCCCAATTCGCGCTCGGCCTGCAGCAGCAAGGCTTGTGGGTCGCCAGCCAGCTTGCCGGCAGCCAGCAAGTCGGTTTTGCTGAACGCATCCAGGTCGACCAGGCTGGGGCGCAGGTTTTGTGCGAGGTCCGCAGGCAGTTCATCCAGATGCTGCAACAGGCTTTCCAGGCTCTGGCCGGCGCTGCTCAGGCGCAAGGCATCGCCACTGGCCAGGTAGTCGTCGATGTTGCGTGCAGCCTGGTTCTGGAAGGTCTGCGACAGGCCCAGGTAACGTTCCATCAGCAGATAAGGCCGCTCCAGCGCCCGTTGCGACCACCACAGCGTCGCCCCCAGCGCCAGGCACACGGCCACCAGAAGAAGGGTATTGAGATTGGTCAGCAGCTTCAGGCGCATGCGTGGTATCAACCGACAGCAAAAGATAAGTGCCTGAAGTTATTGCGTTTGCGTTACAGCGTTATGACCGAATCAGTGGATTCCGGTGAAAAGATGGCACTTTGCTTTGATGCGCGCGCAGCCTGCACGCGGTTGCGCCCGGCGTGCTTGGCGCGGTACAGCGCCTCGTCGGCCTGGGCGGCCATCATCAGGCTGTCGGAGCCGTCGCACAGCTCCACCAGCCCGGCGCTGAACGTGCACCATAAATCCTGCGGTTGGGCCGGGTAGTGGATTTCGGCAAAGCGGCCACGGATTTCATCCAGCACCTTGCAGGCCGATTCCAAGTCGGTGTCCGGCATCACAATGGCGAACTCTTCGCCGCCGTAGCGCCCGATGTAGTCGGTCTTGCGCAGGCGCTGCTTGAGAAACAGCGCCAGGCTTTTGATCACGCGGTCACCCATGGGGTGGCCGTGGCTGTCATTGACCCGCTTGAAGTGGTCGATATCCAGCATGGCAAAGCTCAGCGGCTTGTTCTCGCGGCGTGCGCGGAAGCTGCAGTCTTCAAGCAGTTGCAGGATGTGGGTGTGGTTGTACAGGCCGGTCAGGCTGTCGCGCACCATCCGTGCCTTGAGGTTGCGTGCGCGAGCGGCGCGGTTGCGCACGGTGGTGATCAGGTGGCGCGGCTTGATCGGCTTGGTGAGGAAGTCGTCGCCGCCTTCGCTCATGGCGTCCAGTTGTTTATCCAGGTCGTCCTCGGCCGACAGGTAGATGATCGGTACGCTGACATAACGGTCGTTATGGCGGATCACCTTGGCCAGTTCGGTACCGGTACAGGCGGGCATATACATGTCGAGGATGATCAGGTCGGGCTGGAAGTCCGCCAGCTCAGCCATGGCCTGGATCGGTTCGATCAGCGTGCGGGTGACGATACCGGCGCTGTTGAGCAGCCGCTCGGTGTGCAGCGCCTGGGCCCGCGAATCGTCGATGATCAGCACCTTATACGGCTCGTACTGGGCGACGCAGGTCAGCACTTCGATTTTTTCCAACAGGCTTGAAGCTTCCAGCGTCCCGGTCAGGAACTCCTGGCCCCCGGCGCGCACGGCGGCCAGCCGGGTAGGGGTGTCGGTCTCGTGCAGGCTGAAGAACAGCAGCGGCAGTTTGTGCTCCAGGCCTTCCTGGGCTTCGGCGGCGAGTTTGAGGCCCAGGCCGGTGCCGCAGAAATCCACGTCCATCACAATCGCCGAAGGCAGGCGCTCGGCCATCGCCGCGCGAAACGCGGCCACGCTGTCGAGGGATTGGGCGCTCAAACCGAAGAATTCCAGCTGCTTGGCCAGCCGCTCGGCGCGGTCGTGATCGGCCAGCATGACGTAGATCGGCTTGCGCATCGGCGGCAGGAAGGTTTGTTCCAGCTGGTCACCCTGGCGCAGGCCGGTGCGGGACAGGCGCTGCATCAAGCGATTGAGTTCGGTGATCAGGTGGCTGCTGAGGCGCCCACGGTTCTCGTCGACTGCCTTGAGGGAGTCGCCGATGTGTTGCGCCAGCTGGCGGTGTTCCGGTTGTTCGAAGCGCTCGGCAAACCGCAGCAGGCGCAAATTGGCCTCGCTGAGTTCGGAAAGGTCGGTGCCGGACCACTCGCTGCGTTGCAGGCGCTGCCAGATCTCAAGAATTTGACGTGCCTGATGAATTACCCGCTGGGCAAAATGCTGCTTGAGACGCTCACGGCTGGGGTCTTCTGGCTCGGTCATATCCTGACTACTAGTTAGGGTGCATGCTGAGGTCGACTGATGGCTCTATGCTAGCACCTCTTTTCCTTGGGATGAGTGTCATGCATCAATAAACTGTGTGTTCCGGGTATTCAGTTGCTGACCCGGTGGTCGCGCAGCGTAAAAAGCGTGCATCCTTTATAGTCGAATACCCTCTGTGCGCCAGTTTGGTGAAAAGCCCCGCACGCGCGGGCACGATGGGGTAGGGTTGTGGTCGGAGTGTTTGAACGCACGCCATCAATTCAAGTGCATGAACTCAAGTGATTGAAAGGATATCGCCATGCTGGACTGGAAAAACCGTGCAGGCAGTGCCAAAGGCCCCGCCCCTGAGCCCAAGTCGGCCAACCGCAGTTATCTTCGTACCGTGCTGATGAGCCGTGCCGTGCTCAGCGTGCTCGGCCTGTACCTGCTGGTCACCGGCGCCTTGGGATGGTACTGGAGCGAAGAGCCGGCACTGTTTCCGGTCCAGCAGAACGCGCAGATTGCCGCCGAAAAAGACGGCAAGCAGATGGTGGTGGGCTTTACCACCGTCGAAACCCTCAAGACCGTGGTCGGCACCTTGCTGAACAAGCCCGGCGGCTACATTTCCAACGACCGTTTCCCGCCAGGCCTGTGGATGGACAACATGCCGAGCTGGGAATATGGCGTGCTGGTGCAGGTACGCGACCTGACCCGCGCCCTGCGTAAAGACTTCGCCCGCTCGCAGTCGCAGTCGGCCGAAGACGCCGATCTGGCCAAGGCCGAGCCGCGCTTTAACTTCGACAACAAGAGCTGGGTGCTGCCATCCAGTGAATCGGAATACCAGGAAGGCATCAATTCCCTGAGCCGCTATGAAGCGCGCTTGTCCGACCCGAACCAACGCGGCGCACTGTTCTACGCGCGTGCCGATAACCTGAACAACTGGCTGGGCGATGTCGCCACCCGCCTGGGCTCGCTGTCGCAACGCCTGTCGGCCAGTGTCGGCCGGGTAAAACTCAACACCGCACTGAAAACCGAAGCCTTGGCTCCGGGTGAAGTGCCGCAGGTCGATGAAGAAGTGGTGGAAACCCCATGGATGCAGATCGACAACGTGTTCTACGAAGCACGCGGCCAGGCCTGGGCCCTGTCGCACCTGTTGCGCGCCATCGAAGTCGACTTTGCCGACGTGCTGGCCAAGAAGAACGCCACTGTCAGCGTGCGCCAGATCATTCGTGAGCTGGAGGCCTCGCAAGAGCCGGTGTGGAGCCCAATGATCCTTAACGGCAGCGGCTTTGGCGTATTGGCCAACCACTCGTTGGTGATGGCCAACTACATTTCCCGGGCTAACGCTGCGGTGATCGATTTGCGTCAGCTGCTCAACCAAGGTTGATGATGGACGCTACTCAAAAGGAGGCCGCCCACCGCGCGGCTTCCGATGCCGAACTGATCTGCTGGGTCGATGAGCAGGACACTCTGCTCGGCAGTCTTGTCAGGGCCGATCTGCGCCAGCGCGGGTTGATCGGCCGTTGCACCTTTATCTTCCTGTTCAATTCGGCCGGTGAGCTGTGTGTGCACCGGCGCACCCTGAGCAAAGCCATGTATCCCGGTTTCTGGGACACGGCGGCGGGTGGGATGGTAGCGGCGGGTGAATCCTATGCCGTGTCTGCTGCCCGAGAGCTGGAAGAAGAGTTGGGTGTCGGCGGGGTGGAATTGGTCGAACATGACCATTTCTACTTCGAAGATGGCGACAGCCGGCTCTGGTGCAAATCCTACTCGGCAGTCTGGGATGGGCCGCTGCGCCTGCAGCCGGAAGAGGTCATGGAAGCGCGCTTTTTGCCTATAGGCACTGTCCTGCAGGAGGCCGAACAAAAGCCTTACTGCCCAGACGCCCAAGAGGGGCTGCGACGTTATCTGGCCTCACGTCGCTAAAGTTGCATAAATTGGCGCCATTTGGCTCTTAGCAAGTCGGCTTTTTGTGGTTACACTGCGCGACTTTTCACCCGAACCACCCTGGTGCTTCGGTAGCGCTGCCCCTGCCTGAGTGGGGCTTCGCGGTTGGTGACTCGCCTCTTTTAACCAGAGCCGAGCGCTGGCCAGTCTTTGTCCTCCCAAGAGGATTGCCGGTGGCCAAAAAAGCCGCATCCTTCGCCGCCCTTGGTGGCCTGGTATTTTCCACCGATGCAGGTCGACACTGCCCGGACTGTCGTCAGCCCGTGGATTCGTGTACCTGCAAACAGACCCTGATCCCTGAAGGCGACGGTATTGCCCGCGTGCGCCGCGAAAGCAAAGGCCGTGGCGGCAAGACGGTGACCACCATCACCGGCGTGCCGTTGGCCGAAGAGGCGCTGAAGGAACTGGCCACCACGCTGAAAAAGCGCTGTGGCACCGGTGGCGCGTTGAAAGACGGGGTCATCGAGATCCAGGGCGATCACGTCGAGTTGCTGTTGGCCGAGCTGATCAAGCTCGGGTACAAGGCCAAGAAGTCCGGCGGCTGAAAGCCTCTTCCCAACCTGTGTCTAAACTCTGTCCTGCGCGTGGGGTCTACCTTGCTTGCAGGCAAATCGTCATTTTCATTCTTTAGACTGCGCCAGCCTCGAACCAGGGGCGGTGCCTTCGACTTCATATATAGGGGACTTCGATGTCCGTACGACGCACACGCAAAGACGATGGCAGCCAATGGACAGTTGCGGACAGCCGCAGTGTTTACGGGATTCGCCATTGGGGGGCCGGTTATTTCGCGATCAATGAAGCCGGTCGCGTAGAAGTTCGTCCGAACGGTCCGAACAGTACGCCCGTCGACTTGTACGAGCAGGTCGATGAACTGCGTAAAAGCGGCCTGTCCCTGCCGTTGCTGGTGCGCTTTCCTGACATCCTGCAAGATCGCGTACGCCAATTGACCGGTGCCTTCGATTCGAATATCGAGCGCCTCGAGTACCAGAGCAAGTACACCGCGCTGTACCCGATCAAAGTGAACCAGCAGGAAGCGGTGATCGAGAACATCATCGCCACCCAGAACGTGTCCATCGGCCTGGAAGCTGGCTCCAAGCCTGAGCTGCTGGCGGTATTGGCCCTGGCGCCGAAGGGCGGCACTATCGTCTGCAACGGTTACAAGGACCGTGAGTTCATCCGCCTCGCGCTGATGGGCCAGAAGCTCGGCCACAATGTGTTCATCGTGATCGAGAAAGAATCTGAAGTTGAGCTGGTGATCGAAGAGGCTGCCAGCCTTAAGGTCAAGCCCCAGGTCGGCCTGCGCGTGCGCTTGTCGTCGCTGGCGTCGAGCAAGTGGGCGGACACCGGTGGCGAGAAGTCCAAGTTCGGTCTGTCGGCGGCGCAGTTGCTGTCCGTGGTCGAGCGCTTCCGCGCGGCGGGCCTGGACCAGGGCATTCGCCTGCTGCACTTCCACATGGGTTCGCAGATCGCCAACCTGGCCGACTACCAGCACGGTTTCAAGGAAGCCATCCGTTACTACGGCGAACTGCGCAACCTCGGCCTGCCAGTGGACCACATCGACGTGGGCGGTGGCCTGGGCGTGGACTACGACGGTACTCACTCGCGTAACGCCAGCTCGATCAACTACGACATGGACGACTACGCCGGCGTGGTCGTGGGCATGCTCAAGGAGTTCTGCGACGCGCAGAGCCTGCCGCACCCGAACATCTTCTCCGAAAGCGGCCGTTCCCTGACCGCGCACCACGCCATGCTGGTGGTGCAGGTGACCGACGTCGAGAAACACAACGACGAAATCCCGGTCATCGAAAACAAGGAAAGCCTGCCGGAAACCGTGCAATGGCTGGTAGACCTGCTGGGCCCGACCGACATCGAGATGGTCACCGAAACCTACTGGCGCGCCACCCACTACATGAGCGATGTGGCCACCCAGTACGCCGACGGCAAACTGACCCTGGCCGAAAAAGCCCTGGCCGAGCAGTGCTACTTCGCCGTGTGCCGCCGCCTGCACAACTCGTTGAAAGCCCGCCAGCGCTCGCACCGCCAGGTGCTGGATGAACTCAACGACAAGCTGGCCGACAAGTACATCTGCAATTTCTCGGTGTTCCAGAGCTTGCCGGACACCTGGGCCATCGGCCAGGTACTGCCGATCCTGCCGCTGCACCGCCTCGACGAAGAGCCGCTGCGCCGTGCCGTGCTGCAAGACCTGACCTGCGACTCGGACGGCAAGATCAAGCAGTACGTCGACGAGCAAAGCATCGAAACCAGCTTGCCGGTACACGGCTTGAACGAAGGTGAAGACTACTTGCTGGGTATCTTCCTGGTGGGGGCTTACCAGGAAATCCTGGGGGACATGCACAACCTGTTCGGCGACACCGACTCGGTGAATATCTACCAGCGTGAAGATGGTTCGGTGTACAGCGCCGGGATCGAGACGCACGACACCATCGAAGACATGCTGCGCTATGTGCATTTGTCGCCGGAAGAGCTGATGACGCATTACCGTGACAAGTGTGCGAGCGCGAAGATCAGTGCGGCGGAGCGTACGCAGTTCTTGGATGCCTTGCGTCTGGGGCTGACGCGTTCGTCCTACCTGTCCTCGTAAAAAATCTGGGAGGGGGCTTGCCCCCTCCTACTTTTGACGCAGTGCTAATCCTGAAATTGTCTGAGGGCTGAGCAATGTTGAGTCAATGGCTGCAAGTGCTCACGCTGGCAATGGCAGCATTCTTGGCCGCCTGCTCCCCGATCAAAGTCCTCAACGCCCTCACCCCTTCCAATACCTTCACCAAAACCGCTGCCATCGCCTACGGCGATGATTCCCGCCAGAAACTCGATGTCTACCGGCCTGCGCCTGCTAGCTCCAACGCGCCGGTGGTGGTTTTTTTCTACGGCGGCAGCTGGAACAGCGGCTCCAGGGATGACTACGGTTTCGTCGGCGAAGCCCTGGCTTCACGTGGCATTGTCGTGGTGATTGCCGATTACCGGCTCTACCCTCAAGTGCGCTACCCCGCGTTTCTCCAGGATGGCGCCCGAGCGGTGGCCTGGACCCATCAGCACATCGCCGACTACGGCGGTGACCCGCAGCGGCTCTACCTGATGGGCCACAGCTCCGGTGCGTACAATGCTGCGATGCTCGCGCTGGACGCGCGATGGCTTGAGCACGTGAACCTGTCACCGTCGATGCTCAAGGGCTGGATCGGCCTGGCCGGGCCTTATGACTTCCTGCCGATTGAAAACCCGGAGGTAAAACCGGTGTTTTTCTTCCCCGATTCACCGCCCGATTCCCAGCCGATCAACCACGTCAGCGCCGGCGCACCGCCGAGCCTGTTGATGGCGTCGACCGACGACAAGCTGGTCAACCCCTCGCGTAATACCGGCGGCCTGGCCAACACGTTGCGGGCGGCGGGCGTGCCGGTTGAAACCTTCTACTTCGGCAAGACCAATCACCAGACGCTGGTGGCCGCGCTCTCCAAGCCGCTGCGCTGGCTGGCACCGGTACTGGATCGGGTCACGGCGTTTATCCAAGCCACTGATCCTGCCGGTTCAATCGCCAGGCAATCGCCCACAAAGTGAGGCTGCGCAGGGCCATGAACAGCAGGAAGGTTATCCACAGGCCGTGATTCCCCAAACCCTGCAACGCCCACGCGATTGGCAACGTCAGCAACAGGGTCAGCAGCATGCCGTTGCGCATTTCCCGTGCGCGGGTCGCACCGATGAACAAGCCGTCCAGCAAGTAACTCCACACCGCAATCAACGGCAGTAGCGCCAGATAGGGCAAGTAGATGTCGGCGGTTTCGCGCACGCTGGGAATATCGGTCTGCATGGCGATAAACAGGTGGCCGGCGAAGGTGAACAGCACGGCAAAACCAACGCTGGCGATCAGTGACCAACCGCCGGCCACCACCAGCGAGCGGCGCAGGGATGGGCGGTCGTGGGCGCCGATCGCGTGACCGCACAGGGCTTCGACCGCGTGGGCCAGTCCATCCAGGGCGTGGGCCGTCAGTAACAGGCCGTTGAGCAATAGCGCGTTGGCCGCCACGGTAGCGTCGCCAAGGCGTGCGCCTTGCACCGTGATCATGAAAAACACCGATTGCAGCGCGAGGCTGCGGATGAAAATGTCGCGGTTGACCGCCAGCAGCGGGCGCCAGCTCTCCCAGCGTTTCAACGCCGCCCAGGCGATATGGCCGGGGTAGGCGCGCAGGGCTTTTTGCGTAAGCGCCAGGCCGAGCAGGGCGCCGGCCCATTCGGCGACAACTGACGCGCGCGCCGAACCGACCACACCCCAATCCAGGCCAAGGACGAACCACAGGTTGAGGGCGATGTTGACCAGGTTGGTGGTCAGCAGGATCGCCAAGGGCGCGCGGGCGTTCTGCGTGCCGAGGAACCAGCCGACCAGTGCGTAGCTGGCCAACGCGGCGGGCAGGCCGAACAGGCGGGTGTGGAAGAAGTCCTGGGTCAGTTGATTCAGTTCGGGAGAGGGTTGCATCCATTCCAGGGCCAGATGGCTCAGGGGGATGCCCACTGTGCCTAATAGCATCGCCAGGCCCAGCGCCAGCAGCAGGCCTTGCAGCAGGATTTGCCGCAGTGCGGCGCCATCGTTGCGCCCGGCGGCTTGCGCGGCAAAGCCGGTGGAACCCATGCGCAGGAAGCCCATGGCCCAGGCAAGAAAGGTATACAGGCTGGCTCCGACCGCCACGGCGCCCAGTTGATGGGCATGGGGCAGGTGGCCGATGACCATGCTGTCGACCAGGGCCACCAGGGGTACCGAGATATTCGACAGGATCATCGGCGCAGCCAGGGCCCAGACGCGGCGGTGGGTGGGGCGGTGGCGCCAGTCAGTGAGTAGGGTGTGCATGCGGGCTCCTTCAGAGGAGCGGCATTGTAACGGGCCCTTAATGTCACTGCAGAACCAATGTGGGAGGGGGCTCGCCCCCGATGGCAGTCTGTCAGTGGGTGAATCTGGAGCTGACCCACCGCCATCGGGGGCAAGCCCCCTCCCACATTTGGATCGTCAGCGTTTGTGGGATTTGGCTCCGCTCGCGTTCCCTCAAGAACCAAACCACCCTCCGTCGGTCAATGTGACCGGCACCTCATCGACCCCACTCGGGCTGATATATAGTTCACCCCTCGGATCCCTCTCACGACGAGTTCCCCATGCTTAACAAAGGACTGTTCCTTGCTTGCGCGCTGGCCCTGCTGAGCGCCTGTGATTCCTCCGATAAACCGGCTGCTCCGACCGCGCCTGCGGCAGCGACGGTTGCCCCCAAGCCGGCCAAGGCCGCCGTGGATGTGGCGGCGCTGAAGCAGCGCTACGCCGGGCGTGAATTGAGCGTGGTGGATGTGTCCGAGGTGCAGCTCGACGGGGCCAGTACCTTGTCGGTGAGCTTTTCCATTCCGTTGGATCCCGATCAGAAATTCGCTGACAAACTTCACTTGGTCGACAGCAAGTCGGGCAAGGTCGATGGTGCCTGGGAAATCTCCGACAACCTGATGGAGCTGCGCCTGCGTCACTTGGAGCCGCAGCGCAAGTTGGTGCTGACGGTTGACCCTGGTGTGAAGGCCGTAAATAACAACCTGCTGCCCGCCGAGTACATCGCCCGCCTGGAAACCCGCGACCTGCAAGCCACCGTCGGTTTCGCCAGCCGTGGCACGCTGCTGCCGACGCGCCTGGCCGAAGGCCTGCCGGTGATCGCGCTGAACGTCGACAAGATCGATGTCGAGTTCTTCCGCATCAAGCCCGAGTCCTTGCCGTCGTTCCTGGCGCAGTGGGGGCGCAACACCAGCCTGCAAAGCTATGAGTCCCGCGAACTGCTGCCGCTGGCCGATTTGGTCTACGGCGGTCGTTTCGACCTGAACCCGGCGCGTAACACCCGCGAAACCCTGTTGCTGCCGATCGCCGGCCTCAAGCAATTGCAGCAGCCGGGCGTGTACCTGGCGGTGATGCGTGCCTCGGGCACCTACAACTATTCCCAACCGGCGACGCTGTTCACCTTGAGTGATATCGGCCTGTCGGTGCACCGCTACGCCAATCGCCTGGACGTGTTTACCCAGGCGCTGGAAGGCGGCAAGGCGCTGGATGGCGTCGACCTCGAAGTGCTCGACGCCGAGGGCCGCGTGCTGGGCCAGGGCAAGACCGAGAAGGGGGGCCACGCTGAGTTGCCTTTGCCGAAAAAGGCCCAGGTGCTGCTCGCCAAGCAGGGCGAACAGACCAGTATGCTGCGCCTCGACAGCGCCGCGCTGGACCTGGCCGAGTTCGACATTGGCGGCCAACCGTCCCACCCGTTGCAGTTCTTTGTCTTTGGTCCGCGCGACCTGTATCGCCCCGGCGAAACCGTGCTGCTCAACGCCTTGCTGCGGGACAAGGATGGCAATGCCGTCAAACCGCAGCCGGTGAGCGTCGAAGTACGTCGCCCGGATGAACAGGTGAGCCGCAAGTTCGTGTGGGATGCCGATGCTTCCGGCCTCTATCAATATCAACTGCAACTGGCCGGCGAAGCACCGACTGGGCGCTGGCAGTTGGTGTTCGACCTGGGTGATGGCAAGCCGCAGTTGTATGAATTCCTTGTCGAAGACTTCTTGCCCGAGCGCCTGGCGCTGGAACTCAAGGGCAGTGACACGCCGTTGAGCCCGGCAGACGACGCGGTGATCCAGGTCAACGGTCGTTACCTGTACGGCGCGCCTGCGTCGGGCAACCGGGTCAGTGGGCAAGTCTATGTGCGGCCGCTGCGCGAAGCGGTCAAGTCGCTGCCCGGTTACCAGTTCGGTTCCGTCACCGAAGAAGAGCTGAGCCAGGATTTCGAGCTGGACGAGAGCGTGCTCGACGCCAAGGGCCAGGAAGCACTGACCCTGGAAAGTAAATGGGCCGAGGCCAAGTCACCGCTGCAACTGATCGTACAGGCCAGTCTGCAAGAGTCGGGCGGGCGGCCGATCACGCGGCGCCTGGTGCAGCCGATCTGGCCGGCCGAGCAACTGCCGGGCCTGCGCGGGTTGTTTGACGGCACGGAAACCAACGGCGATGGCCCGGCGGAATTCGAAGTGCTGCTGGCCAACCAGGACGGGCAGAAACTCGCCGCGCCAAACCTCAAGGTGCGCCTGGTGCGCGAGCGTCGCGATTACTACTGGAACTACTCCGAGAATGATGGCTGGAGCTATCACTTCAACGAGAAATTCCTCAACCTCGACGAACAGACCCTGAACATCAAGGCCGGCGACACCGCCAAGGTCAGCTTCCAGGTGGAGTGGGGCCCTTACCGCGTTGAAGTGGAAGACCCGCAGACCGGCTTGGTCAGCAGTTTGCGTTTCTGGGCCGGCTACCAGGCCCAGGACAACACCGAAGGCGGTGCCGTGCGCCCGGACCAGGTCAAGCTGGCGCTGGATAAACCGGCGTATGGCGATGGCGACACAGCCAACGTCACCGTCACGCCGCCGGCGGCCGGTAAAGGCTACCTGCTGGTGGAGTCTGCCGAGGGGCCGCTGTGGTGGCAGGAAATCGATGTGCCGGCCGAAGGCAAAAGCTTCGCTGTGAAGCTCGACCCGAAATGGTCGCGCCATGACCTGTACGTGAGCGCCTTGGTGATTCGCCCGGGCGAGCGTAAAGCCAATATCACCCCAAAACGTGCAGTAGGCCTGCTGCACCTGCCGCTGGATCGCACCCAACGCAAACTGGGCGTGACCCTCACCGCGCCGGAAAAAATGCGCCCCAAACAACCGCTGACGGTGAAGATCGCTGCTAAAAATGCCGATGGCAGCGTGCCCAAGCAGGTGCATGTGTTGGTGGCGGCGGTGGACGTGGGCATCCTCAATATCACTGAATACCCTACGCCGGACCCGTACTCCAGCCTGTTCGGCCGCAAGGCCTACGGCGTGGACCAATTCGATATCTATGGCCAGTTGATCGAAGCCGGGCAGGGCCGCCTGGCCAGCCTGGCGTTTGGTGGCGACGCGGCGTTGGCCAAGGGCGGCAAGCGCCCTGACACCAGTGTGACCATCGTCGCCCTGCAAAGCGCGCCGGTGACCTTGAATGAGCAAGGCGAGGGCGAAGTCAGCGTCAACATTCCCGACTTCAACGGCGAACTGCGCCTGATGGCCCAGGCCTGGACCGATGATCGCTATGGCATGGCCGAAGCCAAAACGGTGATCGCCGCGCCGCTGATCGCCGAGCTGTCGGCACCGCGCTTCCTCGCCGGGGGGGACCAGACGACATTGGCGCTGGACCTGTCCAACCTGTCGGGCAAGGCGCAGAAGCTGGAGGTGCAACTGAGCGCCGACGGGCAGTTGGAGTTGGTCAACAGTGGCGCGCAAACCGTTGAGCTGAAACCAGGCCAGCGCACCACCCTGCGCATCCCGGTGAAAGCGTGGGGAGGGTTGGGCCAGGGCAAGGTCAAGGTGACGGTGAACGGCCTCGACCTGCCGGGCGAGACCCTGCCGCCGTTTACCCGTGAGTGGACCCTGGGCGTGCGGCCCGCGTACCCGGCGCTGCTCAAGCATTACCGTGCGGTGCTCAAGGATCAGCCATGGACTCTGCCGGTGGGCACCCTGGATCAATTCGATGCCTCGGGGCGCCAGGCGCTGCTGAGCCTGTCGAGCCGGCCACCGCTGAACCTCGGTGCGCAGATCAGTGCACTCAAGGCCTACCCCTACGGTTGCCTGGAGCAGACCGCGAGCGGCCTGTACCCGTCGCTGTATGCCGACGATGCATTGCTCAAGCGCCTGTCGATCAAAGGCGAGTCGGACAGCGAGCGTAAACGCAAGATCGAGCTGGGCATCGAACGCCTGCTGGGCATGCAGCGCTACAACGGCAGCTTCGGTTTGTGGGGCGCTGATGGCGAAGAAGAATACTGGCTGACGGCTTACGTCACCGACTTCCTGCTGCGTGCCCGTGACCAGGGGTTTGCGGTGCCGCCTGAAGCGTTGAAAAAGGCCAGCGAGCGCCTGCTGCGGTATGTGCAGGAGCGTAACCTGATCGACGTCGACTACAGCGATAACGCCGACCACACCCGCTTTGCCGTGCAGGCCTACGCCGGCATGGTGCTGGCGCGCAGTCAGCAGGCGCCGCTGGGGGCGCTGCGCAGCATCTTCGAACGACGCAGCGATGCGCGCTCCGGTTTGCCGCTCGTGCAGTTGGCCATCGCGTTGCAGAAGATGGGCGACCAACCCCGCGCGGACCAAGCCTTGCTCGCCGGGCTGGCGGCACAGCGCAATGCCAATGAATGGCTGGCCGACTACGGCAGCCCGCTGCGGGACCAGGCGATGATCCTGGCGCTGCTGGAAGAGAACGACCTGGCCAAAGGCAAGCGTGAGGAGCGCTTGTTCACCCTGTCGGACCAGTTGGCCGCCAGCCCCTATCTGTCGACCCAGGAGCGTAACGCGCTGTTCCTGGCCGGGCGCCTCGGGTTCGCCAAACCGGATGCGAACTGGCAGGTGTCGCTCACCGGCAGTGGCGGTGTGCAGGAATTGAATAATCAGCAACCGACGCTGGCGTTGGAGGGCAAGTGGCTGTCCAGCGACTTGAGCCTGAGTAATCAGGGTGAGACACCGGTGTACCAGCAACTGACGATCTCGGGTTATCCACAGGTGCCACCCGCGCCTGGCGGTGACAACCTGAGCATCCGTCGCGAATACCTGGGCATGAACGGCCAGCCGCTGAACCTGCGCAGCCTCAACAGCGGTGATCTGGTGCTGGTGCATCTGGCGGTCAGTGCCAAGCAGCGTGTGCCGGATGCCCTTGTGGTGGATTTGCTCCCGGCCGGTTTGGAACTGGAAAACCAGAACCTGGCGCAAAGTGCCGCCAGCCTGGAAAACGCCAGCAGCCAGGTGAAGGAGTGGCGTGAGTCGATGCAGAACGCGTCGCTCAAGCATCAGGAGTTCAGGGACGACCGCTACGTGGCGGCGATCAATCTGGAAGGCTCTGGCACGACGCACCTGCTGTACCTGGCGCGTGCCGTGACACCGGGGACTTACCGCGTACCGCCGCCGCAGGTGGAGTCGATGTACCGGCCGAACTGGCAGGCGGTGGGAGAGACGCCGGCGGATCTGGTGATCAAGGGGCGCTGATATTTAAATGACGGAACTGGGTGCAAATGTGGGAGGGAGCAAGCCCCCTCCCACAGGTGATGTGTGGTGCTTTTGGGTCAGTGGACGACCCAGCTCAGGAGCCACAGGCCCAGCAGCAGCCAGATGATGCCCATGATGATCGAGGCGCGCATGAAGGCACGCACGGCCGAGTACAGCAGCATCAGGCCGATGATCAGGGTAATGATGCTGATGATCGAGGTGTCCATGCCCAACGTGCGGGACAGGCCGTCGATGAAGTTGCCACCGGCGTTGGTCAGGGCACCGAACAGGCCGCTGAGTCCGTCGACGATAAAGCGGATGACGGAACCGAGCGCTTGGCCCAACCATCCGAAAAAGCTTTCTACCTGCATGTGTGTGTCCTGATGAGAGGGTGGGCGTGTCTGTGCCTTTGGTTGTTATTGCAACAGGCTAGTTCCCTATAAGCATAGAGGTTTGCCAGTTTGAGTTTGCGTTTAGTTGCCCGCTGGACCCTGGCCAGCCTTTTGTTGGTGATCGCCTTGCTATGGCTGGCCGACCGCATCTGGCCGTTGCCCCTGCCCCAGGACGATCTGGCGCGGGTGGTGCTGGCTGAGGATGGCACGCCGTTGTGGCGGTTTGCCGATGCCAATGGGGTGTGGCGTTATCCGGTGCAGACCCGCGAGGTGTCGCCGTATTACCTGGAGGCGTTGCTGACCTATGAAGACCGTTGGTTTTACCAGCACCCCGGCGTAAACCCACTGGCGCTGGTACGGGCGACGTGGCAGAACCTCACCGGCACGCGGGTGGTGTCGGGCGGCAGCACCTTGTCGATGCAGGTGGCGCGGTTGTTGGATCCGCATT
This sequence comes from Pseudomonas sp. OV546, assembly GCF_900116845.1. Taxonomy (NCBI): domain Bacteria; kingdom Pseudomonadati; phylum Pseudomonadota; class Gammaproteobacteria; order Pseudomonadales; family Pseudomonadaceae; genus Pseudomonas; species Pseudomonas sp. OV546. Next base: position 48,909 of record NZ_FPCE01000004.1, on the reverse strand, counting down.
CGCGCACGTTCCATGGCAAGTTGCGCCAGTTGTGGCGCACGGCGCAGTTGGAATGGCACCTCTCCAAGGCAGAAATCCTTAACCTCTACCTGAACCGCGCACCGTTTGGCGGTACGTTGCAAGGCGTGGCGGCTGCCAGTTGGGCGTATCTGGGTAAATCGCCTTCACAGCTGACCCATGCCGAAGCCGCCTTGCTCGCCGTGCTGCCCCAGGCGCCCAGCCGTTTGCGTCCGGACCGTCACCCGCAACGCGCCCAGGAGGCCCGTGACAAAGTGTTGCGTCGACTCGCCGAGTTCCAGGTGTGGCCGCAAGCTGCCGTCGACGAAGCCCTGGAAGAACCGCTGCTGCTTGCCCCGCGCCTGGAGCCGAGCCTGGCGCCGTTGCTCGCGCGCCGCCTGAACCGCCCCGACAGCCCGCCGCTGATCCGCACCACCCTGGACGCCACCCTGCAACGCCGCCTTGAAGACCTGCTGCTGGGCTGGCGCGCGCGTTTGCCGGAGCACACCTCCGCCGCCATTCTGGTGGTGGAGGAAGAAACCATGGCCGTGCGTGCCTACCTCGGCTCGGTGGACATCAATGATGCCAAGCGCTTTGGCCATGTGGACATGATCAGCGCCCTGCGTTCGCCGGGCTCCACCTTGAAACCTTTCCTCTATGGCATGGCCCTGGACGATGGGCTGATTCACTCCGAATCCCTGTTGCAGGACGTACCCAGGCGTTATGGCGATTACCGGCCGGGCAACTTCTCGATGGGTTTTACCGGTGCGGTGCCGGCGAGCACGGCGCTGTCCAGTTCGCTCAACCTGCCGGCGGTGCAGTTGTTGGAAGCCTATGGGCCGAAGCGGTTTGCCGCCGAGATGCGCATCGGCGGCGTGCCTCTGGCATTGCCCGCATTGGCCGAGCCGAACCTGGCGCTGATCCTGGGCGGCGCAGGCAGTCGCCTCGAAGATCTGGTGAGCGGCTACAGCGCCTTCGCCCGGGACGGCAGGAGCGCCAATATTCGATTACAGCCGGACGATACGCTTAGGGAGCGGCCGTTACTGTCGCCAGGGGCCGCCTGGATTGTGCGGCGCATCCTCAGTGGTCAGGCGCGGCCGGACCGCGACCCACGTGCCGAGTTGGTGCAGCGTCCCGTGCTGGCCTGGAAAACCGGCACCAGCTATGGCTTTCGCGATGCCTGGGCGATTGGCGTCGGCCCGCGTTATTTGATCGGTGTGTGGATCGGCCGACCGGACGGCACACCGGTGCCCGGCCAGTTCGGCCTGGCCTCCGCAGCGCCGTTGATGTTGCAGGTGCACGATGTGCTGACCAACCGCGACAGCCAGCGGGGCATCAGCGCGCCCGTCAAGCCGGTGCCGGCGAATGTCGGCGTGGCGGCGATCTGTTGGCCGTTGGGCCAGCCCATGAGCCGCAGCGACCCCAATTGCCGTCGCCAGCGCTTCGCCTGGACGCTGGACCACACCACGCCGCCGACCTTGCAGGCGCTGGACCAACCGTTGAGCGTGGGCTTGATGGAAAGTGTGTGGGTGAATGCCAAGGGCTTGCGGGTCGACGTCCATTGCCCTGGCGCCGAGCCCAAGACCATCGCCCTGTGGCCCGCGCCTCTGGAGCCCTGGCTGCCCAGGGCCGAGCGCCGCGAAGCGCGCATCCCCGCGGCGGACCCCGATTGCCCGCCACCGGCGCTGGCCGCGTCGTCACCGCTGTCGATTGTCGGTATCCGCGAAGGTGACCAACTGCGCCTGCCTGCCGCCAGTCAACAAGCCCTGCGCCTGAAAATCTCCGCCCTGGGCGGCAGTGGGCGGCGCTGGTGGTTCCTCAACGGTGCGCCCCTGGGCGACAGCGCTAACCAGGACTTCATCAACGCCAGTTTCGAGCGCTTGGGCCGCTATCAACTCAGCGTCCTCGACGAAGCCGGGCAAACTGCCAGGCTTGAGTTCAGCGTCGTTGATTAGATCGCCATCGGGAGCAAGCCCCCTCCCACACTTGGATGTGTTCACCTGCCAAAGGTGGGAGGGGGCTTGCCCCCGATAGCGATCTGAAGGTTCACTTGCCTTCAAGGCCATTCCCCCCGAAGCTATCCACCTTCAGGAGCCCCCGCATGAACCTCGAACACCTCACCGAACGCCTGCACCGCATCCGCGATAACAACGACTGGAAGCGATTCCACAGCCCGAAAAACCTGGCCATGGCCGCCAGCGTCGAAATGGCCGAGTTGGTGGAAATCTTCCAATGGCTGACCGAAGACCAATCGCGCCAGCTCTCTGCCGATAAGCTCGCCCATGCCGGGCAGGAAGTTGGCGATGTCGTGCTGTACCTGCTGTTGCTGTGCAGCGAGTTGGGCCTGGACATGAACGAGGTGGTGCGCGCCAAACTGGCCGACAGCGAACGGCGGTTTGCCCAATGAGTGACCGCCATTTCGACCAGTTGGCCACGCGTTTCGCCGAGAAAATCTACGGCGGTGCCAAAGGGGCGATTCGCCTGGCAGTGCTGCAGGCCGACTTGACCGAAGCCCTGCCCAAGCGCCCCTTGCGTGTACTGGATATCGGTGCGGGGCTGGGCCATATGTCGCTGTGGCTGGCCGAGCAAGGCCACGCGGTCACCCTGGCCGAACCTGCCGAGCCGATGCTCGAAGGCGCCCGCCAACGTTTCGCCGAGGCCGGGCAGACCGCAACTTTTATCCATGCGCCATGGCAAGCGCTGCTGGGCCAGCTCACCGAACCCTACGACGTGGTGCTGTGCCACGCCGTGCTGGAATGGTTGGCCGAACCCCATGCGATCCTGCCGGTGCTGCACCAACTCACGGTCCCCGGCGGCTGGCTGTCGTTGGCGTTCTACAACCGCGATGCGCTGATTTATCGCAACCTGCTCAAAGGCCACTTCCGCAAAATGCGCAAGAACGACATGGCCGGCGAAAAGCAGAGCCTCACGCCGCAACAACCACTCGATCCGCGTGAGTTGGCGGCGCAACTCGTAGACCTTTGGCAGGTCGAAAGCCAAAGTGGTGTGCGGGTATTTCATGACTATATGCCGGTGGAATTCCAGGCCCGCGCGGATTTGCAGGACCTTCTGGAGATGGAACTCGCTCACCGTCGTCACCCAAGCTTTGCCGGACTTGGGCGTTATTTGCACTGGATCTGCCGTCCGGTTTAAGCGGCCCAGTCTGCGGAGGTCGAAATGCGTCGTCTCTGTTTGATCCTGTTGTCCCTGGGGTTGGGCGCCTGTTCAAGCCCTAACCCTTATGTCGCCACCTCGGCGCCGATCCCGCCGGCGCCGCCCCAGGCCGCCAACACCTTTGATGCCAGCGCCTACCCGGCGCCGGTGCGCGACTACGGCGCCTACCGCAATTGGGCCTGGCGCAACGGCCAACTGCCGGCAGGCACGGCCTGGGCGGATTCGGCGCAGATTGCCGAGGCGGTCAGCGGTGCCCTCGACCAACGCGGCCTGCGGCCCTTGCATGACAACCGCCCTGCGGACCTGCTGGTGAGCGCCGACGTGCGCCTGGAGAAGCGCCTCAAGCAGGTCCAGGACGACTACGGCTACGGTTACGGCGGCTATAACCGCTATGGCAATGGCTACGGCATGTACAACTCGGTGCCGATCGTGCGCACCTATGAGGTCCAGGTCGTGGTGGTTCGCGTCAACCTGTTCGATGCCCGCTCCGGTCAGCCGGTGTGGAGTGCCAGCGCCGAAACCGGCAGCCAGGGCAGCCTCAGCGAACGGGGCGATGCCTTGCGCCAGGCGGTGCAAAAGGCGATGACGGCGTACCCTCCCCGTTAACCGCTATTCTCATCTCAAGCGCGGGTCGCTCTTTGGAGAACAACCATGTTTCGTCGTATCGCTACGCTAGCTGTCGTCCTGTTGCTGGGCGGTTGCCAGACCAGCCAGGTCAACCATGACTTTGATGCCAGTCGAGACTTCGGCGCCTACCGCAGTTGGGCCTGGAAAGACCCGGCCCTGCAATACCGCCCCGATGATCCGCGCATCAAGAGTGACCTCACCGAACAACGCATCCGCGAAGCCGTGGGTGAACAGCTTGATCAGCGCGGCCTGCGCCCCGCCGCGCCGGGCAGCAAGGCTGACCTCAATGTGCAGGCCTACCTGATCGTCGAAGATCGCCAGCAACAAGTCACCACCAACTACGGCGGCGCCTGGGGCGGCCCATGGAATGGCTACTGGGGCGCGCCGATGTACAACGAAACGCGCAACATCACTTACAAAGTGGCGACCGTCCAGATCGACCTGCTCGACGGCAAGGACGGCAAACTGGTCTGGCGCGGCAGCGACGAACAAATGATGGCCAGCTCGCCCAACCCCCAGGATCGCGACAAAGCCATCCGCACCACCGTCACCCGCATCCTCTCCAGCTACCCACCCCACTAAAAAACCACACAAACCCATTGTGGGAGGGGGCTTGCCCCCGATAGCGGTGTATCAGTAACAGCTGAGCTGGCTGACACTCCGCTATCGGGAGCAAGCCCCCTCCCACATGGGTTCTCTGCCAGCCTTCAACCCCTTTAATCGTTCCTGTGGCGACTGGCCAGCCTTTGTCTACACTCCAAGCAACTACGGAGAGTAAGCGCTAAGGAGTGCCTGATGTCTCCCCGACTTCGTTCCAGGCAGCGCGGTGCGATTGGCTTGATGGCAGCGGGCACCCTGGCGGTGGCGCTGGTCTTCATGCTACTGGTGGTGGACAGCGGCCGCCTGTACATGGAAAAGCGCAAGTTGCAGTCCATCGCCGACACTTCGGCCCTGGAAGCCGCCGGTCGTGGCGGCCTGTGCAGCCCCACCACCACCGCGAACGACTACGCCAAGGAAAACGCCACGCGCAATGGCTTCACCGTGGTCGCCGGCGACAACAGTCGTGGCCTGGTCGTGACCTGCGGCCTATTAACGACCAATGCCAACAGCGTGCGTGTGTTTACCCCTGACGCGACCAAAAACGATGCCGTACGCGTGGTTGCCACGCGCAGCGTGATGACCAGCATCGCCACGGGTATCTGGAGCATGTTCAGCGGCGCCCCGGTTTCCAGCCAGATGATGCTGAGTGCGACCGCCGTGGCCGCGTATGCGCCGCCAGTGGCGCAGCTGACGATTCGCAGCAGCCTGGCGGCAGTGAACTCCGCCAACTCCCCTCTGCTGAACGTGGTCATCGGTAATTTGTTGGGCGGTAGTCTGTCCCTGACGGCTGCGGGGTGGAATGGTCTGCTTGGGACGAACGTGAACCTGCTCGGCTACTTGGACCAGTTGGCGATTCAATTGAACGTCAAGGCGGGGGACTATGATGCGCTGCTGAGCACCGCCGTATCCGCCAGCCAGTTGATCGACGCAGCAGTGAAGGTCCTGCAAAAAAATGGTGCGGTCGCCACGGCGGTCATCAACGATGTGATTACATTGAAAGCCATCGCTGCGAATACGCAGTTGTTGACGGTTGGAGATCTGCTGAAGGTCGCCACCGGCACTCCGGCCGCCGCCTTGAATACTAATGTGCAGTTGTTTCAATTGCTGCAGACCGTGGCGCAACTGTCCAGTAGCAAGAGTGCGGTGAGTGCAGCCGCTCAGTTGAGCATTCCATTGATAGGAAACGTGACGGTCCAGACCAAAGTGATTGCCCCCCCACAAATGTCGGCTATTGGTAATCCTGCAAAGGCCAAAGCGGGTTTGTTGAAGACCCCACAGGCGGATCAGATTTTTGTGCGTACGGCGCAAGTCCGTACGCTGGTGTCTATTCAGTTGCCCGTGCTCAATGGGCTGAATGATTTGACGTCTGCGGTTTCCGCTTTGACTACTCCGGTAACCGGGGTGGTCAATAACCTTTTGCACCTGAATCTTGTGGGCCTGCTGGATCCACTTCTGTGCCTGGTATTGAAGCCTTGTGATCATACGGATGTGCAGTTGCTGAGCGGCTTGGACATCAACATTGAAGTGGCCAGCGCAAAGGCTTATGTCTCTGATTTCAGTTGTGCAAGCAGTGCAACGAAATCTCTCACCGTTCAGGCGAGTACAGCGCTGGTGGATGTGTCGGTCGGAAAAGTCGATCCGGTGCAGGCATTCACCTCGGCAGTGGCGACCACTGTTCAGCCAGTCGCTCTCGTTGATATTGGCGTACAGACATGCACGGGGATTTTCGGGTGTGCCCCGCGCAAGGCCGGGGTCGGTGGCAGCTTATTGTTATCGGTTGTACACGCGACGGTCGGGGGTAACACTCAAAGCATGACTTTTTTACCGGTCAACGAAATGAATCTGGCACCCACCTATCAATCAGTGGCTCCCGCATCAAACATGGTTGGAAGTCTAGTCAACACACTGGGCGGCATTCAGGTGACGTACGTTCCTCCTCCTGGAAATCCAGCGAGCGGGCCATTGTCTGGCGTCTCAAGTTTGCTCGCGACCATTACCAATACATTGATAACGGCGGTCAAAAACGTTCTGTCGCCGGTGCTGGACCCGATTGTGAACGGATTACTGGGGGCGCTCGGCATCACTGCTGGCAACGCCGAAGTCGGCGCCAACCTCAGCTGCCATATGGGCCGCGCCTACCTGGTGATCTGATCCACCGGCAGCTCCACACAAAACCGTGCCCCTGCCGGCCCATTGACGACGCTCAAGCGTCCGCCCATGTTCTCCACAATCCCGTAACTCACCGACAACCCCAACCCCGTGCCCACGCCGATCGGTTTGGTGGTGAAGAACGGCTCGAAAATCCGCTCGATCAACCGGGGGTCGATCCCGCCGCCGTTGTCTTCCACCCAGAGCCGCACATGGCGGCTGTCATGTTCGCAATGCAGTGCGATCCACGGGCGGAACGCCGGGTCCTTTTCGTGTTTGCTCAACAACGCGTCACGGGCATTGACCATCAGGTTGATCAGCACCTGCTCAAGCTGGTCGACATGACCTTTGACCTGCACCGTAAAGTCCGCCGGGGTGACGCGCACGTCCACACCTTTACCGCGCAGCCCTTCGCCCAGCAGCGACAGCGTGCCTTCCACCGCCTGTGACGGGTCGAAGGGCTGTTGTTCGATTTCCGAGCGGCGGCCAAACACGCGCATATGGTCCACCACCCGCGCCGCCCGCTGAACCTGGGCGTCGATGCGCTGCAGTTTTTCGGTGAGGTAGTCGACCTGCGCATCACCGCTGGCCAGGCGCTTGAGCACATTGACGATGGCCATGCGCATCACGTTGAGCGGCTGGTTGATTTCATGGGCCAGGCCCGTGGCCATTTCGCCCAAGGTGGCCATCTTGGCGCTCTGGGTCAGTTGCTGCTGGGAGCGGCGCACTTCGGTGTTGTCGCGGCCCACCGCTTGCACTTCCACCAGCACGCCTTGTTCGTCAAATACGCCACGGTCCGACCACACCCACCAGGCATGTTCGCGGCCGGGCAATTCCAGGCTGATCTCGGCGGTGCTGACCGGGAATTCCGGGGTCAGCTGGCTGATGCGTTGCACAAAGGCCTGGCGCTGTTCATCCGACAGCCAATGGCCCAGGTTCAACCCCGGCAGTTGTGCAGGCAGGCACTCCAGGTAGTTGGCCAGCGGCGTGTTGCCGAAGGTCAGGGTCAGGTCCGGGCGATAGCGGCAGATCATTGCCGGCGAGTCTTCAACCAGGATGCGGTAGCGCTCTTCGCTCTGCTTGATCTGCTCGGCGGCCAGGGTCGCCTCGGTGACATCCAGCCACAGGCCGACGGCTTCTAGCGGCAACCCGAGGTCATCGCGCAGTAATTTGGCTTCATCCAGCAGCCAGTGGTAGTGGCCCTGTTTGTCGCGCAGTCGGTAGCGGCTGCGCACGGCGCCTTCGCGCAGGAGTCGGCGGGTACGTTCAAAGTAAAGGTCGCGGTCTTCGGGGTGGATCAATGACGCCAGGCTGTCGTGGTTGCAATCGTCCAGCGTCCAGCCCAACAGCGGCAGCAGGCTGTCACTGAAAAACGCCGGGTGCAGGGCGCCGCTGACATAGCGCTGCACATAGATCACCGCCGGTGAACTGGCGATGAGGTTATCCAGGCGCGCATGGGCGGCAGCGGCTTGCAGTTGTTGGTTCTTGATGTCGCTGATGTCGAGCATGAAACCGACCCAACGTCGCTGATCGCCCATCCCCAGCACGTGGCCCTGCAGGCGGTACCAGAGGGGGTTGTGCTCTGCGTCGGTGCGTTGCAGGCGCACGCTGGTCAGCAGTGGTTTGTCGAGGGTTTGCAGGTCGTGCAGGCGGCTGGTGAGTGCCTGGCGATCGGCGGGGTGGATCTGTTCCAGCCATACGCCCAGCGCCTGGCGAGTCGGGCCGTCCTCCAAGCTGAGGCTGTGCTGTAACTGCGGGGCCAGCTGGATTTCCTGGGTGGCGGGCAGCAGTTCCCACCAGCCGGTGCCGAGCAGGCCTTGAAGGGCGTCCATGCGGTCGAGCTGTTGGTGATCGCGTTGCTCGCGCAAGCGGCTCAGCAGCGGGGCGGCGAGGGCGGCAGTCAGGTTCAGCCATTCCCGGTCGCGGGTGTGTTGCTGGCCATTGTAGAGGCCGCAGAGCAACCAGGCGGCGACGCCCTGACTATCGCGATAGGGCACCAGGAACCCGTCGGCGTTGCCGAAAATACCGTTCAGGCTTGGGTGTTCGCGGCGCGCCTGGGCCAGGCTCAATGGCGCGCTGCCATTGGCGCTGTCCAGCAGGGTGCCCAGGTGCTGGCCGGTCTGCCACAAGGCGGGCGCGTCGTGGGCGGTGTAGTGGCTGTAGATCCGCCAGCCTTGGTCTTCTGCATCGAACAACGCCAGGGCCACACAGGGGATCTGCCAGTGCTGGGCCAGGTTGCGCAGGTGCTCGTTGAACACCTCGGGCAAGCGACTCAGGCTGCACAGCTGCAGTTGCTCGCTCATCCGGCTGATAAGTTGATGGTTCTGCTCGCGGTGCTGGGCCAATTGCCGGTCGGCGAGCAAGTCCCCCACGTCGAGCAGACGCAGGCTCCAGCCATCACCTTCGGGTTCGACCCAGCCACGGGTGTGCAGCACCTGGCCGGTTGTGCTCTGGAAGTCCAGGTCCAGGCTCTGGTGTTGCCAGTCTGCGGGGCGGCCTTCGACACTCAAGGCGCTGCCGGCACACAGCAGTTCACGCAGCAGCGGCGGGGTCTCACCCATCCCGTGTGTCGCGAGCTGTGGGCGCAGGGTACCGCTGATACTCAGCACGTGGCCTTGAGGGTCCAGTTGCAGGTGCAGCCCTGGCACGGACACGCCGGGTGTGTCGAGGGGCGGGGCGCCGGTGCGGCCGAGCAGGCGCCCGAACAGGTTATCCCCCGAGGTCAAAACTGAAGACTCGAACGCGCGGACAGGTTGGCCGGCAGATTCGGCACTGTGCCGATGCCCGGCACCACCAGTACCGGGAACACGGAATAGAGGAGGTTGGTGGGGTAGCTGATCGTGACGTTCAGTGTGGTGCCGGTGTAAGTCGCGCTGACGAAATCACGTGAAAATTGAAAACTGGTGGGGATCCAGTCCAACTGGGTCATGACGGTATCTTTGGCGCGCTCGGTGACTTTCGTCGGATAGGCGTCTGCGGCGGCCACCGGGTCCACCGCCATGGCCTGACGCACGGCCTCCAATGCCGCTTGGTTGAAGGACTGCATCAGCAGCAACGGCAGGGTATAGCTGATCAACCCATAGAACACTGCAAAAAAGATCCCGAAGACCAGGGCGAACTCTATCGCCGCAGCACCTTTTTGTTTTCTGGGGAGGCTTGTTTTCATGACTGCGTCTACCCTGACGGCTACTACTTGATATCAGCATAGAATCATTCAGCGGAAAGGGATGTTTTTTACGTGATCCATGGCGTGGTGATAGTGCTCTGGCTGGGGCTCTGTGCGTTGCAGGATGGGCGTCAACGGCAAATCTCCAACGGCTTGACGCTGGGTGTGGCGCTGCTGGCGTTGCTCTACTTGGCGTGGATGGGCACTACCTGGTTGGGTGCGCCCGCCAGCGAAGGAGGCTGGGCCTTTGCCGTGGCGCTGCTGCTGACGTTGCCTGGTTATGCGCTGGGCCGTTTTGGCGCGGGGGACGTGAAGCTGTTGGCCGCCTTGGCCCTGGCCAGCACGCTGGATGCGGTGTTGTGGTCGCTGATCGGTGCCGCGCTGTTCCTGGGCGGCTGGGGGCTTATCAGTCAAAGGCTTAGCGCGCGTCGGCTAACCCCGGTTACTGAAGCGTCAAAAAAACAGCCGTTTGCTCCGTTTGTACTGACAGGGTTTGCGCTGTACTGGTTTTGGATCCACTAATCGCACAAGGCCTCTATCGATGTGTACAGAGTCGAAAAGTAGGTCTACGTTTATTGAATGAGAGTCTAGGATTCTTCGTCAAAAGGGATCGGTCAATCTTTTGGCTTGCCAGGCATGGAGTAGCGCGTGAACAAGCTAACCTCAGCGGTAAAGGTGCTCGTGGTCGACGATCAGCCGTTGATCGTGGAAGAGCTCTGCGAATTTCTCGAAAGCAGTGGTTACCGTTGCGTGCCGTGTGAGTCCAGCCGACATGCGTTGCAGCGCTTCAGCGAAGAGGCCGAGATCGGCTTGGTGCTGTGCGACCTGCACATGCCGGACATGGATGGCATCGAGCTGGTGCAGGCCATGCAAAAAGTCGCCGGCAAGCAGCGGGCGTTCGAGGCGATCATGCTCACTGGGCGTTCCGACAAACAGGACGTGATCAAGGCCCTGCGCGCGGGGATCTCGGATTACTACCAGAAACCGATCAACCTCGATGAATTGCTCGAAGGCGTGCAGCGCCAGGAAGCGGCGTTGGAAGAGCGGCAAAAAGAGCTGCAACTGGGGCACCTGAACCTGAAGCTGCAATACCTCTCAGAATCCATCAATGACCTGTACCAGGACCTCGACAAAGTGCGCCGTAGCCCCGGCGCCGGTGTGGCGGATGAGGGCGAGCCGGTTGCCGAAGACGCCGGGCCGATCGAGATCCCGACCATTTTCAACCAGCTGTCGCCGCGCCAGCTGGACGTTGCGCGCCTGGTGGGCAAGGGCCAGACCAACTACCAGATCGCCTGTGAACTGGGGATCACCGAAAACACGGTCAAGCTCTACGTGTCCCAGGTGTTGCGACTGACCCATATGCATAACCGCACGCAGTTGGCACTGGCGCTGTCGCCGAATACCTCGGCGATGCGCCAACGGGTGACGGCGCACTGACGCGCCAGGGTGTTACTGACTGTTCCCACCTTTAGACGACCCACCGGACGGCGATTCAAAAAACTCCGGGATCGGATGTTTGTGACTGTCCAGCCAGCGCTGCAAGGCCTGCTCGCGTTCTGCGGGCGTGGTCCTTTGCGGCGTGGGTGAAGCGGCACGGCCATTGATCTGCAAGGCCATCCAGTTTTCGGTTTCCGCTTGCTGCGGTGACGACGGGCCCGGTTCGATGGCCAGTGCGCTCAGCGGGAGCAGCGCCAGGCCGACAAGGTAATGTGCTTTCATCGATCACTCCTCACTTGATAGCCACCGTATGGCATCGCTGACCGCGGCGATTTTGCGCGCCGGCGCACTGGGGCTTGGGCTTGGACCCTTGAGTTTTTCCGCGCGGGCCTGGGCATCGGTGACCTGCTCGGGGCTCAGGCCCAATTGGCTGGCCACCTTTGCCGCTTGCCTCCAGTTGTCCTGATAGATCAGCAAGGTCACCAGGTTGACGGCCGCCAGCGGGTCGCTTTGCTTGAGCTCGATGGCGGTCATGAATTCAAAGCGCGCGTCTTCCATGCGCAACTGGTTGAGGTACACCACGCCCAGGTCATTGCGGATTTTTTCGTCGGTGGGCGCCAACTGCGCCGCCCGTTGCATATGCGCCATGGCCTGGCCGTTGTCGCCCCTGGCTGCCGCCAATTGCCCCAGGCCGTGCTCGCCTTCGGCGTTCATGCAGGTACCGAGCAGGCTGCGGTACAACGGCTCGGCCTCGCTGCGCCCGAGCAGGCGGTAGTTGCGGGCCTTGCGCTGGCGCACCTGGGGCAAGGCCTCGGGCAGGCTTTGCAGGTTGGCCAGGCTGGCGTGCAGCTTGCCTTCGTTGGCCAGGTCATCGGACAGGTTGAGCGCCAGTTCCTGTTCCGAACTCGGCTTGGTGCAACTGTTGGATGAGGTCAACGCCGCCCAGGGTGATTGGCCATTGGTGGCGCAGCCGCCGAGCATCAGCAGGGCCAGGCCGGCAATCAGTGCTTTCATCAACGACTCCTTAAAAGTGACTCAACGCGCGGGCGATGCCGATAAAGGCCGGGCCGCCGAGCACGATCAGCAAAGCAGGGAACAGGAACACCATCATCACCACCGACATTTTTGCCGACATCTTCGAAATGTATTCCTGCAGGCGGGTCAGGCGTCGGTCGTCGAGCAGTTGCTTGAGGGCCAGCAGGGACTTCATCGCGCCGCCGCCCTGCTGGATCAATTGCTGGAGGATGATGCAGGTGTCGGTGAACTCATCCACCTCCAGCACGTGGACGGTCTTGCCCAGTTCCTCGCCCAGCTCCAGGCCGGAATCGACCCGCGCCAGGATCAGGCGCAGTTCGTGCGTGAGGTGGGGGAGTAAACGCTGGGCCTCGTTGCCCAATACACGCAGCGATTGCTCAACCGCCATGCCTGACTCGAACAGAATGCGCAGCAGCGGAATGAAGGTGGAAATTTCTTTGGCGATGGCTTGCTGGCGATGTTTGGCGGCCGCCGCAAGCACGCGTTTTGGCAGCAGGTAGCCGATGCCCAGGGCAAACATCGGGGCAATCCAGGCGGGGTCCGCATGCGGGAACAACAGTTGCTGGCCGAGGAGGGTCAGGCCCAATAACACGATGGGCGTACCGATCTGGAAGGCTGCAAACAGCGAGCGTTGGCTGGACTTGCGCCAGCCAACCCGATTGAGCAGGGCCTGGGTCTCGTTGTCCAGGCTGACCGAGCGCTGGGCCAGCGAGCTTGCGCCCAGTTGGCGGATGAGCGTGCCGAGTCTGTTATCGCTGACCATCTTGCCTTGCAAGCGCTCAGCGACCCGCCGTTCGCGGCGGCGATGCTCGAGCAATTGCCCGCCCACCAATACCGCTGCGGCGAGCAACAACAAAGCGCAGGCCAGAAGCGCCATCTCAGACACTCCTCAGCATGCGCCACATGATAAAGGTGCCGCCAAGGTCCATTGCCAGCGCGCCGAAGAGCATGATGCGCCCCGTGCCGTCGTGCCACATGTTCATCAAGTAGCCGGGGTTGACCACCAGGAAGTAGCCCACGATCAGCACCGGCAGACCGCCCAGCACATAGGCGGTCATGCGTGTTTCGCCGGTCATGGCCTTGAGTTGACGGGCACCCTGTTCCCGCTCGCGAATCATTTTGATCAGGTTTTCCAGCAGCTCGCTGGCGTTGCCGCCGTAGCGGTGGTTGACCTTCAGGCCAAGGGCGAACAGGCGGAACTCATCCTGTTCGTAGAACTCGGCGAAGTCGCTGACCGAATCCGGCAGGCTGACGCCCATGCGCACATTGCGTTGCACGCGGCCCATGGCGTCCCTGAGTGGGTTTTCAATGCTCTCGACCCCGCCCAGTACGGCGTCTGCCAGGGTTCTGCCGGACTTGAGGCTGCGCACGCTATGGTCCAACAACTGCGGCAGTTGCTCGACCATGCGCTGCACGCGTTGTTGATAACGCCAGGCGATAAACACGCGCAATGCCAGGGGCGGCCCCACGATCATGGCGATCAGGCCCAGCCCGTCGGCGAGCAGCCAACCCAGCAGCGCGCCGATCACCCAGGCGCTCGCCCACAGGCCCAGGCGGTCTGTGGGTTTGCCCAGCCCGGCACGCTGGAACATGCGCTCGAGGCCCGTCCATGTGGTCGTGGTTTCCTGTGCCTCGGGCTGGCCGTTGCCGAGGCGCTCCAGCACACGGGCCGTCTGGGCCTTGCGCAGGCCATGGTGAAACTGCCAGAACGACAGACCAATCAGCAGCAGGCAGATAAGCAACAACACCGGTCCTGTCATCAAGCGCTCCCTATGACTGCAACGCCGATTCGCGACGCAGCTTGTCGCCGGCCGGGTTGAGCGCTTCGCGCAGGAAACCGAAGCCGGTGCGCCGATCCAGGCGGAACAGCGTATTGGTGACATACACGTCATCGCGCACGCCGACCACTTCCACCACCTCGCTTACGCAGCGGCGGCCATCGGGCATACGCGTCAGTTGAATAATCACGTCCAGCGCGGCGCAAATCATCTGGCGCAGGGTTTTTTCCGCGATCACACGGCCGGTCAGGCCGACCAGGGTTTCCAGGCGCAACAACGCATCCTGGGCATTGTTGGCGTGCACGGTGCTCATGGAGCCGTCGTGGCCGGTGTTCATCGCCGTCATCACATCGAGCACTTCCACGCCACGGATTTCGCCGAGGATGATGCGGTCCGGGCGCATCCGCAGGGCGTTGCGGATCAGGTCGCTGGACCTGACCTCGCCGTGACCTTCGGCATTCGGCGGGCGGGTTTCCAGGCGGACCACGTGGGGGTGGCCCAATTGCAACTCGGCGACGTCTTCGATGGTCACCAAGCGCTCGTGGGGGTTGATCAGTTGGCTGAGGATATTCAGCAGCGTGGTCTTGCCGGTACCCGTGCCGCCGCTGATCAGGATATTGCAGCGCTTGCCCACGGCCTCCTGGAAGAACTCGAAAATGCTCTGGTCGATGGTCTGCATGGCGACCAGGTCGCTGCTCTTGAGCATGTCCTTGCGGAATTTTCGAATCGACAGGCATGGCCCGTCGAGGGCAATCGGCGGGATGATCGCGTTGACCCGGCTGCCGTCGGGCAGCCGTGCATCCACCATCGGCGACGACTCATCCAGGCGGCGGCCCAGCGGCGCGAGGATGCGCTGCATCACGCGTTCCACGTGATGGTCGTCGATGAAGCGCAGGTCACTTTGGTGCAGCAGGCCGTCGCGCTCGATAAACACCCGGTGCGGCCCGTTGACCAGGATCTCAGTCACCGAAGGGTCACGCAGCAGCACTTCCAGCGGGCCGAACCCGGTGAGTTCGTCGACGATCTCTTCGGCCAGGCGCTCCATTTCATAGCGCGAGATCGCCAGGCGCATGCGCGTGATGTACTCGGAGACCTTGTCGATGACAAATTGCGCCAGAGACTGGCGTGTGCCTTCGAGCAGGTTCTTACCCGACTCCTCGATGGCGTCGATGATGTAGCGATGCAGCACCAGTTTCAGGCCATCGTGATCGCTGTTGCCTCCGGCGCTGCGGGCCGGGCCGCCAAACAGTTTTTCGCCGTTCATCGTCCCGACCCCAGGATGCGTTCAAACCAGCGCATGGAAGGTTTTGCCAAGCCCTCGGAGCGTTTGGCCAGGCGCTCGCCCAAGGCGCGCACGGCTTGGGTCAAGGGCTCACGGGGGGCCAGGACGAACAGGGTCTGGCCCTGATTTTTCACGTTCAGGCGCAGTTCGGCACTCAGGGGCAGCACGGCGACGCATTCGAGGCCGAAGCTTTTTTCCAGGGCCTCGGTGTCCGGGGCACAGGCCTTGATGTAGCGGTCCACCACCAGTTTGGCGTGGTCGAGTTTCATGCCTTTATCGCGCCAGCGACTGAGCACCGCAAGGTTGCGGCGACAGTCCAGCACGTTCTGGTCGGTGCACCACAGCAGTTTGTCGCAGTGGCTGACAAAGGTGCGTAGCGCTTCGCTGTCCGGCTGCCCGGTGATGTTCACGACGATGTGCTGGAAGTGTTGGCGCAGTGCGCTGAGCAACATGAACAACTCGGCGGCGCTGGTCAGTTTGAGCGGCTCGTCACCGGTGGCGTACGCCAGGATGCGCAGGCCATCCAGCGCCGTGGTGAAGGCGCTGTTGATCAACGTGGTATCGAGGCGACGCAGATGCCGCAACGCATCGCCGAAATTGAACGTGCTCTCCAGGCCCAGCAAGGCCAGGCTGTCACTGCGCGGCAGGCCCAGGTCGAGCAGCAGGGTTTGCTGCCCGCTCTTCTGCACCACCAGTGCCAAGTGCGTCGCCAGCATGGCGCCATCGGCATTGCTCTGGGTGCCAAACAGCACGGTCAGACCGCCCAGCTGCGCATTGTGGGCGACGGTTGGCAGGCGCTTGCTCAGGCGGCGCACCAGGCCCGCCACTTCGCTGGAGCGTGAGCCGTAGGCCACGAAGTCGCGAGCGCCGGCCCGCATGGCGTTCAGGACAAGCTGGTTGTCCATGCCATCGCCGAGGGCGACCACCGCGAGCATCGGTTTGGCCTCCAGGGCACCTTCGATCAGCGCGCTCTGGGTGACCACGTTTTCCCGGTCGAGGCCGACAAACACCAGGCTGGCGAACGTCACGTCCACCAGCGCCAGCAACTCGTCCAGGCTGCCGGTGCCGGCGCTGACGACCTGGCCAAGGGGCGCCAGGGCGCCCTGCAGCCACTCCAGGTCGGTGGCGTTGCGGGTGATGGCGAGGAAGGTCTGGCTCAGGCTATCGCTCATTGGGAAAGTCCACTGCGACGGTCGAAATTACCGTTTTCCAAGAAGAACAGCCGGAACCAGTTCGGGTCGTAACTGCGCAGTTTCTCGCCGGGCAACGAGGGCAGTTGGGCGTTGGCGGCCAACGGCTGCACTAGGTGCGGCGTGACGATCATCAGCAGTTCTTTCTCTTCGCGGCTGATATTGGAATCGCGGAAAAACGCCCCCAGGATCGGGATATCGCCCAGCCCTGGAAACTTGCTGATCGTGGAGCGGTTGTTGGTGCTGATCAGGCCGCTGATCACAAAACTTTCGCCATCGGCCAGGGACACGCTGGTGTCGGTGCGGCGCACGGTGAGTGCCGGTACTTGGATGCCCTGGATGATGACGGCGTTGCTGTAGTCCAGCTCGCTGACTTCCGGCGCCACCTTGAGGGTGATGCGGTTGCGGTCAATCACCGTGGGGGTCAGGGTCAGGCGAATGCCGAACTCCTTGTACTCAATGGAGATGGTGTCGCTGCCGGCGCTGGGCACCGGGACGGGCACCTCGCCGCCGGCCAGGAAGGAGGCACTCTGGCCGCTCATGGCCACCAGGCTGGGGCGCGCCAGGGTGTAGGCAAAGCCGCTGCGTTCCAACGCGTTGATCATGGCCGAGACCCGGCCGCCGCCAAAACCGACGTTGAAGCTGTCAGTGCTCACCGGCAATTTGAAGACCCCCTCCGAGGGTGACAGCAGGTTGGGGCTGCCGAGGAAAAAGTTTTTGCCGGTGCCTAACAGTCGGGTGCTCGCATCCTTGAGCTTGGTGCGGCTGACTTCCACAAAGCGGATGTCGGTCTGCACCTGGCTGGGCAGCAGGGGATCTTCCGACGGCGACAGCGACAGGCTGGTCAGCGCCGAAGTGGCCCTGCCCTTGACGAACACCATGCTTTGACGCGGCGTGCTCGCGCAGGCGGTCCATACCATCAGGCTGGTGGCGCCGGACGCGACCCCGGTGAGCAGGAAATGACGGTCGCCGTTGACCCGCACGTCGGCGATTTTAGGGTCACCGATTGCCAGGCGCGTGATTGCCACCGGCGATTGCAGCTCCTGTTGCAAGCCTTCTCCCACCTCGACCACGGCCGGCAACTGGCCCAGGGCGCTGCAGTTGCCCGGTGCAGCCAGGGCCATGCCGACGGGCAGGCTCGAGAGCATCAGGGCCCAAGCCATGTGCATGAACAGGGGTGCGTAGCGCTGGCTCATTCAAGGCATCCTTGCTCGATCACGGAGTTTGTGGCGCCCCTTGGGCACCGCGAATCACTTCAATGCCTCGGCGCACGCTCGGTTCGCCACCGGCTGGCGCGATGCGTTTGGGCGGGCCGGTCAGGGCCAGTTGGGTGAATTGGTAGAGATCGCGGTTGGCGCTTTCCATCTTCTGCGGTGCTTCGCTCTCGCCGGCCCAGTAGCGGCTGAGCAGGTGTTCCTCGGCGCTGCGTACGGCCAGGCGCAGGATCCCGGCTTGAGCCGCGAGCATCAGGCGGCTTAACAGTGGCTCCGGTACGGCGAGCACCACGGTACGTGCGGCGGCTCGACGTTGGGCGGCCTGGGCGCGTTCTTCAACCGTGACCGGTGGTGGCACCGCGGGCAGGCCATCGTTGGCCAAGCCCATCTGGTCGCCGACGCTGAGCAGGCGCATGGCCGGAAGCACGATCTGGGCCGACTGTTCGGCATTACTGGCATCCTGGCGCAGGAACAACAGCACATCCACGTAATCGCCGGGGGTCAATTGGCCGGCGGCGCCGATCACTTCATCCACGGCCACCGCCAGTGCACGCTCGTCGGGGCGAATCATGCGAGCGAGCGGGCCGCCGCCGGTAAAGCTGTCTTCGGTGAGCCAGGTGCCTGCGCCAAGCGCGCGCAGCGGCATGCGGCCGATGGCCTGGTCGAGCTGAGTGAGGCTGCCGACGGGCACGGTGCGCAGTCTTTCCACGACCAGGTCGGCAGCGGTCAGCGCACGGTAGGCAGGCACGTCATGCACCAGGACCACCACCGGTTGGCGGGTCTGGTCTTCGGCGGCAGCGATGGTTTTTTCAACGGAAACGACAGGTGCGGCAGGGACTGCGACAGGCTCCGGTGCGCGGCTCAACACTAACCCCCAGTACCCGGCGATCAATGCCCCGATCAGCAACAAGCCGGCCAGGACCATGCTGATGCGACTGTTCATGACGGCTCTCCCTTTCCCGTTGCACTGCACGCCCGTGTAATCCCAACGGGTTAATCCGCAACCTGGCTGTGATGAACATCTAACGATTTGGCTATTTGAAGGTAGCTCAGCTAGGACGAAATGCCATTACCCCGGGAAAAATTTATCGAAACTATAATCAGGACTCTAAAAGTGCCCCTTTAAATGGCGGGATGCCTGGCGTCGACTTTTCGACTAATACTTTGTGATTAATCCGTTCTTACAGTTGTGAGGCTGAGGTTTGTTGACAATGCTCTAGTGGCACGCCGCGGACATCGTGCTAGAGCCGTACCGGCTCTTAGTGGCGTTTTAGGGAGAAGTCTTATGTTCCTTGACCTGATGTTGAAGCTTTATGTTCAGACACAACTATTCTTTCAGCGCAAAGAGGGGGCGTCTGGGATCGAGTACGCGATTATCGTAGCGATGGTTGCACTGGTGATCGTCGGTGCCGGCTCAGGGCTTGGAACTAAGATCAAATCCATTTTCGATAGCGTTGCGACCAAAATGACAACTTGATAGTCCGCTGAAAAATGTGGAAACCCCTAATCAAAGTTTCTCCAGTTCAGGTACTGCCATGAGCGTTTATCCGCCTTCCCGCCAACAAATTCTTTTGGTGGACGACGAAGAGGACGCGCTGATCGAACTCGCCGAATCCCTCGAACACGAGGGATTTGTCTGTTTTACCGCCACCTCCGTCACCTTCGCGCTGCAAGAATTGACACTCCATCCTGATATTGCCCTGGTCATCACCGACCTGCGCATGCCCGAGGAAAGCGGCATCTCCTTGATCAAGCGCTTGCGCGAACACACCTCGCGTTCTCACCTGCCGGTGATTGTGATGTCCGGCCATGCCGAAATGGATGACGTAAGCGACATGCTGCGCCTGCAGGTGCTGGACCTGTTTCGCAAGCCGATCTACCTGGTACGGCTCATCGACACCTTGAACAGCCTGTTTCCCCTCTCCAAACTCCACCTTTAAGCGAGCTCTGTAGTGAGCGGGCTTGCCCCGCGCTGGGTGGCGAAGCCGCCCCAAACCCAGGCGACTCAGCTCTAACCAAGGAGACTGAATGCTCCAGGAGATGGGGCGGCTTCGCCGCCCAGCGCGGGACAAGCCCGCTCACTACAGGTCAGAGTTGGTAGCTGAAACTCAATGAATACCGTGGCCGCCGATCGATACCTTGAACAGCCTGTGTCCCCTCTCAAAACTCCACCTTTAAGCGAGCTCTGTAGTGAGCGGGCTTGCCCCGCGCTGGGTGGCGAAGCCGCCCCAAACCCAGGCGACTCAGCTCTAACCAAGGAGACTGAATGCTCCAGGAGATGGGGCGGCTTCGCCGCCCAGCGCGGGACAAGCCCGCTCACTACAGGTCAGAGTTGGTAGCTGAAACTCAATGAATACCGTGGCCGTCGATCGATACCTTGAACAGCCTGTGTCCCCTCTCAAAACTCCACCTTTAAGCGAGCTCTGTAGTGAGCGGGCTTGCCCCGCGCTGGGTGGCGAAGCCGCCCCAAACCCAGGCGACTCAGTTTTATCCAGGGAGACTGAATGCTCCAGGAGATGGGGCGGCTTCGCCGCCCAGCGCGGGCGGTGCGACGATTCGACAAGCCCGCTCACTACAGGTCAGAGTTGGTAGCTGAAACTCAATGAATACCGTGGCCGTCGATCGATACCTTGAACAGCCTGTGTCCCCTCTCAAAACTCCACCTTTAAGCGAGCTCTGTAGTGAGCGGGCTTGCCCCGCGCTGGGTGGCGAAGCCGCCCCAAACCCAGGCGACTCAGTTTTATCCAGGGAGACTGAATGCTCCAGGAGATGGGGCGGCTTCGCCGCCCAGCGCGGGCGGTGCGACGATTCGACAAGCCCGCTCACTACACATCAGAGTTGGTAGCTGAAACTCAATGAGTACCGTGGCCGTCGATCGAAGCTGTCCAGTGCCACGTCCGACATCGGCTTGGCGACTTCCAGCGCGACGTTGTAGTACTTGGCATCGCCAAAGC
Organism: Pseudomonas sp. OV546; assembly: GCF_900116845.1. NCBI lineage: Bacteria > Pseudomonadati > Pseudomonadota > Gammaproteobacteria > Pseudomonadales > Pseudomonadaceae > Pseudomonas > Pseudomonas sp. OV546. The sequence continues at coordinate 28,307 of NZ_FPCE01000004.1, read as the reverse complement.
GCAGCCCCACCGCCGCCGATGACATGTCGTTGCCCTTGACCGGCAGGTCGTTGAACCAGGTCTTGGCGCGGTCGAGCACCACGTAGGGTTGCAGGATCCTCACCCAATCGCCCGCGCGGTTGTAGCTGTAGTTGACCTCGTAGGCCGCGCCCCAGCCTTTGTCGCCCGTGCCCTGGTCATCGGGGTAGCCGCGCCCGAAGCTTTGCCCGCCGAAGGTCGCGCGCTCGCTGTCGGGCAGGTTGTCGTTGCTCCAGTAGAGCGCGCCGGACAGCACGCCTTGCCAGTTATCGAAGAGTTTGTTGCTCTGCACGCCGGACAGGCGCAGGCGGAAGAAGTCGAGGTCGGGCTTTAGGCCACCGAAGTCCGTATGGGTCTTGGCGCCCATGCCATTGATGCCTTGGTACACGCCGCCGCTGATGATGCGCAGTTGGGTGGTGTCAGCTTTACGCCAGTCCCCTTCGAAGGCCAGGGCGCGCAGGTTGGTTTGCAGCTCAAAGCGCTGGGGGAAACCTTCCAGTGTGTAACGGTTGGTCTGGTCGACGGCGTAGAGGCGCGTACCGAGGCTCAGCGACTCGCTGGGCGAGGCGATAAAGGGGTGGCTGACGCCTATGGAGTAACGGTCGATCTGCTGGTGCGGCTTGAGTTCAAGGCCGTCGCCTAACTGCAGGCGGGTGCTTGGGTCCGCGCGGTAGCGTTCCCCCGAGAGTGCAAGCTGGGTGCCTTCAGCGTTGATGAACTGGCTGTAGGAGGCGCGGTAGTAATGTTCTTTGTCCTCACCCGGCGGGAACAGGCCGCTGACGCTCAGTTGTTCGCCCATCGACGTCCACGAGTTGCTGGTGCCGGTCAGCAAGGCCTGGGTACCGCCACGGCTCGCCTCGTTGAGGCTCATGCTGGTGGTGAAGGGCTTGCGGCTGGCACTGATCTGCATGTGGGTGCCGCCATCGGTGGTGCTCGGAGGCGGCACCTGGGCTTGCACGGTCACGCCTGGGATGGCGCTCATCAGCGTGGTGTAGCGCTCGAACGTCTTGCGCGTGAGCGGGCGTTCGGCCTTGAGTTTTTCCGCCAGTTTGTCGACGTAGGACGAGACCGAACCGATGTCGCCTTGCAGTTGGTAATCACGGATGTAACCCTCCACCAGCACCACATGCACCAGGCCGCCTTCGAACCGTTGTTCCGGCAGGAAGGCGTAGGACAGCAGGTAGCCGTCTTCCTGATAGCGCCGGGTGATGCTGCGGGTGGCTTCGATCAATTGCGCCAGATTGGTTTCATGACCAATCAAGGGTTCGAATACCTGGGCGACTTCTTTGAGCGGGTACACCGTGCCGCCGTCGATCTGCAGTTTACGGATGGTCACTTTGGTGTCCATCAGCAAGGGCTGCTCGGCCGTCGCCGCAGGCACCGGCACCTGGGTAGGCGTGGCGGCCGGTCGGTAGGCGTCGGCGGGCAGGTTGGGCACCGGTAGGTTGCGGATCGTGTCGTTGCTATTGAGGAAGCTGGGCAGGGTATCGGCGTGGGCGTAAGCACTGAGGGTGAGCAATAACAACGGCGTCAAAGCGCGCATAGGACACTCCATGGTCAATACTGCAGCGGCGTTTCGCAGATGCCCGCCGGGCTCTGGGGGCGCGGTTCGGAGGCTTTTACGGATCGATCATTGATCCATAAAAAAAGACGAGAGACTTAGTGGGTCTCTCGTCTCAACCAAGCGTAGGCGCTGTAGGTGAGGCCGTCTAATCGGCCAGGTGCAATTCTATTTTTTGCCGCCCAGGCCACCCAACAGCCCGCCCAGAAGACCACCGTTTGCGCTTGCGCTTGCGCTTGCGCCAGCACCGGCAGAGGCGCCAGCGCCTACATTCAGGCCACCCGCGAGCAAACCGCCGCCGGTATTGGTGCCGCCAGTGACCAGGCCGCCGATCGACGCCACGGTGCCACCCACGGCGGTCACGGTACCGCCCAGGGCGTTGGTGACCGGGTTGGCGTTGGTGCCGCTGATGTTGCCGCCCAGGTTGCTGACCGCACCGCCGACACGGGTGACCAGGCCGTTGACCGGAGCACCGAGGCCAGTGGCACCGCCGATGTTTTGAGTCAGGCTCTGTACGCCGCTGGTGACAGGGTTGAGTGCATTGCCGATCGGGCCGGTCAGCCCGGCGACCGGAATGCTGGTTTTAGTGCTGGGTGTGCCGCCACCGAGGGCCGCCACGGTGGTGCCCGCCTTGACGCCGGTAACGCCCGCCGCGCTGATCACGCCATTGGTGCTGCCCGCATCCAGGCCGCTGCCGGCTCCGGCGATCACGCCACCGATGAGTTCGGCCAGGCCGAGTTTGCCGAGGCCGCCGCCGGTACCACCGCCATTGCCGCCGCCACTGCTATCCGCATCCCGGTCGACATAACCGCTGGCCTTGCCGACCGCGGTGCCGACACCATTGAGCACATTGCCCACCGCGTCGGTCACCGGGTTGCCGGTGCCGCCCGTGTCGGCGACTTTATCGCCCAGGCCGTCGACGGTATCGCCGACTTTTTTCAGCAAGCCGCCCACCGGCGAGTCAAGACCAGTCGCGGTGCCGACTTTGCCGGTGGTGTTTTCCACCAGGGACACCACAGGCACCAAGACTTTTGCGCCGACGGTGTGGGTGACCGACCCCAGCGGGCCGGTGGTGCTGGCGGTGCTTAAGGTGTCGCCGAGCATAGTCACGGCATTGCCAACCTTGCCCACCACGTTGCCGACCACGGGGGCGGCGCCGCTGACCACCGGCACATTCCCCAGCAACGTGGCGACGTTGGCACCGGTAACGGTCACGCCATCACCCAGGTCGGAAACACCGTTGGCCACGCCGGCAACGGTTTTGCCCAGGGCGTTGCTGTCAGTGCCCAGTGAACCCAGGCCATCCGAAAGGCCGTTGCCGATGCTGCCGACGGCGTTGCCGGCCGCAGTCACCAAGTCGCCAGCCGTTTCGCCCACGATCGGCAGGCTGCCGAGGGTGGTGCCCAGACTGCGGACGGTGCGGCTGAGGCGGGTCACGGTATTGCCGGCGGTGTCGACCACGGTGGCGGTGACCAGCGGCGAGGCGGTGCCGCCTGGGTTGGTGCCAGGGTCAGTGCCGCCACCCCCCGTGCCACCGCCAGCGCCAGCATCCGAGGAGCCACCACTGTGATGCCCGCCACCCCCGCTGCTGCAGCCGCCGAGTGCCAGTGTGACTGCCAGGGCCAGCGCGGTACTTGTTTTCCAAAACACGACGTGAGTATTCATGATTGAGTTCCTCGCACCTGTACAACCTTGGTTGTCTTCAAACGCTCACTATTTCTTGGGCTAGCGATGCGTTTGTCCGTGTGGCTATAACAGTCCCGGAGGTGCGTTCTCTCAATGCTCTACTTGGTATTAACGATTTATATAGAGCAGGGATGTACCGTTTAAGTGACTAATGCCAACGGTATAAGGTGAGGATGTATCAAGATGTATATCTGTTTTTTAACAATGACTTAGAAGAAAAAAGCGGACTTCAAAAAGTCCGCTATTACCTAGGGTGTATATATACAATTCATCAGTCTTATTTCAGGCAATCGGCTGCCACTTGCCTACCATATGTTCAATATCGCCCGCGCCTTTGAGCCACAACGCTCCGCTGGAACCGGCGGCACTCGTTAATAACGTCACTTCACTGGGCAGGCGCACGGGTTTCCTGAACTCGACGTGTATCTCCATATTGGCGGCGGGCAGGTGTTCGCCGAGGGCGGCGAGGGTGTGCGCCTTGTTCCACAGCCCGTGGGCGATGGCCTGGGGGAAGCCGAACAGCTTGGCGGTCAGGGCGCTGAGGTGGATCGGGTTGTAGTCGCCGGAGACCCGCGCATAACGGCGGCCGATATCGGCGGGCGCCTTCCAGCGGGACAGTTCGCTGACCTGGGTGGGGGAGGGTTGGGCGATATCCTCTGCTTCGCCTTCCAATTTCACCCCACGGCAGAGCATGCGGCTCTCGGCTTCCCACAGCAGGCCCAGGGAATCTTCGACCGTGGTCACCAGGTCAAAGGTGGCACCCTTGGGATGAGGCTTGAGGTTCTGCGTGTGTACGCCGACAGACAATTCGCTGACACCACCGAGCGGGCGATGGATGCGGATGCGGTTACTCAGGTGAATCAGCCCCAGCAGCGGGAAGGGAAAGCTTTTATCGGTGAGTAACTGCATCTGCAGGCCGAACGCCAGGACGTGCGGATAAGTCGCCGGCAAGAGAGGGCTGTCGGCAAAACCGCAGACCTTGCGATAGGCCGCCACCTGCTTGGGGTTGATGCTCACCCGGCAGCGCAATCCGTGTTCAGGCAAGGTGCTGCCGGTGATCTTGCGTTTGAGCGCCGCGCGCCAATACAGCGGCGGCAGAAATGGCGTAGTGCCCAGCGTCTTCCATTGCATGCTTACGCTCCCAAGAGACTTTGCCCACATACCCGCAGCGCTTGCCCGCTGACTGCACCGGAACCCGGTTGGCCCAGCCACGCCACCGCTTCGGCGACGTCCTGCGGCAGGCCGCCCTGGCCCAGCGAACTCATGCGTCGCCCGGCTTCACGCAAGGCGAACGGAATATGTGCGGTCATCTGGGTTTCGATAAAACCCGGTGCCACGGCGTTGATGGTGATGCCACGCTCTTTAAGCAGGGGCGCCCAAGCCTGTGCGAGGCCGATCAACCCCGCCTTGCTCGCCGCATAGTTGGTCTGCCCACGGTTACCGGCGATGCCGCTGATCGACGCCAGCAATACCACGCGGGCGTTGTCGTGCAGGGTGCCGCTGTCGAGCAGCGCCTGGGTCAGTACCTGTGGCGCATTGAGGTTGACCGCGAGCACCGCGTCCCAGTACTCCGGGGTCATGTTCGCCAGGGTTTTGTCACGGGTGATACCGGCGTTGTGCACCAGGATGTCCAGCCCATCGGGGAGGTGCTCGATCAATTGACGGGCGGCGTCTTCAGCACAGATATCCAGCGTGACGGTGCGTGCACCCAGGCGCGCGGCCAGGGCTTCGAGGTCGGCCTTGGCCTGAGGCACGTCGAGCAGGATCACGTCGGCGCCGTCGCGGGCCAGGGTTTCAGCGATGGATGCACCAATGCCTCGTGCGGCACCGGTGACCAGCGCCTTGCGCCCGGCCAGGGGGCGCGTCCAGTCTTCGACCGGCGTGGTGCAGGCCTCCAGGCGAATCACCTGGCCAGAGATGTAGGCGCTTTTCGGTGAGAGGAAAAAGCGCAGTGCGCCTTCCAATTGGTCCTCGGCACCGTCGCCGACGTAGAGCAATTGCAACACGCCGCCATTGCGCAGCTCTTTCGCCAGAGAGCGGCTGAAACCCTCCAGGGCGCGCTGGGCGCTGGCGGCGAAGGGGTCGCTGAGGCTTTCCGGCGCACGGCCGAGGATCACCAGGTGCGCGCTGTTATCCAGGTTTTTCAGCAGCGGTTGGAAGAATTCGCGCAGCTGTTTGAGTTGATCAGTGTGTTGCAATTCGCTGGCGTCGAACACGACCGCCTTGAGTGTGGGGCCATGGCCGGGAATCCACGTCGACGTCTCGGCGCCGTAGGTGTAAATGGCGTCGGTGAGCCGGTTGGCAAATGCCTGTACCTGAGTGGCCAGCGCACCGCCGCCCAGCAGCAATGCGCCCTCCACCGGACGCAGGCGCCCGGCCTGCCAGCGTTCCAGGCGTACCGGTGACGGCAGGCCAATGGCGGCGACCAGGCGATGGCCGAGGCTTGAGTTGGCGAAGTCGATATAACGGTCAGACATGGAACGCTCTCCGAAGGCTGGGGTTCAAAGGGTGGACCACCCCGGGGTGGCAGTCGTTCGATTGAGCCTAGGCTAGGCTTGGTGATTCCACCTACAACCATCAGGGAGCTTTTCATGACTCAATTGCGCCGTGTAGCGATCATTGGCGGTAACCGCATTCCTTTCGCCCGCTCCAATGGCCCTTATGCCACGGCGAGCAACCAGGCGATGCTGACCGCCGCCCTGGAAGGCCTGATCGAGCGCTACAACCTGCACGGCCTGCGCATGGGCGAAGTGGCTGCCGGTGCGGTGCTCAAGCATTCGCGGGACTTCAACCTCACCCGTGAATGTGTGCTGGGCTCGCGTCTGTCGCCGCAAACCCCGGCCTATGATATTCAGCAGGCATGCGGCACCGGCCTGGAAGCCGCGTTGCTGGTGGCCAACAAGATCGCCCTGGGGCAGATTGAGTGCGGGATTGCCGGTGGGGTGGACACCACCTCCGACGCGCCGATCGGTGTAAATGAAGGCCTGCGCAAGCTTCTGCTGCACGCCAACCGCAGCAAGTCCATGGCGGATAAATTAAAACTGCTGTTACAACTTCGTCCCCATCACCTCAAGCCGGAACTGCCGCGTAACGGCGAACCCCGTACCGGTTTGTCCATGGGCCAGCACTGCGAGTTGATGGCGCAGACCTGGCAGATCCCCCGCGCCGAGCAGGACCAGTTGGCCCTCGAAAGCCATCAGAAAATGGCCGCGGCCTACGCCGAAGGCTGGCACAACGATTTGCTCACACCGTTTCTGGGCCTGACCCGCGACAACAACTTGCGGCCCGACCTTACCCTGGAAAAACTCGCCGCGCTCAAGCCCGCCTTCGAGCGCAGCGAAAAGGGCACGCTCACCGCCGGCAATTCCACGCCGCTCACCGATGGCGCGTCGCTGGTGCTGCTGGGCAGTGAGGCCTGGGCCCAGGCGCGTGGTTTACCGATCCTCGCGTATTTGCGTGACGGCGAAGCGGCGGCGGTGGACTTCGTCAACGGTGCCGAAGGCCTGCTGATGGCGCCGGTGTACGCGGTGCCGCGACTGCTGGCGAGAAATGGCCTGACGCTGCAGGACTTCGATTACTACGAGATCCACGAAGCGTTCGCTGCCCAAGTTTTGTGCACGCTCAAGGCCTGGGAAGACGCGGACTACTGCAAGACGCGCCTCGGGCTGGACGCACCCTTGGGGTCCATCGACCGCAGCCGGCTGAATGTGAAGGGCAGCTCCCTGGCCGCCGGGCACCCGTTTGCCGCCACGGGTGGGCGTATCGTCGCCAACCTGGCCAAGTTGCTGGATGCGGCGGGCAAGGGCCGTGGCCTGATTTCGATCTGCGCGGCGGGTGGCCAGGGTGTTACGGCGATCATTGAGCGTTGATTGCGGCGAAAATTGGCATATTGGATGCATTCTTGAGCGGTCAGAGGTCGGTAGCCTCTCCCACCGGCGAGCCGATTGCCGTATAACGAGTGCCATACGCGTATTTGGTAATAAAGGACCCACAATAAAAGCTGATGAAGACTCCTAAACGCATTGAACCCCTGATCGAAGACGGTCTGGTCGACGAAGTGCTGCGCCCACTCATGAGTGGTAAAGAAGCAGCTGTTTATGTGGTGCGCTGCGGCAACGAATTGCGTTGCGCCAAGGTTTACAAGGAGGCGAACAAACGAAGTTTTCGTCAAGCGTCCGAATACCAGGAAGGCCGTAAGGTCCGTAACAGCCGGCAGGCCCGGGCCATGGCCAAGGGCTCCAAATTCGGTAAGAAAGAAACCGAAGATGCCTGGCAGAACGCTGAGGTGGCGGCTTTGTTCCGCCTGGCCGGTGCGGGCGTTCGCGTGCCCAAGCCGTACGACTTCCTTGAAGGCGTGCTGCTGATGGAACTGGTGGCCGACGAGTACGGTGACGCGGCGCCGCGTCTGAATGACGTGACACTGGAGCCGGACCAGGCGCGTGAATACCACGCCTTCCTGATTTCCCAGATCGTGCTGATGCTGTGTACCGGCCTGGTGCACGGTGACTTGTCCGAGTTCAACGTGCTGCTTACGCCAACGGGCCCGGTGATCATCGACCTGCCCCAGGCGGTGGATGCGGCGGGCAATAACCACGCGTTCAACATGCTGGAGCGGGACGTGGGCAACATGGCTTCCTACTTCGGGCGTTTTGCCCCAGAGTTGAAGGCGACCAAGTACGCCAAGGAAATGTGGGCCCTTTACGAAGCCGGCACCCTGCACCCAGCCAGCGTCTTGACCGGCGAGTTCGACGAGCCGGAAGAGTTGGCGGACGTCGGCGGTGTGATCCGCGAGATCGAAGCGGCGCGGCTGGATGAAGAGCGCCGCCAGGCGATTCGGGCTGCCGATGATGCGCCTCCGAGCAAGGTGCCGGACGAGCCCCCGCCGCCGCCTTGGATGCAGTGATTTCCAGATAAGTGGAGATCAAAAATGTGGGAGGGGGAAGCCCCCTCCCACATTTGGTTTTGTGTGTGTCCAGTTAGATCCGCTCAGGCGCAGCAGCTTCCGGACGCCAACTCCTTGAGTATCGGACAATCCGGCCGATCATCGCCCTGACAGTGCTCCACCAGGTCTTGCAAGGTATCGCGCAATTGCCCCAGTTCCAGGATCTTCTGGTTCAGCGCCTCAATATGCTGGCGCGCCAACGCCTTCACATCGGCACTCGCCCGTTGCCGGTCCTGCCACAGGGTCAGCAGCTTGCCGACCTCTTCCAATGAAAAACCCAAATCCCGCGACCGCTTGATAAACGCCAGGGTGTGCAAGTCGTCGCTGCCGTACACGCGATAGCCACTGTCGGTGCGGTGGGCAGCCTTGAGCAGGCCGATGGACTCGTAGTAGCGAATCATCTTGGCGCTGAGCCCGCTCTGGCGTGCGGCTTGGCCGATGTTCATGGGCGTTGATCCTCCAAGTTCTTAGGCTTCCACGTCTTCAACAGTAATGCATTGCTCACCACGCTGACGCTGGACAAGGCCATCGCTGCACCCGCGAGTACCGGGTTGAGCAGGCCGAACGCCGCCAGGGGAATGCCGATCAGGTTATACACAAAGGCCCAGAACAGGTTCTGGCGGATTTTGGCGTAGGTCTTGCGGCTGATCTCCAGCGCAGCAGGCACCAGGCGCGGGTCGCCGCGCATCAGGGTGATACCGGCCGCGTGCATGGCCACGTCGGTACCGCCCCCCATGGCGATGCCGATATCGGCAGCGGCCAGGGCCGGGGCGTCGTTGATGCCGTCGCCGACCATGGCCACCACGCCGGTTTTTTTCAACGCGACGACGGTGGCGGCTTTGTCGGCGGGCAGCACTTCGGCGTGCACATCGTCGATGCCCAGCGCCTCGGCGACCACACGGGCGCTGCCGCGATTATCGCCGGTGAGCAAATGGCTGCTGATGTGCTGGGCCTTGAGTTGCTCCACCGCCTCCAGTGCACCGGGCTTGAGTGTGTCGCCAAACGCGAACAGCCCCAGCACACGTGGTTGCGCACCTTGCTCGATCAGCCAGGACAACGTGCGGCCCTCGGCTTCCCAGGACTTGGCGGAGTCGGCGAGGTCGCCTGCGCTCAAGCCGCTTTCTTCCAGCAGGCGACGGTTACCCAAGGCCAACGGCCGGCCATCGAGCGTGCCGGCGATGCCGCGTCCGGTCAGGGATTGGCTGGCCGTCACATCGGCCACGGTCAGGCCTTTTTCGTTGCAGGCATCCAGTACGGCCTTGGCCAACGGGTGTTCGCTGCCGCGTTGCAGCGCGCCGGCTTGTTGCAGCAGTAAGGCTTCGTTGCCATCCACCGCGGCCAGGTGGGCAATCCTAGGCGTGCCGGAAGTGAGAGTGCCGGTCTTGTCGAAGACCACGGCGCTCACTGCATGGGCTCGTTCCAGGGCTTCGGCGTCCTTGATCAGGATGCCGTGGCGCGCGGCAACGCCGGTGCCGGCCATGATCGCGGTCGGTGTGGCCAGGCCCAGGGCGCAGGGGCAGGCGATCACCAGTACGGCGACGGCATTGATGATCGCCGTTTCCAGGGGCGCGCCATACAGCCACCAGCCCACCAGCGTGACCAACGCCAGCACCAGCACGGTCGGGACGAAGACCTGGCTGACTCTATCCACCAGCTTCTGGATCGGTGCCTTGGCGGACTGGGCGTCCTCGACCAGGCGGATGATCCGCGCCAGCACACTTTCGGCACCGAGGGCCAGGGTGCGTACCAGCAGGCGGCCTTCGCCGTTGATGGCGCCGCCGGTGACGTTATCGCCAGGTTGTTTGGGTACGGGCAGGCTTTCGCCGCTGATCAAGGCTTCGTCCGCGTGGCTTTGACCCTCCACCACTTCACCGTCCACCGGGAAGCGTTCGCCGGGTTTTACCAGTACCAGATCATTGAGCTTGAGGGCGTTGATGGCGACGTCTTCTTCACGACCGTCGAGTACTCGAATCGCCCGCTCAGGACGCAGGGCTTCCAAGGCGCGGATGGCGCTCGCGGTCTGGCGCTTGGCGCGGCTCTCCAGGTATTTGCCCAGCAGCACCAGGGCGATCACCACCGCCGAGGCTTCGAAGTACAGGTGCGGCGCCATGCCGGGGTGAGCGGTGAGCCATTCATAAATACTCAGGCCATAACCGGCGCTGGTGCCGATGGCCACCAGCAGGTCCATGTTGCTGGCACCGGCACGCACGGCTTTCCAGGCGGCGATATAGAAGCGCGCGCCGAAGATGAATTGCACCGGTGTGGCCAGGGCGAATTGTGCCCAGGCGGGCAGCATCCAGTGCAGGCCGAAGGGCTCGACCAGCATCGGCAGCACCAACGGCAATGCCAGCAGGATCGCCAGCAGCAGCGCCCAGCGCTCGTGGTGCAGGCGCTGGGCTTGGTTGGCGTCGGTGGTCGATTCGCTTTGGGGCAGGCTGGCGGTGTAGCCGGCCTTGTCGACAGCGGCGATGAGCACGCCGGGGTCCATCTGGCCCAGCACTTCAACGTGGGCGCGCTCATTGGCCAGGTTGACGCTGACGCTTTGCACCCCCGGCACCTTGCCCAGCGCGCGTTCGACCCGGCCGGCACAGCTGGCGCAGGTCATGCCGCTGATGGGCAGGTCAAAGGTGGTTGATCCATTCATGGGGCAGTCCTCCAGAAGACGTTGCCCGTAGGATCAACCTTGACCTGTGGGGAAGGTCAAGTGCCTTTAGTATTCCAGTGCGGCGGATTTGAGATACATGCCGTCCGGGCCCTGGGCGATGCGCAATTTGCGCACGTCACCGGCCTTGAGTGTGATGTTCTGCGCGGGCGGTGCCAGCAGTCCCGGCAGGCAGCCTGGGGTTTGGCCCGGCAGCAGTTTCAGGCGCAGCGATACATCGCCCGCGGGCAGGTTGAACGAGGTGGATTGTTCTTGAAACAGGCGCCCGGCTAGTTGGTCCTGGATGTACAGACCGATTTCGCAGTTGGTCGGCACTTCCAGGCGTTCCCGGGAAATGATCAGCACCGCATAGTCTTCTGCGGCGATGGCTTGGGGCGCAGCGGCGGACAGGCTCATCAGGCCGAGAAGGGCAAAAAACGACCAGCGCATGGCGAATGCTCCGTGGTGTGAATCAAAGATGGGTGAAGCTTGGCCGACGATGCCGCCGAATACCAGCCCGGCAGCTATTCGAGGAACTTGACCTTACCATCGTGGCAAGGTCGAGACTGGGTTCAACCTCATCAAAGGAGTCATGTCATGCAAGTATTCAGCGTTGAAGGAATGACCTGCGGCCATTGCGTTCGTGCGGTGACCCAGGCGGTGCAGAGCCAGGACCCGGCGGCCAGCGTGAAGGTCGACCTGGCGGCAAAGGAAGTGGGCGTCGACAGCCGCTTGTCTGCTGAGCAAGTGATCGCGGCGATCACCGAAGAGGGTTACAGCGCCAAGCTGGCCTGATGCGGAAAAATAGTTAGCGAGCTATCGTGTTCAATGCACCCAAGCGCGGCTAGACTATCGGGCTGCCGTCTCACTTGGGTGCCCGATGAACCTTCGCATAATCCTGATTCTGGGGGCCTTGAGCGCCTTCGCGCCGTTGGCGATCGATTTTTACCTGCCGGGCTTCCCGGCCATGGCCACGGCTTTCGCGACCGATGAAAAACACATCCAGCTGACCCTGGCGGTGTATTTCGCTGGCCTGGCCATCGGCCAATTGATCTATGGCCCGCTGGCGGACCGCTTTGGTCGACGCGGCCCGCTGCTCAGTGGGGTCACCTTGTTTACCTTGGCGTCCTTTGCGTGCGCCTTTGCACCTTCGCTGGAGTGGCTGATCGCAGCACGTTTTGTGCAGGCCCTGGGGGGCTGCGCGGGCATGGTGATTTCCCGTGCGGTGGTCAGCGACAAATGTGATCCCGTGGGCTCGGCCAAGGTTTATTCACAGTTGATGCTGGTGACGGGCCTGGCGCCGATTCTCGCGCCGTTGGCGGGTGGGCTGATGGTCGGTCTGTGGGGCTGGCAGTCGATTTTCCTGGCGCTGTCCCTATTCAGCGTGATGGCGGCCATCGCCGTGGCGGTCGGTTTGCCGGAAACCTTTCCCGCCCACCAGCCGCGTCAGCCGCTGTCCGGGTCGCTGCGACGCTATGGGGCGCTGTTGTCCGATCGGGTTTACCTCGGCTATGCCTTGACCGGTGGTATTTCGATTGCCGGGATGTTTGCCTACATCGCCGGTTCACCGTTCGTGTTTATCAAGCTGTACGGCGTACCCGCCGAGCACTACGGCTGGCTGTTTGGTTCCAACGCGGCGGGCTTCATATTGGTGGCGCAGGTCAACGCGCGGCTGCTGGCCAAGCGCGGCCCGGCTTTTTTGCTATCGCGCACGGTATGGGTGTACCTGCTGGCGGCGTTGACGTTGCTCGGCATCGCGGCCTTGCGCACCGATGCGCTGTGGCCATTGCTGGTGCCGTTGTTTATCTGTATCGCCAGCCTCGGCTGCATTTTGCCCAATACCTCGGCGTGCGCCATGAGCGGGCAGGGTGCACGGGCCGGTAGCGCTTCGGCGTTGCTCGGCTGCATCCAGTTTGGCGTGGCGGCGGGGGCTGCGTCGTTGGTGGGCGTGTTGCACGACGGCACCGCAATGCCGATGGCGATGGTCATCAGTTTGTGCGGGGTATTGGCCGTGACGATTGCGATGTCGACCCAGCGCCTGCAACGCAAACGGGCCTTGCAGGCGCAGGTCTGAACAGTGGTTCAGCCAGCGGCGGAGCGTTGCTGGCTGTTTGGAAAACGGTGGGGCGCCTGGATACGGGCTTGCAGGGTGTCGGCAAAGGCACGCGCCTCGGCCTCGGTGCGGAAGGTGAACGCGTCCTGGTCGAGACGGACCTGCCATTTATTGCCTGCGGATTTTGCTAACGCTTTTATCAGGATCTTCATTGCTGACTTCCTCACGTAAAAGAATCGTGGCAAAGGCGGCCAATATAAACCCGAATACGCTCACAAATATGACAAAGATCAACTCTCGGACTAGTGGTGTCGTCCATTACTCACATGAATAATGGACGACCCTGACAGCCGTTTTTTCAGAACCCTTCCAGCACGATCTTGCCTTTGGCCTTGCCGCTTTCCAGCAGCGCATGGGCGCGTCGCAGATTCTCTGCATTGATCACACCGAAGTGCTCGCCCACCGTGGTTTTCAGGGTGCCCGCGTCGATCAGGTCGGCCACGCGATTGAGCAGGTTGTGCTGTTCGATCATGTCCGGCGTCTCGAACATCGAACGCGTGTACATGAACTCCCAGTGCAGCGACAGGCTCTTGCGCTTGAGCTTGCTGACGTCCAGTGCCTTGGGATCGTCGATCAGTGCCAGCTTGCCCTGGGGTTGCAGGGCTTCCACCAGTTGGTCCAGGTGATGATCCGTCTGGGTCAGGCTGGCGACGTGGGTCACTTGCGGGTGTCCGGCGGTTTTCAGCGCTTCGCTCAGCGGTTGGCTGTGGTCGATCACCAGGTCCGCACCGAGTGACTTGGCCCATTCCTGGGTTTCCGGGCGCGACGCCGTGCCGATCACGGTCAAGGCGGTGAGCTGGCTGGCCAATTGCGTCAGGATCGACCCCACGCCACCGGCAGCGCCGACGATCAGCAGGCTCTGGCCTTCATCCTTTTTGCCTTCACGCACTTGCAGGCGTTCGAACAACAATTCCCAGGCGGTAATGGCGGTCAGCGGCAGCGCAGCGGCGTCGCTGAAACCAAGGCTTTTCGGCATGTGGCCGACGATGCGCTCATCCACGGCGTGCAGTTCGCTGTTGCCGCCCGGGCGCACCAGGGAACCGGCGTAGAACACCTTGTCACCGGCCTTGAACAACGTCACTTCGCTGCCGACGGCCTTGACCACGCCGGCCACGTCCCAGCCCAGCACTTTGGCGGCGCCGTTTTCCGGGGCGACGTTCTGGCGCACCTTGGTGTCCACCGGGTTGACCGAGATGGCTTTGACTTCCACCAGCAGGTCGCGCGGGCCGGCGACGGGTGCTGGCAACTCGATGTCTTGCAGGGCGTTGGGATCGTTGATCGGCAGTGAGGCGTAGTAGGCAATAGCTTTCATGATGGCTCCGGAAAAGGGCGGTGATCAGGCGAGGAATTTCAGGCGCTTGAGTTCGAAGTGTTCGAGCACATCAGCCGCCTTGGCGCGAAAGCTCAGGATGTGCGCGCTCTGGTCATGGTCGGCCAGCGCGGCGTCATCGCTCCAGCGTTCGAGCATGTAGAAGGTTTCGGGGTGTTGCAGGTCCTGGTGCAGGTCGTACTGCTCGCAACCGGCTTCCAGGCGCGTGGGTTCCAGCAGGCCACGCAGCAAGGTTTCCAAGGTGGCCTGTTGGCCGGGCTTGGCGATCAGCGTGGCGATGACGTTAAAGGCTGTGGACATATTCAACTCCAGACACGTGATAAGCGGGATGCACAGATGATTGGCTATTTCCCGCCGCGATAAAAGCGGCTAAAACAGCAGTCTGTTTCAATAAAATTTTGATAATGGGCGGGATGCATGCTGCGTTTTGATGATTTGCAGTTGTTCGTGCGGGCGGCGGACTTGGGCAGCCTGTCCGCTGCGGCACGGGTGATGGACCTGTCGCCTGCGGTGGCCAGCGCGGCGCTCAAGCGTATCGAGCAGCAACTGGGCGCGCGTTTGCTGGCACGCTCCACGCGCAGCCTGCGCCTGACCGCCGAAGGCGAGGGTTTCCTGGAATACGCCCGCGCGGCGTTGAGCTCGCTGGATGAAGGACGACGCTTGTTGGCCAGCGGCCAGGACCATGTCAGCGGGGTGCTGCAACTCTCGGCCCCTTCGGATTTCGGGCGTAACCAACTGCTGCCGTGGCTGGACGAGTTCCAGCGTGAGTACCCGCAGCTCACCGTGCGCCTGCTGTTGGGCGATCGTATTGCCGATCTGTTCCGTCAACCGGTGGATATCGCCCTGCGTTACGGTGAGCCCGAGGATTCCAGCCTTGTCGCGCGGCCTGTCGCACCGAATAACGTTCGCGTGCTGTGTGCCTCCCCCAGTTACCTCGCTCGGCAGGGTGAACCTCGGCATCTGGAGCAATTGGCCCAACACAATTGCCTGCTGTATATGCTCGGCAGCCGGGTCCACGATCACTGGAGCTTTCACGATGGCAAACGTGAAGTCAGCCTGACGGTCAGCGGAGACCGTTTCAGTGACGATGCCGACGTCGTCCGCCGTTGGGCGGTGGCGGGTGTGGGCATTGCCTACAAGTCCTGGCTCGATGTCAGCACCGACGTGCTGGCTGGGCGATTGCGCGTGATCCTGCCTGAACTGCGTGGCGAGCGCACGCCGCTCAACCTGCTGTGCGCTCACCGTGCGCAACTGAGCAAGCCCATCAACCTGTTGCGGGAAATGCTCGTGTCCCGTTGTGCGACGTTGACCGCCCAGTTGTCGGAGCGATGGCACGCGAGGTAACGGCTTCCATCACAGTAGGAAATTTCACTCAGATCCCGTCCCTATCCACGCTGTCAGACGCGGTGGAACTGCGGGTGGGCGCCCCTATACTTTGGCGCCAACCTCATCAGAACAATAAATCGACAGGGAGTGAAAGATGGAAGCAGCGCCTTGTATCAGTCAGATCGCCAGCTTGCTCGCCGAGCCCAAACGCACCGCCATGCTGTGGGCCTTGATGGATGGCTCGGCCAAGTCGCCGGTAGAGTTGGCGACGCTCACCGGGTTATCGGCGACCTCCGCCAATGCGCATCTGGCGCGACTGACCGCGGGTGGTTTGTTGCGGGTGGAGGCCCGGCGTGGCAAGCGCTTGTTTCGCGTGGCCGCGCCTGATGTCAGCGCCGCCATCAATGCCATGGCCAGGACCACCATGGCCTGCGCCGTACGCAGTGCGCCGGACACGTTACCGCAACCGCTGGCGGCCCCGCCGTCGTTGCGCCATGCCCGGCTGTGCCATGGGCACCTAGGCGGCGAGCTGGGAGCGCAGCTGTATCAACATATGCTGGAGGCGGGGTGGATCGAGCGCTACGAGCAACGTACCGATGTCACGGTAAAGGGCGCGCAGCATTTGGCAGGCCTGGGTATTTTCACCCAGGCGCTGGCGTCGCCGCTGGTGTGTAACTGTTTCGACTGGAGCCAGCAGCAGCCGCACTTGGGCGGTGCGTTGGGGGCGGGGTTGTTGCAACTGTTTTTACAGTCGAATTGGATCAGCGTGATCAACGAGTCACAGGCGTTGCAGGTCAATGATCTCGAGCAGTTGGAAATCACCCGATTGGCCATACCTGCGTGATCCTGCGCGGTGGCGGCAGAGGGCAATGCTTAGCCGTTGTGGGAGCGGCGGTGCGACGTGCTCGCTCCCACAGTTAGCCTGCATTCACTCAGTGAGTGAGGCTTATGGCTTGACCAGACGCGCATCCAGGCTGTTCTGCGCCAGGCGTTTGGCTTGGTCCTGGGTCATGCCCAGCGAGGTGTACAACGCGTGGAAGTTCTCGGTGACATAACCGCCGAAGTAGGCCGGGTCATCCGAGTTCACCGTGACCTTCACGCCGCGCTCGAGCATGTCGAGGACGTTGTGTTGGGCCATGTCGTCGAACACGCACAGTTTGGTATTGGACAGTGGGCACACGGTCAGCGGAATCTGTTCGTCGATGATGCGCTGCATCAGGCGCTCGTCTTCGATGGCGCGTACGCCATGGTCGATGCGCTGGATTTTCAGCAGGTCGATGGCTTCCCAGATGTATTCGGGCGGGCCCTCTTCGCCGGCGTGGGCCACGGTGAGGAAGCCTTCGTGGCGGGCACGGTCGAACACACGCTGGAACTTGCTCGGCGGGTGACCCATTTCCGAACTGTCCAGGCCCACGGCCACGAACGCATCACGGAACGGCAAGGCCTGGTCGAGGGTTTTCTCGGCTTCGGCTTCGCTCAGGTGGCGCAGGAAGCTGAGGATCAAACCGCTGGTGATACCCAACTGCTGCTCGCCATCTTTCAGCGCAGCGGCGATGCCGTTCAGCACCACTTCGAACGGAATACCACGGTCGGTGTGGGTTTGCGGGTCGAAGAACGGTTCGGTGTGGATCACGTTCTGCTCTTTGCAACGCAGCAGGTAGGCCCAGGTGAGGTCGTAGAAGTCCTGGGAGGTGCGCAGCACATCGGCGCCCTTGTAGTACAGGTCGAGAAACTCTTGCAGGTTGTTGAAGGCGTAGGCCTTGCGCAGGGTTTCGACGTCGTTCCACGGCAGCGCGATCTTGTTGCGCTCGGCCAGGGCGAACAGCAGCTCCGGCTCCAGCGAGCCTTCCAGGTGCAGGTGCAGTTCAGCCTTGGGCAGGGCGTTGAGCCAATCGTACATTTTCTAAATTCTCATCAGGTGCAATGGCGGCATTCTACAGGCCATGGCCGAAATAATCGGCAAAACCTGACCAGCAGGAGAGTTTTGCTTTTATTTACGCAAGGGCCGTGTGAACTAAGGTGTAACGAAACATTAGCGGCTTGGCGCAGTCTGTACCCCATCAATGACTGATTTGCCGTACTAAAAGGCCCGTAATGCTCACATCCCTCAAGCAAGAAAAATTCATGCTGCTGGCGCTGATTGCCGCCATCGCCGCCTACCCTTTGGAGCACTGGATGCTCCATAGCGGGCAAATGGTGGCGCTGCTGGCCGGCGTGGCGCTGATCGGCTTTATCGTCGTGGCATCGATGCGCGTGGCTCATCACGCCGAGCAACTGGCGGAAAAGGTCGGCGACCCCTACGGCACCATGATCCTCACGCTCGCTGCGGTGCTGGTGGAAGTGGTGATCCTGGCGATCATGATGAGTAATGAACCGTCGCCCACCCTGGTGCGCGACACCATCTACTCGGCGGTGATGCTCGACATCAACGGGATTCTCGGCCTGGCCGCGCTGATGGGCGGCATCAAGCATGGCGAACAATCCTACAATGACGATTCGGCGCGCACCTACAGCGTGATGATCCTCACCGCCATGGGCGTGTCGATGGTGGTGCCGGAATTTATTCCCGAAGCCGACTGGAAAATTTACTCGGCCTTCACCATTGGCGCGATGGTGGTGCTTTACACCCTGTTCCTGCGCATGCAGGTGGGGCCGCACAGTTATTTTTTCAGCTACAGCTATCCGGAAAAACGCCGTAAGAAGCAGCCGCAAGAGCAGGACGCACCGTCGGTCAACCTGGCGTTCTCCATAGGCACCCTGGTGTTCGGGGTGATCGTGATTGGCGCGCTGGCCGAGGTGATGTCCAAGACGCTCGACCTGGGCCTGGAAGGTACGGGGGCGCCGCCGGTGATCACGGCGATCGTGGTCGCGGCTATTTCGGCGGCGCCGGAGATTTTGACCGCGTTGCGCGCTGCGTTGGCGAACCGCATGCAGTCGGTGGTGAATATCGCGTTGGGTGCATCGTTGTCGACGGTGATCTTGACGGTGCCGGTGATGGAGGCCATGGCGCTCTACACCGGCCAGCCGTTCCAGATGGCGATGACGCCGGTACAAACGGTGATGGTGTTTATCACGCTGATTGTCAGCGCGATCAACCTCAACGATGGCGAAACCAATGCCATTGAGGGGATGACGCATTTTGTGTTGTTTGCGACCTTTATCATGTTGTCGCTGCTGGGGTTGTAACCGGTTCTTCAAACCACCACAAAAACGAAGGTGGGAGGGGGCTTGCTCCCGATGACGGAGTGTCAGCCAGTACATGTATCGGCTGAACTACCGCTATCGGGGGCAAGCCCCCTCCCACATTTTGACCTGTGTTTGGCTTAGGTTCCGGCGATCAGTTGTTTCGCTGCCTGGCTGTGATCGGCGATCAGGCCTTTCAGATCCAGTCCTTCGACTTGGCCATCGATTACGCGCCACGTGCCGCCGATCATTACCCGATCTGCCCGATCAGCGCCGCACAACAGCAGTGCCGAGATCGGATCGTGGCTGCCGGAGAAGCGCAGCTCATCGAGCTTGAACAGCGCCAGGTCGGCCTGTTTGCCGACAGCCAACTCACCGATATCCGTACGCCCGAGTAACTGCGCCGAGCCTTTGGTCGCCCAGCCAAGTACACCTTCCGGGGTGATTTTTTCCGCGCCATAACGTAGACGCTGGATATACAAGGCCTGGCGGGTTTCGAGGATCATGTTCGACGCGTCGTTGGAGGCGGAACCGTCCACGCCCAGGCCGATGGGCGCGCCCGCAGCGAGCAGGTCCAGGGTCGGGCAGATGCCGGACGCCAGGCGCATGTTCGAGCTTGGGCAGTGGCAGATACCGGTGCCGGCGGCGCCCAGGCGCGCAATTTCATCCGGGTTGAAGTGAATGCCATGGGCCAGCCAGGTCCGCGGGCCGAGCCAGCCGACGCTGTCGAGGTAGTCCACGGTGCGCAGCCCGAAACGTTGGAGGCAGAAGTCTTCCTCGTCGAGGGTTTCCGCCAGGTGAGTGTGCAGGCGCACATCCAGGGTGTTTGCCAGTTCGGCGCTGGCTTGCATGATTTCCGGGGTGACGGAAAACGGTGAGCAGGGTGCCAGGGCAATCTGGATGTGTGCGCCATCGCCGCGTTGGTGGTATTCGCGGATCAGGCGCTGGCTGTCTTCGAGGATGACTTGGCCTTGTTGTACGGTCTGTTGCGGCGGTAGGCCACCGTCGGCTTCGCCCAGGCTCATGGAACCGCGGGTGAGCATGGCGCGCATGCCCAATTCGCGCACGCTGTCGACTTGCACGTCGATGGCGTTTTCCAGGCCGTCGGGGAAGAGGTAGTGGTGGTCAGCCGCCGTGGTGCAGCCCGAGAGCAGCAATTCTGCGAGTGCCACCTTGGACGCCAGGGCAAGTTTTTCCGGGGTCAGCCGTGCCCATACCGGGTACAGGGTTTTCAACCAGGGAAACAAGGGTTGATTGACCACCGGCGCCCAGGCGCGGGTCAGGGTTTGGTAGAAGTGATGGTGAGTGTTGATCAGCCCTGGCAGGACCACATGCTCACGCGCATCGAACACTTGGGTGCAGGGTTGTGCGGGTGCTTGGCCTTGGGCCAGTACTTCGCTGATCACACCGTCTTGCAGCACCAGGCCGCCACGGGCGTCGAGGCCGTTGGCAGTGAAAATGGCGAGGGGGTTTTTTAACCAGATACGGGTCGCAGGCATTGGCCGGCTCCTCTGAATGATGGGTTCAGGTTTGCCAGCTCAGTGTTGCCCTGTCTGCTGATCCAGGGTCGCCGGGGAGGGCGAGGTGCGTAGATTACGTGTAGTTCGAGATCTGGTCTACCTGTAGGAATACAGCGCGTTCAGTGTGGGAGGGAGCAAGCCCCCCTCCCTTCCACCTGTTCATCCTCGGTGGTTACCACGCGATGGTGTCGCCTTTGTAATCGATGAAGTGATGACCGCCTTTGCCAGTGTAGGCGTTCACTTGGTCAACCAGGCCACGCACGCTGGTGTCCACGTCGATGTGCGCGTTTTCGCCGCCCATATCGGTCTTCACCCAGCCCGGGTGCAACGACAGTACGGTCAACTTGTGATCACCCAACTGGGTGATAAAGCTGTTGGTCATGGAGTTGAGCGCGGCCTTGCTGGCTTTGTACAGCGCCAGGTCGGAGCCGTCGGGGATGGTTACGCTGCCCAATACCGAACTCATGAAAGCCAGTACGCCGCTGTCCTTGCGGATCTGCCCGACAAAGCGCTGGGCCAGGTTGATCGGCGCCACGGCGTTGGTAAAAAACAATTGGCCGACTTCGGCCAGGGTGGCGTGCCCCGGCTCCTGATTGGCAGGGCCTTTGACGCCGGCGTTGACGAACAGCAGGTCGAAGGTGCGTTCCTTGAGGCGTTGGGCCAGGGCGATCACGGCTTGCTGGTCGTCCATGTCGAGTTTTTCGATCTGGACCGGGCCAACGGCTTTCAGGGCATCGGCCTTGCTCGGATCACGCACGGTGGCGGTCACGTCCCAACCGTCCTGAAGCAGTTGCTTGACCAGGCCAAGGCCCAGCCCGCGCGAGGCGCCGATGATCAATGCGGTTTTTGGCGTAGACATGAAAAGCTTCCTTTGGAGTCGCGGTTCAGGGAGTGCAACGTTAGCAGTTTCAGCGGTGTAGCAGGATACGCCCACGGCTGAGGTCGGCGAGTTGAGTTTGCAGGGTGTCGATATGGGCTTCGCCCAAGGCGAGCTGCAACTCGACGCCGTTGGCGGTGAAGGTTTCTTCAATCACCAGCCCGCCCAGTTCAGCAACGCGCAATTTCACCAGGTTCAGCTCGGCGAACCCACAGGCGCAACTCAGCGGGACGCGGCTGATCAGTTCGATGCGTTCGGCATTTTGCAGGCATTTATTCGCGCCGCCGCCATACGCACGGGCGAGACCGCCGGTTCCCAGCTGGATGCCGCCGTACCAGCGAATCACCAGCACCGCAACCTGATCAAAACCCTGTGCCTCGATGGCCGCCAGGATCGGCCGTCCGGCGGTGCCGCCGGGTTCGCCGTCGTCATTGCTGCGGTATTGGTCGGCAAGTTTCCAGGCCCAGCAATTGTGCGTGGCGTTCAGGTCGCTGTACTGCTCGAAAAACGCCTGGGCGTCTTGCGGGCTGGTGATCGGGGCGGCGAGGGTGATAAAGCGGCTTTTGCGTATTTCTTCGCGAAACTCGCAAAGGCCGGTGAGCGTGAAAGGCATAAGTCGCTTCGTTTAATAGGCGGGCTTGATGCCACAGCCCTTGAGAATGATGTGGATCAGGTTGGTGCCGGCGTCTTCCATGTCCTGCTTGGTCAGCTTGGTGCGACCGGTGACGCGGCAGATCTGGGTGGCGAAGTCGGCGTAGTGCTGGGTGCTGCCCCACAGCAGGAAGATCAGGTGCACGGGGTCTATCGGGTCCATCTTGCCAGCGTCGATCCAGGCTTGGAACACGGCCGCGCGGCCGCTGAACCAGGCGCGGTAATCCTGGCTGAAATATTCGGTGAGGCATTCACCGCCGCTGATGATCTCCATGGCGAAGATCCGTGAAGCCTGGGGTTGGCGCCGTGAGAATTCCATCTTGGTGCGGATGTAGCGGGTGAGGGCCACGGCCGGATCATCCTCGGCGGTCAGCGCGTTGAAGGTGCTGTCCCACAGTTCGAGGATATTGCTGAGCACTGCGATATACAGGCCCAGCTTGTTGGTGAAGTAGTAGTGCAGATTGGCCTTCGGCAGCCCGGCACTGGCCGCGATGGTGTTCATGCTGGTGCCTTTGTAGCCATGGCGCGCGAACTCGTCTTCAGCAGCCTGGAGAATCGCTTGTTCGTTCTTTTGCCGAATGCGGCTGGCGGGTTTACCGGCTTGGTTGCTGTGGGCAGGAACTTCGAGGCTCATGGAGGTTTCCGTGCTGATCGATAGAGACGACGTGTGCACAGATAACCCACCCTCAAGCCTCAGACAAGTCCTGATGCAATAAAACCGTCAAAGCGGTTCCAGTGTGTCGCTTTCCGTTGTGTGGTTTGCGTCAGCACGGGCGGCTTTGGCTTCCGGCAATAACAGGCACAACACGATGGCTGTGAGCCCGCCGCTGGTGATGGCCGAATCGAACAGGTTCTGCACCAGCATGGGCATCAAGTGCAGCAGGTTCGGTTGGGCGGCGATGCCCAGGCCGACACCAAACGACGTGGCGATGATCAGCATGCTGCGCCGGTCCAGCGGTGCCTGGGCGAGGATGCGCACGCCGGCGGCGGCCACACTGCCGAACATCACCAGGGTTGCGCCGCCCAGTACCGGTTTGGGGATTTGCTGCAGCACTGCGCCGATCAACGGAAACAGGCCCAGGCCAAACAACACCACGCCGATATATAAGCCGACGTAACGGCTGGCCACGCCGGTGAGTTGGATCACGCCGTTGTTTTGCGCGAAGGTGGTGTTGGGGAAGGCGCTGAAGGTGGCGGCGATCATGCAGCTCACGCCATCGCCGAGTACGCCGCCCTTGAGCCGGCTTATATAGGAAGGGCCGCTGATGGGCTGGCGGGCGATCATGCAGTTGGCGGTGAGGTCGCCGACGGTTTCTATGCTGCTGATCAGATAAATCAGCGCGATCGGCAGGAAAGCGCTCCAGTCGAAGTTGAAACCGAAGCGAAACGGAATCGGCAGGCTCACCAGCGGCAGGTCGGGCAGGGCTTGGGGCACGAGTTTGCCGCTGAACCAGGCGGCCAGGCTGCCTAGGGCCAGGCCGATGATGATGGCCGAGAGGCGTACCCACGGCGTGTTGGAGCGGTTGAGCAGGATGATCGTCAACACCACGAACAGACCAAGCGCCAGGTTGGTGGGTGCGCCGAAGTCGGCGGCGTTGAAACCGCCGCCAAGGTCAGTGATGCCGACCTTGATCAAGCTGATGCCTATCAGGGTGATGACAATCCCGGTCACCAGCGGCGTGATGACCCGACGCAGTTGACCGATGAATCGGCTCAGCACGATCTGCACCGCGGCGCCGAAAAAGCACACGCCAAAGATCATCGCCATGATGTCTTCCGGGCTGCCGCCGCGTTGCTTCACCAGGAAGCCCGCCGACAGCACTGCGCCGAGGAACGCGAAGCTGGTGCCTTGCAGGCAGATCATCCCGGCGCCGATACCAAATGGCCTACGCGCCTGGATGAAGGTGCCCACACCGGAAACCATCAACGCCATGCTGATCAGGTACGGTAAATGCGCGGTGAGTCCCAAGGTAGAACCGATGATCAGCGGCGGGGTGATGATGCCAACAAAGGCGGCCAGCACGTGTTGCAGTGCAGCGAGGAAGGCCGGGGCAGGTTTCGGCCGGTCGTTGAGGCCGTAGATAAGGTCGCTGGGGCTGGAGGTTTCTGGTGGCATGGGGGGCAAACTCGAGTCGGACGGTTCTAGGTCCTTGTGCGCTTGCAAAAAGCTGTCCAGTTGCTCAGCTTTTCACAAAAGACCTGGGTTAGCGCGTTGCTGCCAGGCTTTCGAGGAAGCTTTCCAGCACCAAATGGGGGCGACGGCCCTTGCGCGTGACCGATGCGAGGCTCAAATCGTAAAAACGTGTAGCCGGTTTCAGCGCACGCAGTCGGCCTTGTTGTACCCACAGGCTGGCGTAGTGATCGGGCAAGTAGCCGATGTAGCGACCGGTGAGGATCAGGAAGGCCATGCCTTCGCGGTCGGAGGCGCTGGCGGTGCAGTTGAGGACTTGGTAATGGGCCTGGATCTCGGCGGGCAGGCGGAAGGTCGGGGCGATGGCGTCCTGGGCATCGATGCGTGCATCGTCCAGCTGCTTGTTTTCGGCATAGAACAACGGATGGCCCACCGCGCAGTAGAGCAGTGAACGCTCGCTGTACAGCGGCTGGTATTCCAACCCCGACAGGGCGCTGGCCTGGGGCACCACGCCGACATGCAGGCGGCCGTCGAGTACGCCTTGTTCAACTTCGTTGGGGGCGATCATACGGATCTGGATCTGCACGTCCGGGCCGCGCTCCTTCAATTGCGCGAGCGCGTGGGTGATGCGCATATGGGGCAGAGTGACGAGGTTGTCGGTGAGGCCGATGATCAGTTCCCCGCGCAGATGCTGGTGCAGGCCGTTGACCTCGGTGCGAAAGCTTTCCAAGGCACTTAATAGTTGCAGGGCCGATTGGTAGACCTCGCGACCCTCTTCGGTCAGGGAGAACCCGGCGCGGCCGCGTTGGCACAGTCTTAATCCGAGCCGTTGCTCAAGATCGCTCATTTGTTGGCTGATCGCCGAACGCCCGATGCCCAGCACGGTTTCCGCCGCCGAAAAGCCCCCGCACTCCACCACGCTGCGGAAGATGCGCAGCAGGCGGATATCAAAGTCGCTGACTTGCGCCAGGGGATCGGGTCGACGGCTGCTCATAGTTTAGTGAAGGCCTGACTGAAGGTTAGAAGAGTTGGATTTCACCGACTTTATCGCCGTGGCAATTTAGCTGCAACAACGCTCTTTCAATCCCGACGCTGCCTTTTGCCTTGCGAGGTTTTGCTGATGAACATGCCCGAAAACGCCCCATCGTCCCTGGCCAGCCAATTGAAGCTGGACGCTCACTGGATGCCGTACACGGCCAACCGTAACTTTCAGCGAGACCCGCGCCTGATCGTGGCGGCTGAAGGTAGTTGGTTGATTGATGACAAGGGGCGCAAGGTGTATGACTCGTTGTCGGGCCTGTGGACCTGCGGCGCCGGGCACACGCGTAAGGAGATCCAGGAAGCGGTCGCCAAGCAACTGGGGACTTTGGACTACTCGCCGGGCTTCCAGTACGGTCATCCGTTGTCCTTCCAACTGGCGGAAAAGATCACCGACCTGACCCCTGGCAACCTGAATCATGTGTTCTTCACCGATTCCGGCTCCGAGTGCGCCGATACCGCGGTGAAAATGGTGCGTGCGTACTGGCGCCTCAAAGGTCAGGCCACCAAGACCAAGATGATCGGCCGCGCCCGTGGTTATCACGGTGTGAACATCGCCGGTACCAGCCTGGGTGGCGTCAACGGTAACCGTAAGTTATTTGGCCAGGGCTTGATGGACGTTGACCATCTGCCGCACACGTTGCTGGCAAGCAATGCCTTCTCCCGCGGCATGCCGGAGCAGGGCGGTATCGCGTTGGCCGATGAGCTGCTCAAGCTGATTGAATTGCACGATGCGTCGAACATCGCTGCGGTGTTTGTCGAGCCGATGGCGGGTTCCGCTGGCGTGCTGGTGCCGCCTCAGGGTTACCTCAAGCGCCTGCGTGAGATCTGCGATCAACACAACATCCTGCTGGTGTTCGATGAAGTGATCACCGGTTTCGGCCGTACCGGCTCGATGTTCGGTGCCGACAGCTTCGGCGTGACCCCGGACCTGATGTGCATCGCCAAGCAAGTCACCAACGGCGCCATCCCGATGGGCGCGGTGATCGCCAGCAGCGAGATCTATCAGACGTTCATGAACCAGGCGACGCCGGAGTACGCAGTTGAGTTTCCGCACGGCTACACCTATTCGGCGCACCCGGTAGCCTGCGCCGCCGGCCTGGCTGCATTGGAGCTGTTGCAGAAGGAAAACCTGGTGCAGAGCGTCGCCGAAGTCGCCCCGCACTTTGAGAATGCGCTGCATGGCCTGAAGGGCAGCAAGAACGTCATCGACATCCGCAACTACGGGCTTGCGGGCGCTATCCAGATTGCCCCGCGTGACGGTGATGCGATCGTGCGCCCCTTTGAGGCCGGCATGGCCTTGTGGAAAGCCGGTTTCTACGTGCGTTTTGGTGGCGACACCCTGCAGTTCGGGCCAACCTTCAACAGCAAGCCGCAGGACCTGGATCGCCTGTTCGATGCGGTCGGCGAAGTGCTGAACAAGATCGACTGATTTCTCCTTCTATATAGAACAACTTTTCAGGAGCCCTGCATGAGCCTTATCCAGCATTTGATCAACGGCGAGTTGGTCAACGACAGCGGTCGCAGTGCCGACGTGTATAACCCGTCCACCGGGCAGGTGATCCACCAGGTGCCGTTGGCCAGCCGTGAAACCATTCAACAGGCGATCGACTCGGCCAAGGCGGCGTTCCCGGCTTGGCGTAATACCCCGCCCGCCAAACGTGCTCAGGTGATGTTCCGTTTCAAGCAATTGCTGGAACAGAACGAAGCGCGTATCTCGCAGTTGATCAGCGAAGAGCATGGTAAGACGCTGGAAGACG
Source organism: Pseudomonas sp. OV546 (assembly GCF_900116845.1). NCBI lineage: Bacteria > Pseudomonadati > Pseudomonadota > Gammaproteobacteria > Pseudomonadales > Pseudomonadaceae > Pseudomonas > Pseudomonas sp. OV546. The sequence goes on along the minus strand of NZ_FPCE01000004.1, from coordinate 1,530 downwards.
CCGCCGGTGAGCTGAAGCGTGGGATCGAAAACGTTGAGTACGCGTGCTCGGCGCCGGAGATTCTGAAGGGCGAGTACAGCCGTAACGTAGGGCCGAACATTGATGCATGGTCGGATTTCCAGCCGCTGGGGGTAGTGGCTGGTATCACGCCGTTCAACTTCCCGGCGATGGTGCCGTTGTGGATGTACCCGCTGGCGATTGTCTGCGGTAACTGTTTCATCCTGAAACCCTCGGAGCGTGATCCGAGTTCGACGCTCTTGATCGCACAACTGCTGCAGGAGGCGGGTCTGCCTAAAGGCGTGCTGAGCGTGGTGCACGGTGACAAGGGCGCTGTGGATGCGCTGATCGAAGCGCCGGAAGTGAAAGCGCTGAGCTTCGTGGGCTCGACGCCGATTGCCGAGTACATCTATTCCGAAGCGACCAAACGCGGTAAGCGCGTACAGGCACTGGGTGGCGCGAAGAACCACGCGGTACTGATGCCGGATGCGGACCTGGATAACGCCGTCAGTGCTTTGATGGGCGCGGCGTACGGTTCCTGCGGTGAGCGTTGCATGGCGATCTCGGTGGCTGTGTGCGTGGGTGACCAGGTGGCGGACGCGTTAATCGCCAAGCTGGTGCCGCAGGTCAAGGCGTTGAAGATCGGTGCGGGCACCTCTTGTGGTCTGGATATGGGGCCGTTGGTGACCGGTCAGGCGCGTGACAAAGTCAGTGGCTATATAGAAGACGGTGTTTCTTCGGGCGCCAAGTTGGTGGTGGATGGCCGTGGGCTGAGTGTTGCGGGCCATGAAGAGGGGTTCTTCCTGGGGGGCAGTCTGTTTGATCATGTGACGCCTGAAATGCGTATCTACAAAGAAGAGATCTTTGGGCCGGTGCTGTGCGTGGTGCGGGTGGCGAGCCTGGAAGCGGCGATGCAACTGATCAACGACCATGAATACGGTAACGGTACGTGTATCTTCACCCGTGATGGTGAAGCGGCGCGTCTATTCTGCGATGAGATTGAAGTGGGCATGGTGGGCGTTAACGTTCCACTGCCGGTGCCGGTGGCGTATCACAGCTTTGGTGGCTGGAAGCGTTCGCTGTTTGGCGACCTGCATGCCTATGGGCCGGATGGGGTGCGTTTCTATACCCGTCGCAAGGCGATTACACAGCGTTGGCCGCAACGGGCCAGCCATGAAGCGTCGCAGTTTGCCTTCCCTAGCCTGTAAGGTGTGCTAGAAAGCCGGCCCCTTGGGGCCGGCTTTTGCGTTTTTGAGCGCTTTTTGACCGATATGACAGAAATGTGAAAAAAGGTGTTGACGGCAGATTCTGGAAGTCTATAATTCGCCCCACTTCCGGCGCAGTCGAAACGGAAAACTGCTTGGTAAACAAAGAGTTACGCAGGGTTCGACAGCGAGTTGCTTCAGTTCATCGAGGCCCAGAAGGAGTTGGTAGAGCAGTGTTGTTTGGCTCTATTAACGTTTCGATCCTCTCGGTCGAAAGCGGAGAAAAAGAGGTGTTGACAGCAGCGTGTAACGCTGTAGAATTCGCCTC